>JBAZCM010000126.1:0-5382 GCA_041654935.1 Sphaerochaeta sp. | reverse complement strand
CAGTATTGAAATCGATATCGCTACCTACGAGAGTATCAATGAGATACTGATCAATGAACATTCAGCATCACGATACGACATTTTGCGTGTCGGAGCAGACGTACTCTCTTGGGATGCTCCCTTGGTGCTTCGACCCCTAGATGAGATAGACTACGAAGTGAACCCCATCTATGACTCGCTCATCGGTGGAATCGAAGGTCCGTTTACCCACGTAGAGGGTAAACGTTATGCCCTACCCATCTCTCCAAGCCTCCAAGTCCTCTATTACCGAAAAGATCTTTTCGACAAAACAGTTCTGCGACGGCTCTATCAAGAGCAGTACCGAGAGACCCTTGCGGTGCCCAAGACTTTTGCCCAGTATAACCGTATCGCCTCTTTCTTCTCACTCTCCCAAAACTCCCACTCTCCTGTACAGTATGGATCGACCTTAGTGTTGGGAAAAACTCCAATTTTGGCTGGCACTGAGTTCATGACCCGATACTTCAGTTATGCCCAAAGTCTCTTTTCAAATGGACTGCCTCTCTTACTCTCCGATGAGGCTGAGCAATCAATCGCCGATATTCTTGCTCTCAGAAGTTCGGTGAACCCTTCACTGAAATGGTGGACAGAAGCGGCAGAAGCGTTTGCCAATGGGCAGAGCGCCATGACCATTCTCTTCTCCAACTTTGCCTCCGATTTCTTCAGCAAGACCTCCCTTGTCTCTGATAAGATTGGCTTTAGCATGATACCTGGAGGACGTCCGTTACTAGGAGGAGGAAGCCTAGGAGTCAGTAAACACAGTAGGCATCCACAAGAGGCACTTCGCTTCATCTCCTGGCTGGTAAGTGAACCTGTCTCATCAGCTGTGGCATTGCTTGGCGGCAACCCGATCACTCAAGAGACACTTACAAATTATGAAGTCATCGAGACGTATCCTTGGATGGAAATGCTGGCCACCGGCTTTTCCAAGGCGCTGGGCCAGCGCGTGCCTTCAGCAGATAACGCTCCCTTCAACGACCATAAGTTTGTTGCACTACTGGGAAAAGCTGTGTGGTCATGTTGGTTCGATTATGTGAAACCCAAGGAAGCGCTAAAGAGTGCATACCACCAATATTGCTTGGAGCAAGACTCCTATATCTAATCCCACCTTATAACTTCATTGTTGGTAACTGACCTCTACCAGCTGCAATGCAGAGAATTTTCATCTCTAAAAATAAATATTGACACGTTTCAATTTTGAGTACAATACTATAGGTGAACCTATATCATGAACGATCATGGGTAGGTATTCACAAAAAGGAGTGACAACATGAAAAGAAAAGTGTTCCTATTGTTACTTGTCGTCTGCATAATCGGAACCAGTCTCTTTGCTGGAGGAAAGCAAGAGACCGCCCGACAGTCTGACAAGATGGAATTGACCTTCTTCTTCCCGGTTAACGTAGGAGGAGCCGTTACAAAATTCGTTGATAAAATTTGTAACGACTGGAATGAACTCCATCCAGAGGCAATCGTGAAGCCAGTGTACACAGGCAACTACGATGACACCATCGTCAAGATCCAATCAGCTATTCAAGGCAAGAACCCCCCTGATCTGTTCATCAGTCTCGCAACCCAGCGATTCTCGATGTTTGTGCAGGATGCGGTAATTTTCTTGGATGACTTCATTGCAGCAGATGGTGCTGAAGGCCAAGCGTACATTGATGACTTCCTCACAGGCTTCATGGAAGACTCGTATGTTGAAGGAAACATTATCAGCATTCCATTCCAACGTAGTACGATGATCCTCTTCTACAACAAGGATGCATTCCGTGAAGTGGGTCTTGATCCCAATAGCCCGCCCAAAACCTGGGATGAATTGGTCGAGTACTCACAAAAGCTGACCAAAGTTGGCCCAGATGGAAACGTCCAGCGTTACGGAGTCGGTTTGGCGCTCAACAGTGGAAGTGCCCAGTGGGGATTCACCGGCTTTGCTCTGCAAAACTCAGAACATGGTGAGAACCTCATGAGTGAGGATGGCAAGCAAATCTACTTTGATACTCCGGGTAACGTGGAGGCACTACAGTTCTGGTATGACCTACAGAACAAGTATAAGGTCATGCAGCCGGGTATCGTCCAATGGACCGACCTACCTGGCCAGTTCCTCTCCGGAAAGGTAGCCATGATCTATCACACAACCGGTAACCTTGGCGTAGTGAGTGAAGATGCAAACTTTGAGTTTGGTACTGCATTCCTTCCTGGCAACAAGCGTCAGGCAGCCCCCACCGGTGGCGGAAACTTCTACATCTCCAAGGGCATCAGCCCTGAGCGCCAGAAGATGGCGTGGGAGTTCATCAAGTTTGCAACTTCAACAGAGCGTGCTGCACAGTGGAGTATCGACACTGGATACGTTGCCACCAGAAAGTCAGCTCTTGAAACTCCACAGATGAAAGAGTATTACGCCAAGCTCCCACAAGCCAGAGTTGCATTCGATCAGATTCCAATCAGTAAGCCCGAGTTGACCAGCTACGACTCAACCAGGATGTGGAGAATTCTCAACGACAGCATCCAAAGTGCTATCACTGGCGAGAAAACTCCTGCCCAAGCATTGCGAGATGCACAGGCAGAAGCCGATCAGGTAATGAGGAAATACCAGTAATTGGCTCGTGTTATAATCATATTGGCGATACCATATATTTGGTATCGCCAATATATGCATTCAAAACAGGGAGGAGTTCATCATGATGCGAGCGCCAAATAAAATTGGCAGACGAATAAGGTTGTCGCAGTCAGCGAAAGCTTGGATATTGCTGGCCCCAACACTCTTCTTCCTGCTACTGTTCACCGTATATCCTATTTTGCGCAGTGGTTATCTTAGTCTCCACGCTTTTGAGCTTGGAATGCGCGAACCAGAATTTATTGGCTTTGAGAACTATACACGATTCGCTGCCAGTGAACTCTTTTGGAAGGTTATGCGCAACACCCTCCTCTTCTCCTTGATGACTGTTGTCCCAGCATTCTTTATTGGTCTGGGTTTTGCCATGTTGGTGAACAAACAGCGAGCCAAGGGTATCGGATTCTATCGAACAAGTTTCTTCTATCCGGTTATGATGCCCATGATTGCCATCGCAAGTATCTGGCTATTCATGTACATGCAAGAAAGTGGAATGGTTGATCAGTTTATGCTCTGGATGGGAAGAAAGCCCATTGCCGCGCTCTCAAATCGATCAACAGTACTACCTGCCTTGTCAGTGATGTACGTGTGGCGTGAAGCTGGCTACCTCATGATCTTCTTTCTCTCTGGCCTTCAGTCCCTTGATCCTGAAATCTTCGAGGCAGCACTCATTGATGGCTCCTCACCGCTGAGGACATTCAGGAAAATCACCCTTCCGCTTTTGGCTCCCACCACCCTCTTTGTTACCATCACCGCTCTCACTGACAGTCTCAAACTTGTAGACCATATTGTCATCATGACTGAGGGAGCTCCCAACAATGCCAGCACGTTGTTGCTGTACTACATCTACCAGCATGGATTCATCTTCTTTGACCAGGCAAAAGCCTCAGCACTCACGATGGTGATGCTCATCATCATGCTCACCATCTCCATGGGTCAGTTCTTGAACCAGGACAAGAAGATTTACTACAACTAAGGGGGCACTGTATGAGAACTGCTGTAAAACGACTGAACATTCTCTATTATCTGGTTGCCATCGCCCTCTCATTCATCTTCCTGATTCCATTGATCTGGATGGTCTTGACCGCTTTCACTGAAGCAACCTATGTAATGAAGGTCTTCCCACATAAAAATTGGACCTTCAGGAATATCCAATATGTGTGGAGCCAGGTTCCTTTTGCTCGGTATTATATCAACACGATTACCATCGTTGTATCGACCTATGCCATCCAATTTATCACGATCACTATGGCAGCCTATGCTTTGGCTGTCTTGAAGTTTCGTGGTGAGAAGCTGGTTATCATGATTATCTTCATTCAGATCATTATCCCCAACGATGTGTTGATCATCCCAAACTTCATGACGATCAGTGACCTTGGTTTCACCGATACGAAGTTTGCCATCATGCTGCCATTCTTAGGTAGTGCGATGGGCACATTCCTGTTACGCCAGCACTTCAAAACAATACCCAAGGCACTGAGCGATGCAGCAACCATCGATGGATGCAATACTGCACAAATCATTACCAATGTGTATGTACCCAACTCAAAGACAGCGTACATCTCTTTTGGCTTGGTATCGGTCAGCTATCACTGGAACAACTTCCTCTGGCCCTTGATCGTAACCAACTCAGTGGAAAACCGTACTCTGACCGTCGGATTAGCACTCTTTGCAAAGAGTAAAGAAGCAGTTTTACAGTGGACCAACGTTTGTGCTGCAACCTTCATTATATCGGCGCCACTGGTATTGATATTCTTCATCTTCCAAAAGAAATTCATTGAGAGTTTTGTAGCATCGGGGATTAAATAAATGAAAAATACCGCTGGATTACACTTTTTGGGTATGGGCTCTGCTTTCAATCCTGCCATGGACAACACCAGTGCTTGGTTTGCCAAAGATGGAACATTTTATTTACTGGATTGCGGAGAGACTGTCTTTGGTAAGATCTGGGATCTTGAAGTTTTCAAGAATGCCAAGACTGTCTGTGTCGTTCTTACGCATATGCACAGCGACCATATTGGCAGCCTGGGTACGCTCCTCTCGTATTGTGCCATTGTGGTTCACAAACAAGTTCAAATCTTCTACCCTGCCGAAACACTTAAATCTTACTTAGCGTTGGTGGGTATCGACCAATCATTCTACACGCATCACCTCACACCACCACATCATTGGAGTATCCACTTTGAACCATATCCGGTAAAGCACGCTAGTGACATGGCGTGCTACGGATATGTCTTTGAGGTGGATGACCAGGTTATCTACTATAGCGGCGATTCACGCGCAATTCCTCAACCAATAGTAAACCTTTTGATGAAGGATAAGCTTGATGTAATTTTCCAAGATACCAGTTTAGAAGAAAACGAGCACCACTGTCCGCTACGAGAGCTTGAAGAGACAATTCCTGAGGAACTACGACACAAAGTGTTTGCTATGCACATTCCTGATGATGAGAGCATCGACCACATCGTTGCAAAGGGATTCAAGGTAGTTGAACTATGAGAGAGAGACGCAAAGTCGCTGCTGAGAGCATTGCCCGATCGGTGGGTCAAATGTTACTTGATCGAGAGGCACATAAAGACCTAAAGATTGAAGAAAAATCTGTCAATGATTTTGTCACTGAGGCTGATACTACTGCAGAGCAGATGATTATAGAGTACCTTTCTGCTCAATTTCCTGATGACGGATTTCTCGGTGAAGAGCAGGGAGAGAGAGGCTCCGATGCTCCTCGATGGGTTATCGATCCCATTGATGGA
>JBAZCM010000125.1:0-5472 GCA_041654935.1 Sphaerochaeta sp. | reverse complement strand
GCCTTCCTCAATATCATAGGAACCATCCATACGGGGATCGAGGATCAAGCCTTTCCAACCCCCTACGGTCCGCGGCTTCTCAAAGTAGGTGCGCATCACCACATACATGACATCCCCAATCTTATCACTGAGGCCCTTCAGTCGCTGGGCATACTCAACTGCAGCGTTGGGATCGTGTAAGGAGCACGGGCCGACAATTGCCAAGAGGCGGCTGTCTTCACCCTTGATGATCTCTTCGATTTTCTTGCGTGAATCGGCAATAAAATGGGCAGTTTGCTCATCGACGGGGTAGCGCTCGTTGAGTTGGTCGGGGGTGGACAGCGTGTCTACCGCCTTGATTCTGATGTCTACGTTAACCATGGGATCTCCTTGCTCAGATATACCACAGAGCAATAAGGGTGCTCAAGAGCCCTCCGATCCATCCTTCATCCGCGAATAGAGGAAGCGCTTGATCTTTTGTGTCGGGGTTCGGGCAAAGGGCTCCTCCTGCAATTCAGCAGTTCTAATCCGACTGAAGACCGCAAGCTCCTTATTCACTTCATCGCGAATCTTTGCCACATACTTGGCCGCTTCCGCTCGCGCTTCGTGGACGTTCAGTGCCATCTTCTGGGCAAAGGAGTCGATATCAATCTTGATCAGGGCAGCAAGTCCACCATGCTCAGGGATGACCAGACTCTCGGTTACAAAGTCTTGGCTGTTGATCACCGCTTCGATCAGCTCAGGGTAGATATTCTCTCCACCGCTACCCAAAATCATGGTCTTGGTCCGCCCCTTGATCGAGAGGCGCCCTCGCTTGTCGACGATGCCCAGGTCTCCGGTACGGAAGTACCCATCCTCGGTGAACGCTTCGTCATTGAGTTTTTCATTGTTGTAGTAGCCCTGCATCACGCTCGGACCTTTGACCAAAATTTCACCCACCCCAGTTGTGGGGTCGGGTTCATTGATCTTTACATCAAGGTGTTCAACAATCTTGCCAATGGTGCCCACATAATGCTTGTTTGGCTTACCGCCGGCGATCAAAGGGCTGGTCTCAGTCAGTCCATAGCCGATGGCATAGGGGAAGGCAGCATCGGCGAGGAAGCTCTCAACCTCCAAATCCAGTGGAGCTCCACCGATGCCGAAGAAGCGTAGTTTGCCTCCGAAGGTCAGCTTGAGCTTACGCCCGGCAATTTGGGCGATCAGGCGCCGAGCAGGAGGGAAGGACTGCCACTTGGCAAGTTTCTCATTTGCCTTCAAAGCAGGCAGGATTGAGGAGCGATAGACCTTCTCGATCAAGAGCGGGACAGTCATCACCACATGAGGGCGCACCTCTTTCAAGGCAGGCAGGAGGATCGAGGGAGCAGGAGCGCGCCCAAGGTAGACAATTTCACAGCCGCAGAGCAGCTCCAGCAATTGGCCAACGGTAAACTCATAGACGTGGCTGATCGGCAGAATCGAGAGGACACGGTTACCCGGCTTGAGTTTGATATAGACATCACTGGAGATGTCAGCGTTCCATACCAGGTTCTTATGGGTAAGCATTACCGCCTTGCTACTACCAGTAGTTCCGCTGGTGTAGATAATTGAGGCCAAGTCGTCCTCTTCGGCCAAACGCTCTACCCTCTTTTGGCGCTCTTTCTCATCGACCTTACGACGGGCGATATCTCGCCCGGGTGCCCACAAAAATTGCTCTTTAGTTGTCAATTCAGCAGAAATCGGAGCCGGGATATGGAAGAGGTCTTCCATCCGGATGAGCATCTCGGGGTTTTGTTGGATAAAGGGGGCTACCTTCTCAAAGTGCTTGGCATTGACCACCACTGCCCGTGTTCCACTGTGCTCCAGAATCTGGGCAATCTCTTTGGCCGAGAAGTCGGGAAGAATAGGAACCGCAACACAACCAATCGCCGTTATACCAAAGTACGCCACCAGCCACGTAGGGCAGCTTTCACCCAGTATGGCAATGCGGTCTCCCTTCTCAAATCCTAGCTCAAGAAGAAAGAGGCCAATAGCATCCTTGGCGTGGCGGACCTGGTCAAAAGTATAGGAGCTCTGATCATCGCCATAAAGTCGCAGAGCTGTCCGCTTTGGGTGTCTGCTGGCAGTGCTCTCTACCAGGCTATCCATGGTGTAGCGATACACCAGTTTTGGCTTCAGTCCATCATCACGCTTCAATTTCTTGATCCGACGGCTGCTCCACACCTCTTTTTTAACTTTTTTTCGCTGTTTGCGCATCACTATTCTCCCACCATCCCATACCACTGGCCTTTGGCACAGACGGTATAGGGGACCGGGCTTACTGCCTTTGCAGCTTCGCTGAGCAGCTCTACTCGGTTGTTTGTATCACTGATATGTATGAAGTAGACATGGTGTCCCTGAAAACCACTTTGGGTCAGAAAGTCCAATGCTTCTCCGTTGGAGAGATGGCCTCTTTCTCCTCGAATCCGCTCTTGTAAAAAGGGCGGATACGGGCCATTGGCCAACATCGTCTCATCGTAATTAGCCTCCAGGAAGAGCAGCGTCGATTCAAAAGCCAAACGCTGGTGGACAGCTGTTGTCGTACCGGTGTCGGTGAGCACCATGCACTGCTCGCCCTCCCAACTGACAATCCATCCCACCGACCCATCACAGTCGTGGCTCGTCTCAAAACAATAGAGACTGAAGGGACCGACTTCAATTACTTCAAAGGGTTCCACACCCTCCAAAAGTCCCTCTGGCACTCCTATTTTAGCAATCAATGCTGGCTGGTTTTTAATTGCTTTGGAGTGAATATACGCCTTCACCCCATGCATCCGGGCAAGCGTCCCTACCCCACGAGCGTGATCGGGGTGAAGGTGGGTGACAAAGACTGCCTCTACACTCCCTACTTCAGTTCCAAAGCGCGCAAGACGACGTTTGAGCTCAGCAACACTGAATCCTTGATCGATGAGCACACTCACCGTTCCATCGGTGAAGAGGTAGCTGTTGCCACTAGAGCCTGAGCCAAGGACTGCCCAGCTACTCATCGGTTTTTCCCCACCTGAGCAGCGTCGCTTCATCAAAACCAACTTGTACCCTCCCCTTACTGCGCAGGATGGGGAGCCTGAGTAATTGGGGGTGCAGGACCAACTCCTCTTCTGCATCAAAGAGGCGATGGGCATATCCTTCTTTTTTATAGAAAGCACCCTCGCTGTCAATTAGCGAGAGTGGCTCAAATGCGTCAAAAACAGACCGCCACTCCCCCGCAGAGAGGGAGCGTTGGGTAAGGTCGACAAATTGGATGGCGATCGACCGTTCTTTGCAGAAACGAATCGCCTTTGCCGTCTCGCGGTCCTTCTTGGTTCCGATGATCTGTATCACAGGTCAATCGTATACAAGGGGAGGAAAAAAGGCAAGGAAGCCTAACCGACAAAGAGCTCGCTGATCTCCTCCTCATAGAGGCGGTTGATCTCAAATCGCTTGAGCTCTTGCTTGGCAGAGAGCTCTCGACCAACCTCAAAACTCTTTCCGAGAAGCTTGAAGCGCACTATGTGCTCAAAAGCCTTGAATCCCTGTTTGCTGCTGATAATTTCACCGATCGTACGCTCAATGAGGGAGATGACTTCGCTCATCGAAGCTATTTTATCGGAGAGGTAGGGGATTTCCTTCTCTCTGAGGTACTCCTCGATCCGAGCTTTGTTCAGTACGATCAAAGCTCCGAGGTGGCGCTTATCTTGGCCGAGGACAACAGCGGTTTCGATGTACTCGCTCTCACAGAGCTTTGCCTCAATGGGAACCGGTTCAAGGTTCTCTCCTCCGGAGAGGACGATCGTATCCTTGGCACGTCCCACGATGGCAAATTCACCTTTGTGGGTCCACATCGACAGGTCTCCGGTATCAAGCCATCCATCGTCTGAAAGCACCTTCTTGGTAAGATCGGGACGCTTATAGTACCCCTTCATGATCTGTGGGCCACGAACAAAGAGCACACCCTTCTCCCCGGGTTTCGCAAAATTCCCCTCTTCGGTGATAATTTTTGCCTCTGTGCCCTCCAAGAGGGTCATGGTTCGCTTCGTTCCACCGACCAGCGGCCTGACGCCGATGACCGGGGCACTTTCTGTCAATCCATATCCATCAAGAAGGGTAATACCAATAGAAGCGAAGAAGAGCTCAACGCCCTCTGGCAGCGACCCTCCACCGCTGACACCTGCAATAAAGGAGGTACCAAGCTTAGCTTTAACCTGACTGAAGACCAACTTATCCCCCAGTTTATAGAGAGGATGAAGGACAACCATTGGGATGGTTGAGGTGAGGATATCCAGGAGTCGACTGCGCTTCTTAAAGGTAGCGATTTTTCCAGTCACGCGGTCCTTTGCGTTGCTGTACAGTGATGCCACCTTGACGAAGAAGGAGAACATTCCCTTCACAACAGGGCTCTTGTTCTTCATGCTGGCAAAGACACCTGCACGGACTGCCTCCCAAATACGGGGAACCGAGCCCATGAAGTGAGGATTGACTACACCGAGGTCGGCCAAAAGGACTGAACCGAGAGGTTTGGAGTAGGCAATCGTCGAAGCTTGGCTGACGATGACGTACTGCAAAATCCGCTCAAAGGAGTGCCATACCGGCAGGACACTGAGCCAGCGCTGACCGACTTCAAGGCCTTCGATGAGCTTGGGCACTGCCTCCAGCTGATAGGCAAAGTTTGCGTGGGTGAGCATGACGCCCTTAGGGTCGCCGGTGGTTCCACTGGTAAAGATAATGGTAGCGACCTCGTCACTCGTTCCTTTCTGCAGCTCTGCTTCAATCTGGTCAGTATGCCCGGCATTTGCCAGGGCAGCCTTACCGAGGGTAATCAGATCATTGTAGCGATGAATTGAGAGGCTCTCGTCCCCTGCTGCAGTGAACTCGCTGTCCATGACGATGATCTGGCGCAGAGCGGGAAGCTCCTTGCGTAGGGCGAGCACCTTGTTCAGCTGGCCCTCATTCTCCACAAAGCACACTGCAGCTTCGGTGGTGGAGAGGATGAAGGAGACCTCATGGGGCATAGCATCACGGCCGCGAGGCACGTCCACTGCCCCGAGGGTGAGGATTGCCAGGTCACTGGCAAGCCATTCCTTACGGTTGTCGCTGATCAACCCTACGCTATCGCCACGGCGTACGCCGATCGATGCAAGGGAGGCGGCTAGCTGTAGAACTTCTTGGTAGAGTTCGCTGTAGGTGACTTGGGCAAAACTGCCGGTAGCCGTCTTATACATCTGGACGGCCAACTTTGGGTGTTTTTCTACGATTTGTTTGAAAATTTGTGGGATAGTCTGGTACATATTACGCTCCTGACCAAGGGGATATACCAAAGCCTATAACACATTTACAGAATCTGTCAATCCGTCAATATAAACGAAATCCACTGAATCATTGACTCTGTCAACCAAAAGAATTCATAATGGCCACCTAGGAAGGAGTCCAGTCAGATGTACGAACGAGTTAAAGATCTTTTATTGAGAGAACCAAGCAGCGAACTCTATACCACCGAAGGGT
>JBAZCM010000124.1:0-5474 GCA_041654935.1 Sphaerochaeta sp. | reverse complement strand
TCCGCTTACCTCGACAGGGGTAGCAGCTACGAGAGTTGCTGCAACCATGAGAACAAGCGCCAGAGTCAATACAAACTTTTTCTTCATGACGTAAATCTCCATTTTTTTGCGTGAGAGTTTATTTGTAACATCAGTATGCTGATGCACTTTGTGAGTTGAATGGAAAAACATTGTATGAAAGATGGAATAGTGTGATGAACAGTTGCGATTAATCCAGATTGCATGTGGATATTCGATACATTTGTGTGATTTGTGTGTGAAATTGCGCAGTATGTATTTCTCGAGAAGGTTACAGAGACAAATCCTTTTACTCTGTCAATAACGTTGCCGTACATAACCAATTTCACTACCATACAAATATGATATATCTTTTCGCATCCGACATCCACGGTAGCAGTACTGCAACGCAGCGCCTGCTGGACATCCTCCAGAGTACTCAAGCCGACAAGCTTATCCTATTGGGAGATCTCCTGTATCACGGTCCCAGGAACGCCCTTCCAGAACATTATAACCCGAAAACTACAAGTATGCTACTAAATAACGTAGCAAATCATATAATAAATGTACGAGGGAACTGTGATGCAGAGGTCGATCAGCAAATGTTGGCCTTTCCTGTCCTCAATGAAAGTGCCTGGATGCACATCGATGGCCTTGATCTCTTCCTCCACCACGGACACAAAGAGCTTCCTCCCCTTCCTTCTGGTACTATCATAGTCAGTGGACATACCCATATCCCGCTTTTGGAGTCGCGTAACGGCTTTTACTATCTGAATCCGGGCTCTGTCTCTCTTCCCAAGGAAGGGAACGTACCCAGCTATGCTCTCTTGGAGGGGCGAACATTTACTGTTCGCAGGTTGGATGACGAGGAGATCTTGATGAGCCTCACCATGTGAGGGTCACAACAACACTCCCCTCTTCTGCAGTAATAGATGCTTCGCCTCCATGCAGGCGCATAATCTGCCCTACAATGGGGAGGCCAAGTCCAGTTCCTGGATTGTGACGCGATTGGTCGCCTCGGATCCAGGGTTCAAAGAAGTCTATCCCTTGCTCCAGTTCTCCCGTGTTGGTGAAGACCAATTCATTAGCTCGTATTTTCCACCCAACCGATTCCTTTGAGGCGGCAAGAGCGTTACTCAGAAGCGCTTGGGCTGCTTTGACCATGAGCGAGGGGTCTGCTACCAAGTCTGCACCCTGGTCATCAAAATAAATTCTTTGACGCTGTTCTTCTGAGAAAGGCTGTATCACCTTATCTATATAGGTAGGAATATCCAGTGGCTCCGGGTACGCCTGGGCATCAGGGCTTTGCAGTGTTGCATACAGAGAAACTGCTGCAACTTTCTGGGCAAGAAGCTCGTGTTCGTGTTGCAGGGTGAGGATTTGGTTGGTGTCAGTGGGAAAGATTCCATCGGCCATGCCGTCGATGAGCAGCTTCATCGCAGTGACAGGGGTATTCAGATCATGGCTGATGGCTCTCAGCCAGGTCTGGCGACTCTGTTGGTTTGCCTCAAGGTTCCTACCTAGTTGCTCAATCGCCTCATTGATAATTCGCTGCCCGTCAATATTGGTCTTGGGCAGTATAATGTCTGTCTCTCCTTTTGCCATACGACCCAACGCCTCTTGGATAGAGTCGGTATATCGTTGACTACGGCGAGAGAGGGTGGCTGCCATTAAGAGGGAGAGAATCAAGGCGACCGGCAGGGAGATCAAAAAGGAAGAGAGCATGCCACCGAAGAGCTTGGTCGTCCCCTGGTAGGTATCTGGAGTAAAGGTGAGCACATCGACCGAACCGAGGGATTGGTCATTGTAGGTGATGGTAAGACTGCCGGCGATATCGGTGGCTTTGACTTCAGGAGGTAGCGCAATCATCTGCCATAGAGGCTTACGTCGCTTACTGACCTCAATGGTGTGTAAGAGCCCACTCTTCGAGATCGAGACCTCATAGAGATCGCAGCGCATCATCTTACTGGTAAAGCCCGATTCTTTATCACCCATTGCTAAAGGAATGATCTGACCTTCGATCAAGCGAGTTACACGTGAGCGCCGACCTAGAGGTAAAGGAAGGGTGTCACCGGTTGCAGTCGCTCCCCATGCCGCCACTGCCTGACCGTCAGGGTTACGGAGATACAATCCACTGATACGGTCGTTAAGCGAGGTAAGCAACACTTGCTCTACGGTAAATGTCTCCTTGGAGGTGTCAGCGAGTTCACGTTTCAGAGAAGTGATGAAGCTATCAAGGTACTCATCAAAGACTGATGTTATCCACTCTTGGCGATGTTGGTGGACACTGAAGAGAAAAATCGAGGCTTGGATGACCAAAAACACCAAGATTACGAGAGCAAAACTGAAAAAGAAGCGGACGACTTGTTTTCTCATGGCTTTGTGTGACCGATGAAGCGGTACCCCCATCCACGGACTGTCTCAATCCACGGACCGTCACCGAGCTTTGCCCGAATGTTCTTTATATGGGTGTCCACTACCCGTTCATAGGATTGAGTGGTGTAGTCAAAACACTCCTTGAGGATCTCTGCTCGGGAGACAAGCTCCTGGGCCCTTTCAATTAATAGGGCAACAATGCGCCACTCAGCGGCGGTGAGAAAGACGTCCTCGTCATTTACGGTGAGGCTGTGGTTGCGCTCGTCAAAGCGCATCGTATGGCCTTGGACATGTAGTAGTCCATCACTGTCTTCAATCGAACGATCACTGTAACGCCTAAGTACTGCATTGACTCGTAGTACCAACTCTTTGGGACTGAATGGCTTTGTGATGTAGTCATCAGCTCCTAATTCGAATCCAAGGATCCGGTCGCTCTCCTCAATACGGGCAGTCATAAAGATAATGGGAAAGGTTGCGTTCTTGCGTAATTCTTTGACGAATGCAAAGCCATCACCGTCAGGGAGCATCACATCCTGGATCAAGAGATCTGGATGTTTGCGTTCAAGCGCTCGTTTCAGTGAGTCAAGATCTGAGAAGAGCTCGACTTCATACCCGGAGAGAGCGAGGTACTGTCCCACTCCTTCGCGAATCACCTGATGGTCTTCTACGATATAGATCACATGAGTCTGCTGCTCTCCCATCACTCCCCCTAGACGCCTTCGGTGACGTTCTTACCTGCAAAACGGTAGCCATAGCCACGGACCGTCTCTATCCACTGCGATCCCAATGGCCCCATCTTTGCTCGAATATTCTTTATATGGGTATCAACAATCCGGTCATAGGACTCAAAGCTGTAATCAAAGCAATTCTCAAGAATCTGACCCCGGGTAATGAGGATGCCACTATTGCTTACCAAGTAACTCATGATCCGCCACTCAGCTGCGGTGAGGGTGATCTGCTCCCCGTCGATGGAGAAGGTATGAGAGATCTCATCCAACTGAAGGGTTGAATTACCCAGTGTCCAAGTCGTCCCGCTATGGGATGCGGATGCACTATAGTCGATCCGCCGAAAGAGCGCATTGACCCTCAGCACCAGCTCTTTGGTTGAAAATGGCTTACACACATAGTCGTCTGCCCCCAGCTCAAAACCGAGGATTCGATCACTCTCACTGTTGCGCCCAGTGACAAAAATTACCGGAAAGGTATAGGTTTGCTTCAGCTTCTTCAAAAAACTAAAGCCATCCCCATCGGAGAAGTGCACCTCGGTGAGCAATAAATCTGGTGCTTGGCGGGTTACCGCCAGTTGCAGGGCGTGCAGATCCTCATATGCCTGCACATCATACCCGCTGAGTTCCAAGTATTGGACAATCCCTTCACGGTCTTCGACGATCGTATCCGCCACATAGACGACTTTCATAGCATTACCTCACCACACTCCGGTATTTCGCACAACTATTTGTGATTATACAACACAAATCTCCACAGTTTCTTCACAAACGAGGAGGACCATCAGTATACGATGAACTTTATGAATCTCCAAATCAATTTTGTGCACACTGCACATCCGGAACGCAAGACCTGCCTTCCAACCCTTTGGCCTCTCTTGCACCACCGTCGCCCTTGACGCTACACTTCACCAATGATGCGCCGCCTTCCTCCCACCATCATCGCAGACCTCTTGATCTTCCTCCTTCTCGTCGCAGCGGTGGTAGGTATCAGTTTCATGACCTATAGCCCAGGGTCGGGGTACCTTGAGGTTCGAACCAATGAGGCGGTCTTTCGCTACTCAATGAGCAGCGACCAACACATAGAGGTAGATGGCCCACTCGGAAAGACACAGATCATCATCGAGGATGGGGCGGCAAAGATCGTCGATTCATCTTGTCCCACCAAGAGCTGTACCCTCCAAAAACCGATCTCACTCTCCGGTAAGTGGATTGCCTGTCTTCCTAACCATGTGCTACTCACCATTGTGGGAGCCCCAGCAGATTTGGAGGTCGATGATGTCGCGATTTGAACGAAGGATTGCCTTCATCAGTGCTATCACCCTCCTCTTCTCCACCTTGGAGTTCCTCATCCCCAAACCCCTGCCCTTCTTGCGCCTCGGGCTCGCTAACCTTCCGCTGTTGATCATCATCCAGAGCATCGACCTGCGTTCTTTCTTCGTGATCCTCGTCATGAAAGCCCTCGGCCAGGGGATGGTCAGCGGAACACTCTTCTCGTACTTAATACTCGTCTCCCTAGCTGGCACACTCTCTAGTGGCCTTGCGATGTATGGCCTGGCCCGCCTTCTCAAAGAACGGGTCTCACTGGTGGGTATCTCTTTGGTGGGAGCGTTTGTCTCAAACCTCAGCCAGATTGCCGTTGCAGCCCTACTCGTCTACGGAAGAGCAATCTGGATTGCCGCTCCGGTGATGCTCTCCTTGGGCTTGGGCACCAGTCTCGTCTTGGGCTTTTTGGCCCAACGATACAAAACACATAGCTCGTTCGCCCAACGCCTGACACAGGATGAGGTCGAACTTGGCCTTCCCTCCCTCTATGAGAGTAGGCACTACCCCGTAGCAAGTGTGACAGCCCTGCTCAGTATCGCAGCCATCATCGTGACCCGCGACCTGTGGCCCCTGGTCGCCACTGTCCTGTTGATGTATGGCATGCAACTTGCCTGTCGAAGACGTGTACGCGTCGCCCCGGCTTTGATGCTCCTTCTCTCCCTCGTTCTATTGAGTTTCCTTGAGCCCAATGGTCGAGTCCTCCTTGTCCTGGGCAAATTCGCCCTCACCGAAGGAGCATTAGAGGTTGCGCTCATCAAGGGCTTACGCCTTATCGCCCTCCTTTCGGCAAGCCAGGCACTGGTAGGAACCAACCCGCCGCTCCGTGGAAGAGCTGGACGCTTGGTGGTCCTCACCTTGGCATATTTCAGCGCTTTACTCACCTCCTTCAAAGAACGAACCGGGACCTTGGTTGAGCGTATTGACCAAGCGCTTCAGTCAGCCGCCGGCGAGAGTGGAGGACCTCTCTCCTCCCCAAAAGAGGCAAAGACCATCCATACGTCTTTGGTCCTTGCTATCGGTCTTGCAGTCATAGCAATAAGCGTCTTCAGC
>JBAZCM010000123.1:0-5494 GCA_041654935.1 Sphaerochaeta sp. | reverse complement strand
TAGGGCCTCGGGGGGTATGCATGGAACTGAAGATCTTCTCGAACAAGCAGGGAAAGGCCCTGTATTTCATGAAAAGCGTCAGGAAGAAGGGGCAAAAGAACCCCACCAAGGAAAAAGTGGAGTTCCTCGGCTACCTGCATGACCTGGAGAAGGAGTACGAGGACCCGGTGGCCCACTTCAGGCAACTGGCCAAGGATCTCTCGCCGGGAAGGGGCAGGCAGTCGGACAACCACAGCCTGGCGATCAACCTGCAGGAGCGCTATGACCTGGGGGGCATCCCTTTCAGCAAGGAGAGGAAGGACAACCCCTACATAGACAATGCCCATTACTTCGGCCACCATCCCCTGTCGGTCATCTACCATAAGCTGGAGATCGACCAGTTCCTCAACAACAGGAGGTCCAAGTGGGGCATCAGGGCCAACATGGACATGATATTCAAATTGTTGGTCTTCGGTAGGATCCTCACCCCCGACTCGAAGCTGGCCACCTGGCGGATGCGCGAGCGCTTCATGCTGGGCAGCTCGCCCATCACCGACGACGACGTGTACCGCTCCTTCCCCTTCCTCAGTGAGTACAGCGCCGACCTGGTGCGCCACCTGCATAGGCAGGTCCAGGGCAAATGGGGCCGCGACACCTCCCTGTTGTACTACGATGTGACCAACTTCTACTTCGAGATCGATGGGCCGGACCGCGACAGGGTGGTCATCGACGAGTGGGGAGAGCAGGTGGTCGAGCAGGGGCTTCGCAAGCGGGGGGTGAGCAAGGAGCACAGGAAACTGCCCATCGTGCAGATGGGCCTGTTCATGGACCGAGAGGGCATACCGGTCTCCTACGGCATGTTCCCCGGCAACACCAATGACGTGAGCACCTTCGTGCCGATGATCAGGCACACCAAGGAGAACCTGGGGCTGGACAAGATGATCTACGTGGCCGACAAGGGGGTGAGCGGGGGGACGAACATCTGCAACGTGCTGGCCCAGCGCCAGGGCTACATCATCGCCAGGAGCGTCAGGATGGTGGACAGGGAGACCGAGGGGTGGGTCCTCGATCTGCACGGCTATGAGGAGAGCCTGGGGGAGGTATTGGCAAAGTCCCTCGCCGATGAGCAGGGGCGCGGCATCGTGCTGGAGGGAGAGCAAGCCCTTGCTGGGAAAGCCAATGATCCCAAGGCCAAGGTCGAGGTGCCGGTGTCCCGCCTCAAGTGGCGCAGGCTTGTCACCGAGCGCAGGACGGCCGTCGATGAGCGGGACAGGAAGGTGAAGGTCGAGGTCAACACCGTCCAGATCGCCTTCTGGAGCCGCAAGTACGCGGTGAAGGCGAGGATCGACCGCCAGGAGGCCATCGAGAAGGCCAGGCGTGACGGCACGGTATTCAACAGCCATGGGGCGAACAAGTACTTCAAGAAGGAAGCCTACGACGCCAAGAGCGGCGAGCTGCACCCGCACATCGAGTTCCTCAGGGCCATCGACGAGGAGGCCATCGCCCGGGATGAGCGGTATGACGGCTATTACCTGCTGGAGACCAACGTGGTGGGGGTCGACCCCAATGAGAGGCCGTGGGAGGGCACGGCCCGCTTCAGGACCTATGACCAGCTCTTCGAGCTCAACCGCACCGTCACCGCCGCTGATATCGTAGAGATGTACCGTGGGCTGTGGAGGATCGAGGAGAGCTTCAAGATCACCAAGTCGGTGCTGGCCACCCGCCCCATGTATGTGCGCATGCCCCACAGCATGGAGGCGCACCTGCTGACCTGCTTCGTCTCATTGCTGCTGCTGCGGCTCCTTGAGGTGAAGGAGCTGGGCAACACCATCCCCCATGAGCGGATCGTCGATTCACTGAGGAGGGCACAGCTGGTGCATGTGGAGTCCAACATCTATATGAGCACATTCGTGGACCGGGTATTGGAGCGCATCGGCATCGCCACGGGAATCGACATGACACGCAAGTTCTTCAGCAAGCAGGATGTGAGGAGCCTGAACAACCAGACAAAGCAACAATAAGGGGCCTTTGGCAGAAAAACTTTCCGAGCCTGCCCTACTGTACTACATATTTTGGATTATTTGGATGCACCCATACTGTTTGGGTGCAATTATTTACGCCTGAAAACAGAAGATTTTACTGCGGAACTCAGGATACACGGTATTGGGATGAAAAAGCAAGAAGCGAACTTAGATCGTGTTCACCGGGATAACGTTAACAATAATAGTGTCCTGGTAATAACCAGCCAAAGCTTGCTGGGCGGCTGATGCGGTGAAACCGGTGACCAGGATATCCTTGCTCTGAGGTGTGTGGGTCAACCCTTCCCACCGGATAGGTTGACCTGGAGTAACATTGGAGTTATTGAAATGAAGTGAGTAGGGAATACTGGGAGGGTTGCTGCCTCCTCCTTGCCATACCAGATGAAAGGGACTGGTGTTGAAAAGATTTGTAAAAACGACATCCACTGCATATTGCTTACCGTTTGCACCGTTGTGAATGACCACTTCCGCTTCAGCAACCCTGGTTGTTAAGGAACCAATCGCCTGATGCAAGGAGATGGCTTGTTGACCTTTGATGGTGATTTGTGGAGAGGGGAGCTTTGGAGGGTTGCCATTTACGCTAATCAACGTACTATTGCTACCATTATATCCATGCTCTGAATTTGCCACACCCACCTTAAAGCCTCCTAGCATTCCTTGCGTCATGGTGTATGTAGCGTTTGGCGTGTATCTTGACCAGTCCTGATCACCGACCAGATACAGTTCAGCGACAAAGTTGGCGACATTGAGATTGCCGTTCTCTGATCGTAGAGGTTGCATGCTATCATACCAAAGGGGGTTGGCTTGTGTGACTCCATTTACTGTTGATACTGCATAGATGTGAAAGAAGGTTTCCTGGATTTGTGCAAGTCCTCCCCATTGCATCGGACCGGTAAATGCTACCTTAATAGATAAGTTGACGTTTAGGATGTTTGGATCAAAAAGTTCTTCGCCATCAGCATGAATTGTCAAAGTACCGATGTGAGCAATTAGTTTATTTGTGTTTAGCGGAGAAAATCCCTTCTCAAAATGTAGTGCGGGTACAGGTTCATACGTAGCAGTAATGGCGGCGTGTAGATATATAGGCAGCAGCAAAAGAAGAAATAAGATTCGTAATGACTTCATAACAGTACAATGATAAAAAAGCTCTTTTCGTAATCTAAAGTTATTTTGATTTACAGATTACTCGATCGGTAGTAGACTGTTGATATGACAGAGAAGGAAAAAGAACAGAAGGCCCTTGAGATTTACCAACAATTGATGCATGCCCTTGTCGATATTGAAGACAAGGAAAGCGTCATTGAGATTGTGAACACGCTGATCGATGAGAACGGTCTCTCCTCCCCTGGTGGGGAGAAAGAGGCTGCCCTGAGCACCAAAAGGAAGCGGCTCGAGGATAAGAAAGAGGTCCCCACCTGCCCCAGGTGTGGATGCTCTGAAGTGCTGAGGAATGGATCTGCCCATGGCAAGAGCCGGTTTCGTTGCAAGGGATGTGGTTCTTTTTTCGGCCTCTCGTCTGGTAGGGTGATCGAAGGAAGTTCCCTTTCGGCAAAGAGGTGGGACACCTTTATCGAGGGGATGTTGAGCGGTGATTCGCTGCCCTTGTTGTCCGAGAAATGCGGGATTGCTCTCTCCACGGCCCATAATTGGCGCATGAAGCTCTTCAGTCAGGTGGAGAACTCCATCGAAGGCAGGATTCTCAAGGGAGTGATACAAGAGGATGAGTTCTATCTGTCTGCAAGCTTCAAAGGCAACTGGAAAGGACCACTAAATCTTGGTATTGAGAAGGATTACAGTGATGTACAGCCTGATTACATCAAATATGGCTTTCGTACCCATGCCCACAAGCGTGGCTCGCAGGACAGGAAGCGGGCCGTCAGCCGTGACAAGATCTGCATCGCCACCGCAATCGATGATGGACGGAACGTGATCGGCAAGCCGATCGGACGGGGGAACGTCAGCAGTGATGGGTTGGAGCATGCCTTCTCATCCAGATTCGATGAGCAGGCGATTCTGGTCACCGACAAGAGCAAGGGAGGGGTCAGATATGCTCAGAGCACGGGATTGGCCCATTTTGCTCTCGACTCAAAGACGGAATCGCGCAAAGGGCGTTATAACTTACAGCTGATCAATGCATTGCATTCAATCATAGCGGACATCGCCCATAGCCGATCCTCCTTTGCCACCAAGAATGCCGAGGCCTACATCACCTGGGAGGCATGGAAGCTACTCAACAGGACGAAGAGCCTTGCAGAGAAGAAGGATATACTCAAGTCATTGGTCACTGTCGGCAAGAGACCAGCTACCGTCCAGGAGATCAGGAACACAGAACTTCCTGAAATACTCCATCAAAACCCAATCACTTGAGTGTATGGAAAGAGCCACTTTTATTTTTACAAAGTTTTTCTGATTTTTAATAAAAACTTTTTAGAAAGACAAAGCTGATTTTTCCTGGTAAGAAAATGGAAGGGCTCTATCTACCCGTTACATTTTAGATGGATCCAGAGAAAGAGTACCTATTGTACAAACGTGAAAACACACTACAGAGCGCCTACGATTATTCGTTTGCGGGTTGTATTCAATCATTGAAATGAAGACGTGCTCATCCTACTCCCACTCAATAGTCGCAGGCGGTTTATCACTGATATCGTAGAGGACTCGACTCACTGACGGAACTTCAGCCAATATTCGTTCACTGATGCGCTTCAAGAGCACAGGATCGAAGGGGTACCAGCTGGCATGCATCGCATCGACGCTCTGTACGGCTCTGAGGGTGCAGACCTCTTGGTGACTGCGCTTACCGTCACGCACCCCGACACTCTTTACCGGCAAAAGGCAGGCAATGGCTTGAAACATCGAATCATAGAGGCCAGCGTTACGGATCTCTTCGATAAAGATTGCATCGACCTCTCGGAGAGTCTGCAGTCGTTCATAGGTCACCGCTCCGACACATCGCACCCCAAGTCCTGGACCTGGGAACGGGTGGCGCCCCAACAGTTCATCAGGTAGGCCAAGGACCTTACCTGCTTCTCGCACTTCATCTTTGAAGAGTTCACGAAGTGGCTCAAGCAGCTGCCACTGTAGGTCATCAGGAAGGCCACCAACATTGTGGTGGCTCTTGATCGCAAGAGAGCCGCCTTTGGCCGGGTTCTGACTCTCGATAACATCAGCGTAGATGGTGCCCTGGGCAAGAAAATCAATCTTCCCCAACGTCCGTGCTGCCCCATAGAAGGTATCGACAAAGAGACGGCCAATGATCTTTCGCTTCTCCTCTGGGTCTGAAACTTCCGCAAGCTCGCTAAGAAATTGATCTTGGGCATCAACGCTGATCATCTGGATTTGATGTTGGTCGGCAAAGAGTGCGCGTACTGCATCCCCCTCCCCTTTACGGAGCAGCCCATGATCCACGAAGACACAGACAAGGCGGTCACCGATAGCACGATGGATCAACAAAGCAGCTACAGAGGAGTCCACCC
>JBAZCM010000122.1:0-5530 GCA_041654935.1 Sphaerochaeta sp. | reverse complement strand
TGCAACCTTCAGCAAAATGGGACAGGTCTCCGGGGTTGCCATGGGCCTGGATCGAGTGCAGATGCTGCTTATGGGCGCTCAAAGCCTAGAAGAAGTAATGCTCTTTCCCCTCTCCAAGACGCTGCAAACACCGTAAGGACAATTGCTTGTTACAAAGATGATAAGAAAAAAAATTTGTGCAGGGGCTGTATAAATCTGGCTTTTCTGCTACGATGATTGGGCATAGAACGTGCATTTTCCAACCATACGAGGTAATTGATATGATTAAAGCTGGTCAAATTGAGAAGGGTATGGCCCTTTTGATGAAGGGACAACCGTTCATCGTCGTCGATCGTGAGTTTGTGAATCCCGGCAAGGGGTCAGCCTTTGTGCGATTGAAGCTCAAGAGCCCCTCCACTGGCCAAGTGCTACAGGAGACGATCAAGAGCCAGGACAGCGTTGAGGATATCGCTATCGGCGACCGAGACTGCCAGTACCTTTACAATGACGGCGAACACTTTCACTTGATGCTCACCGATACCTTCGAGCAGATCGAGGTGCCGATGGCCACCTTCCCTGAGTACGAACTTTTGATGAAGGACGGGGAGACCTATCGCTGCACCTTCTGGGGAGAGCAGCTCTTGGACATCGTGTTGCCACCAAAGATGGTCTACGTAGTAGCAGAGGCTGAGGAAGCCGTCAAAGGCGATACCGTCCAAGGTGCCACCAAGAATGTGACCACCGAGACCGGCCTTCGAGTCCGCGTCCCTATCTTCATCAAACAAGGTGAAAAAATCCGGATAAACACCGAAACCAAGGAGTACTTGGAGCGGGTGAACAACTGAGTTACCTGAATAATTGCAAAGCCCTCACGCATTGTGGGGGCTTTTCTAATGTTCCACGCCTCCATTATATCACCTTACTCTGTGGGGCATTCCAAGTGCTCAAAATAGTGGAGCTGTTTTGTCTGACTATGAAGCTTGGATGACTTTGATCGGGGAGTCTTAGACATACAGTTCTCCCTGGGTGTAACGTCCAAGATATCGCCCAATTTTCTTTACTTCCTTGCCACCTACAATCCTACTAAAAACCACAAAAATAATCCAATTATGACAAAATCATGCTATTTAATGACAATACCTTCATTGCATAATCATGGAAATGTGTCAAAATGTAACTATAAGGAGTTACAAAGAAGTTCAAGAATATCGCATCGGGCTCTGTCAGCACGTTATTAGCCTGTGAGTGGTAAATCCTATCACTTTCACCACCTGAATCCGAGAATTTCTCACCATTAGAATCCTAGAATTTCTCATCAGTGGAGCGGCCAGGGACTAAATCCCTGGCCAAGTACAATCAGGCCAATTCGATAATCATCGCACCTTCGGTAAGTGTCTTGAACATCGAATCACGGTAACTCGTATCGCTATCCACCAAGCCTTTCCATGAATCAGGATGGGAGTGAGAGATGAGGATAGTTCCTCCGTATTTGGGACGATAATCCATTATCTCGCGCATGAGCAACAATTCGTTCTGGCTCATATTCGAGTTCATCCAATCATCTACGATGAGACAGGGCACCGTACGCAATGCCTCCAGTCCATCCTGAAGAGAGCCTGCAACCTGTTTTGCCTCCACGAGATTGCTCAATAGATCAAAATAGCGGACATACCGGGTCCTCCGATTGAGCCTACACGCAGAGGCTCCAATGGCACAGCCAAGGTAGGTCGTCCCGCTCCTGGGTCCGCCATAGATGATGATGAATGCGCCAGCCTCAATGAATCTGACCTTGGAGAGCGTCGAGATGAGCTGGGGAGACAGTTTCCTAGCATTGCCCTGCAGATGCTCCAAGGTCGCTGAGGGATACCACAGCCTTGCCTCCCTGATGAGTTTGTCTGCCTTGTTGTCCGTTCTCCTTCCCAGTTCCACATCGATGAATTGCTCCAAGATGGTGGACACATCAAGGCCATCCACCTCGACGGTCCCCTCCAAGATCTCCCGGAAATGATTGGCCATGCCAGGAAGCCTCAAACGCTTGAAGGCCAGCAATATCTTCTCATCTCGATCCAAACGAATTTGCTCAATCGAATAAGCCATTGCTGTCCTCCTGCTGTAAGATATCCATAATACTCGCCGCTCCAAGCTTGCCACTTATAAATTCCTTTGTCCGTTTGCTTACTTCTTCATCGATAAGGCGCCGAACGGTGTTATGCACCGATCTATATGAGATTCTTATCAATGGATTAGGATTGAGCCCTACGAGGACCGTGCAAGCCGCCTCAAGGATGCGAGGGCAACGGGCAGAATGCTTCTTTGTCGGTCTTGCCAATCCAAGGATGCCCTTGGCACTTTCATACTCGGCTTCCACGACCCTGTCGTTGGCCTCCGCAATGGCAAACAACCGTCCGATGACCTCAAGGGTTGCTGAGCCCACACGCCCGGCTTGCTCGCAAAAGAGAGCCGGACTGGCATAGGCATACTGGCGGATGTAGGAGGGCATGTCCGTTGGGTCGGTCACATAGCGGTCCCAAGGATCGGCTCCCCGGGGATGTTTGCGTATGAATTGACCCGTTTGGGAATAAATCAGGACATCGTTGCTTCCAAGGCGCAGGGTGACCCGTTTTTTGCACCACCGGTATGGTACACTGTAGTAGTACCCGTCGAGGCTGCATTTTGCATGACAGTTCTCGCGGACCGTCGCAATTGTCTTTTCCCGTACCTCAAAGTTGGTTGAAGGCAATTGCGACAACATTTGTTGCTCCTCAGCCTCAAAGATGCTGCGACGTGTCCACTGCTTCTTATCCTTGAATGGCTCGCCATTGAAAGTTTCGCACCGGTCGTAAAGGGCTTCATTCAACTCATCCAACGAGTAGAAGGTACAATGGCGAAGCGGGGCGAGGATTCGGGTATAGGTGTCGGAGACCCCGCTCTCCACGTTTGGCTTGAGTTTTGGTGACCGGGGAGGGGCGGCGATTACCGTTGCCCCATAATGCTCAGCCAGCTCACGGAATAGCTCATTGAGCACTGCCAGCTCATGCTTTGAGTGAAGGATTATGGCAGCCTTGGTATTATCCACAATTATTGCACGGGTCACTCCACCGAAATACTTGAATGAGCCGATGGTGGCGTGGGCCAGACAAATCGCTTTCTGTCGCTCAACGGCTTGCACATACAGGAGCTTGCTGAATGACAGGGTGGCCACGAACAAGGTCACCTTTACCGGGATTCTGGTCAGTGGGTCGATGTAGTGCACCAAATCCCCGGCAAAGTCCAACTCAACCGAGTGCCCGGGCTTGGCCTTGATCTTGGCACTATAGCTATGGCGATTGCTCCAGTTGTGGTAACGCTCAAAGAATTGGCTACGGCTGTAGGGCCTCAACCCCATTTCATGGGCCTTTTGCTCATATTCCTCGTGCAGAAGGTTCACCGTGACATGTGCATTGGAGAGTTCACCGTGCATCCATTTGAAGTCCATTGGCAGATACTCCGATTTCGCCTTTGTCTCTTTGCGTAATTGGTCTCGTAGTTGGGTCTCTTCCAGCTGTCTCCATTGCGTGGGCAGGATTCCCTTCTTCTTGCATCCATTGACAACTTTTCTGGCTGTTGCTCGGTCGCAGCCGACTTGTTTGCCAATCTGTGAATAATTGTATCCTTGGCCATATAGCTCGAGGATCTTCTTGTAAGATGCCATAGCTTCTTACCTCCATGGTTGGTTTTGCCCTTCTCAGAAGAACATTGCCATCCATGGTAACAAATCTCAGTGGGGAAAAATATCAGGATTAGACTGGGGAATTATTCCGGGATTCCAGTGGGGAGTACTACGGGATTTTCCAGTGAGTACGTATGCCTTGGACTTCATCACAAAGGAGGTTTTCTATGAGTAAGAAACGTATGTTCATGCTCGCACTCGTCTCTCTCGTCCTCCTGCCGGGCTTGCTTTTTGCTATGCCGGCAGCCGAAGAAAAGGGAGATGCTGCGATGCGTCTTGCATGGTGGGGAAACCCCACTCGAGATGAACGGACACTGAAGGCCGCTGACATGTTCATGGCTAAGTACCCCGAGGTCAAGATTGAGAGCGAGACCACCGGCTGGGGAGGGTATTGGGACAAACTCGCTACCCAAGCAGCTGCTGGCAGTCTGCCTGACTTGATTCAGCATGACTATGCATACATGCTACAGTGGGTGAACCGCAATCAGCTCGCCGATCTGACCCCATATGTCAAGGATGGAACCATCGACCTCTCCAAGGTCAATGACTCCTTCCTCACCGGTGGTATGGTCGACGGCAAAATTTACGGTATCAGCCTGGGAACAAATGCTGTCTGCTTGACCTACGATCCAGCTGTGCTGGAAAGGGCCGGTATCCCTGAGCCCGATACTGCAACCTGGACATGGGAAGACTTTGAGCGGATCGCTTTGGAAGTCTACCGCAAGACTGGCGTACAGACCATTCCGTTCTTCACCACAGACCCCAGGGTAGGATTCGAGCATTTGATTCGTCAGACCGGAGCCAAACTCTTTGGCACATCCGGCTTGGGCTTCACCGATGTCTCGGCGCTGCGTGAGTTCTATGCCATTCAGCTGCGCTTGCTTGACGCCGGTGCGTTGGTCCGACCTGAAGTTGCCTTTGTTGCTGTCAGCCCTGAAGAGGGTGAGTTCGCAAAGGGTAATTCGTGGGTTGAGTTCATCTGGTCCAACCAGTATGTTGCCACACAGGCTGCGGCCAACCGACCTCTTAAGCTCGGTTTGATGCCCATCCTTAAGGGTGCCAAGGCAAAGGGAACCTACCTCAAGCCGTCAATGTTCTTCTCGATTCCCGCAACTGCGAAGAATCCTAAGGACGCAGCACGGTTCCTCGACTACTTCCTCAACAACATCGAAGTCAATGACATGTTGATGGGCGAACGTGGTATCCCGATTCCCGATGATGTACGTGACCACATGGCCACAAGAGTCGATGCAATCAACAAGCAGATCTTCGACTTCATCAGCCTTGCTTCAACCAACAGCGGCTCCATCGATCCACCCGATCCTGAAGCTTCCGGTGAGTTCCTGAAATTGGCACGTGACGTGACCTTGGAGATTCTGCTCAAGCGAATCAGCCTGGACGCGGGCGTTGCGAAAATCATGAACGATGGAAACAACATCCTCAGATAGAGGGAAATCTCGAAGGAAGGAGACCCAGTAACCCTGGGCCTCCTTTCTCTACTTATTACAAGGAAGATGCAATGAAACAAACCTTAGGTCCCAAACGATCATTGGCCGACGACATCGCTGGCTACGCTTTTATCAGTCCATGGTTGCTCGGCTTCATCGCATTCTCCGTTATTCCGATCTTCTTCTCGCTCTACTACTCCTTCACCAACTACGATATCCTCGGCTCCCCTATCTTCAACGGCTTGGCGAACTTTCGACGGATGGCGAAAGATACGCTCTTTTGGCAATCGTTGAAAGTCACTTTCTTCTATGCTTTTATCTCTGTCCCACTTCGTCTTATCTTTGCTTTCTTCGTCGCACTGCTCTTCAACCGCGGAACCCGAGCTATTCGTGT
>JBAZCM010000121.1:0-5534 GCA_041654935.1 Sphaerochaeta sp. | reverse complement strand
TAAAGATCTCCAGCCTTAAGCGCTTCAAGGATGACGCTCGTGAGGTTGCAGAGGGCTTTGAGTGTGGTGTCGGACTGGAGAACTTCCACGACCTCCGAGTCGGCGACCTCATGGAGATCGTCGAGACTGAGAAGGTCGCACGGAAATTGGAGACGAATATCAACATATGAGTGAATGGGCAAATAAACGCATAGAAGCTAAGATTGCAGAAGCCATCGGAACGCTGATCGTCACCGGAGAGGTGAAGAACCCCCACCTGAGCACCCTAAGCTCAGTCAGTAGGGTAGACCTCTCCAGTGATGGGGCATACGCCACCGTCTACATCTCATCGCCGTTGGATGAGCAAACCTTGGAGATGAGCGTCGATGCCCTTTCTCGTGCCAGTGCCTTCATCCAAAAGCGCTTGGGCTCCTTTCTCAAGACAAGGAATACCCCTCGTCTGCGTTTCAAGGCTGACACCTCCCTCAGCGAGGGGCAGCGGATCAATCGACTGATCGATCAGCTAAAGAGTGATGGGAACGACGCCTAGCATCCTGTTGGTCAACAAAGAGAGCGGGAAGACCAGTTTCTCATCCCTGTGGGCGATCAAACGCCTGATGGGTAAGAAAGTAGGCCATGCCGGGACCCTGGACAAGTTTGCCCAGGGTCTTCTGATTGTGCTCACCGGCCCCATGACCCGCCTCAACCCACTCTTCTCCAACATGGACAAGCGCTACCGTGCCTCGATTCGCTTTGGCACTGAGACCGATACCCTCGATCCAGAAGGTGAGATTGTTGCCACAGCCGCCCTGCCAAGCTTTGAAGAGATCAAGGCCGCACTGCCTGCCTTCCAGGGCACTGTGCAGCAGGTGCCCCCTTCCTATAGCGCACTACACGTCGATGGGCAGAGGGCCAGTGACCGGGTGCGTAGCGGTGAAGTGGTTGAGATGAAAAGCCGGCCGGTGACTATCTATAGCTTTGAATTGCTCTCGTATGAGGACGGATTGCTGGTGGCCGACATTTTTGTCAGCAAAGGGACCTACATTCGCTCCATCGCCCGGGATCTAGGAAAGGCTTGTGGCAGCTGTGCCCATCTTGAGGCGTTGGTACGCACCGAGATCGGTCCCTTCTTTTTGGAAGAGGCGATCAAAACCGATGATGCAGAGGCGTTGGTTGCATCCCAGGCCAATACAGCCTCGCTCTTGGGGCGACTGGACGCCATGGGTAGAGCAGAGTGTGGCTGGAATGAGCTTGCTCGTCTTGCCAATGGGATCTATCCGCCTTCTGTACAGATTCGCCCGTCAGACAAATATGTGATGCTCTTTGACCCAGAGGGCACATTACGTGCTATCCTTGACCCAACTGTGCGCAAAATCATTTGCCACGTTGCACCGTATCGACCAAAGGAGCGGTAATGAAACGCTTTGACTTCAACTACTTGGTGGACAACCCCCTGCTGTGGCAGGAGGAGATGGCTGTCTCAATAGGCGTCTTTGACGGCCTGCACCGCGGACACCGATCCATCCTTGAGAAGAACATTGCGTATGCCAAGAAGAATGGCTGGCAGAGCATGGTCATCACCTTCAACCGTAACCCCAAGATGGTCACCAAGAGTCAACAAAGCCAGAAAAGCCTGACAACCGACTTCCAGTTGGAGCAATTTCTTGAGGAACTTGGGATTGATTTCCTCCTTGTCATTGACTTTTCTGCTGATTTCAGTAAACTCACAGCTGAGGAGTTCCTCACTTTGGTCACTACGGTATGTAGGGTCAAAGTGATGGTTGTCGGAGCAGATTTCCGCTGCGGTGAGGCGGCTTCCAGTGCCGGTCCTGTTCAGCTGCAGGAACATCTTGCTCGACTGTCACCAGGTTCTTTCGTAGATGTCCCGCCCTTTATCCTTACCGACGATGGGCAGACAATCTCCAGTTCTCTGGTGCGTAAAAAACTTCTTAAGGGCGCTTTGGAAGAAGTCCAAAGTATGCTCGGCCGACCGTATGAGTTGGACTTGGCGGCACACCCTTCCAAGATCACCAAAGACGGTCTGCTGTATCGTACTCGCTCCTTTATGCAGTTGCTTCCACCGCCGGGAGAATACCTGGGTCGTCTCTCCAACCATGAGGGTAGGTATGTGGAAGGGATTGCACTACTGGATGAAGAGCACCTGAGGCTCATCCTTGATGAGACCGGGGGAATCGAAGCGAGTGCCGGTACCAAAAGACTTGGCCTGATTGCCAAGAGGAGAATTGTTTCATGATTACAAAGGAACAGAAACAAGAGATCATCGCCACCTATGGTGGGGATGCAAAGAACACCGGATCCACCCAAGCGCAGATTGCACTGCTCACTGCCAGGATCAATGACCTGCAGGAGCACTTCAAGAAGAACCCGAAGGACCACGCAGGAAACCGCGGCCTTCTGCAGATGGTCGGACAGAGACGCCGACTGCTCAAGTACCTGCGCAACAAAGACATTGATGCGTATCGTACCTTGATCGCAGCCCTTGGCCTCCGCAAATAGGATGGGGGATACACACACTAGATAGTCTGAGCAGCTCCGTTGGCTTACCAGGCCGAGGGAGCTCTTTGTTTGAGAACCCACCGTGCATCGAACGCACAAGAACAAAAAGAAAGGATAAGAAATGAAAGTTACAAAAGTATCGGTTCGAATCGGCGAAGCCGACCTGGTCTTCGAGACAGGGAAAATCGCCAAACAGGCCAATGGAGCCGTCTATGCCCACTATGCAGGCAGCGCTGTCATCGCCACCGTCTGTGCAGGCAAACAACCCAATGAAGAGCTTGATTACGTACCACTGAGTGTTGAGTATAACGAGAAGTTCTATGCTGCCGGTAAGATTCCCGGCGGATTTTTGAAGCGGGAGGCCAGGCCCAAGGACAAGGAGATTCTCGTCAGCCGCCTGATCGACCGTCCGATGCGACCGCTCTTTGACAAGGCTTTTGGCCGTGAGATCCAGGTCGTCCCCACCGTCATCTCCAGTGATATGACCCATACCCCGGACGTCATCGCCATGAACGCCGCCAGTGCTGCGGTGGTCATCAGCGACATTCCCTTTGACGGGCCGATCGCCGCAGTGCGCGTAAGCCTGGTGGGGGATGAGTACATCATCAACCCGACCTTCGCCCAAATCGAGGAGTCTTTGCTGGACATCGTCGTGGCAGGCACCCGTGATGGCATCACGATGGTCGAGGGTGGGGCAAAGGAGATGAGCGAAGAGGTGATGCTCACTGCCATCGACAAGGCCCAGCCGGTCATCAGAGAGCTGTGCGACGCCCAGCTTGAGCTCGCTCGCCTCGTTGGCAAGCAGAAGCTACCGATTACCGCGGTTGAAGTGGACCTCTCCTGGCTTGATCCGATCAAGGCCGAGGCAACGCCGCTGATGCAGACCGCTTCCTTTGTGAAGGGCAAGATGGAGCGCCACGGCGCCATCGCCGACGTGAAGAGTTCCATGGCCGAGAAGTACGCTGAATTGATCGCCGAGGATGCCAAGCGTGAGAAGCAGTTCTCAGCCCTCTTTGAAGAGATGGAGTACGAGATCCTTCGTGACTCGATCCTCAACAAGGGTGAGCGCACCGACGGACGAAAGGTCGATGAGGTTCGCTGGATCGAGTGTGAGGTAGGCCTTCTTCCCCGCACCCACGGCTCGGCCCTTTTTACCCGCGGTGAGACCCAGGCCCTCGCAGTGGCAACCCTCGGAACTGCCAGTGACGAGCAGATGTTCGACACCATCGACGGGGAGAAGAGCTTCTCCTCCTTCATGCTGCACTATAACTTCCCTCCCTACTCTGTCGGAGAGACCGGTCGCCTCGGCACCGGAAGGCGTGAGATTGGCCACGGCCACCTTGCCCAGCGTGCCCTTGAGGCAATGGTTCCCTCCAAAGAGGATTTCCCCTATACCATCCGTATCGTCAGTGAGATCATGGAGTCCAACGGCTCATCCTCAATGGCATCGGTCTGTGGCGGAACCCTTTCGATGATGGATGCCGGTATTCCTATCAAGGCTCCGGTGGCAGGAATTGCCATGGGCTTGATCACCGAAGGCGCTGACTACTCCAAGTACGTGGTGCTCAGTGACATCCTCGGTGAAGAGGACCACCTCGGGGACATGGACTTCAAGGTCGCTGGTACCCGCAAAGGAATCACCGCCTTCCAGATGGATATCAAGATTGCAGGAGTCACCCCTGAGATCATGAAGAAGGCTCTTGCCCAGGCCAAGGACGGACGGATGCACATCCTCTCGATCATGGACAAGGCACTGAAGAGCCCACGCACCGAGATCAGCGAGTTCGCACCCAAGATCCTGACGATGAAGGTCGATGAGGAGAAGATTGGGGCCGTCATTGGCACCGGTGGCAAGACCATCAAGACCATTGCCCAGCAGAGCGCTGCTGAAGTGAATATCGCCGATGACGGGACGATCACCATCTATGGTCGCAACAATGCCAGTGCCCAGATGGCCAAGGACTTGATCAAGTCGATCATCGAGGAGCCTGAGGTAGGACGGATCTACCAGGGTACGGTGAAGCGGATCATGGACTTTGGTGCCTTCATTGAGATCTTGCCCGGTAAGGAGGGGCTGTGCCACATCTCCAAGTTGAGCAAGACCCGCGTGCAGAGCGTGGATGAAGTGCTGAAGGTAGGACAGGTCGTGCCGGTCAAACTCATTGAGATCGATCGTCAAAACCGCCTGAACCTCAGCTACATCGACGCAATTTCAGAAAAGTAAGGCCGATGGCAGGTAACGAGGTCCCCATTCTGGTAAAGAAGCTGCGCCCAGGCGCACGTCTTCCCCACTATGCAAGCTCCCAAAGCGCGGGAGCGGACCTCTGCGCTTGTCTTGACGGACCCCTTATCATTGAGGCCGGGGAGCGGGCCCTCGTTCCCACCGGCCTTTCGATACAACTACCTCCTGGCTTCGAAGCCCAGGTTCGCCCACGCAGCGGCTTGGCTCTTCGCCATGGGGTAGGGGTGCTCAACAGCCCCGGAACCATCGACAGTGACTATCGTGGCGAGGTCGGGATCATCCTGATCAACTGGGGCGACGAAGCCTTTGTCGTGGAAGATGGACAGCGCATCGCCCAGATGGTGATCAGTCGCTGTGAACATGCCTCTTTCACCGTCGTCCAAACCTTGGATGAAAGTGAGCGGGGCAGTGGAGGTTTCGGCTCAACAGGAGTATAGCTTTGGCATCACGGGCTCGTTACACACTCGTCTATCGCCACGCCACTACAGAGTACCTGTTCTCCTTCGTTGTGGCCTTTTTCTTCTTCTTCTTTATCTTCTTCGTCAACCAAATCCTCCTCCTTGCCCAGCGAATCCTAGTCAAGCAGGTCGACCTGACTTCGGTGTTGCTCCTCGTGCTGCTCAGTGTACCGCAGTTTTTGCTCTACACCTTTCCCTTCGCCTCCTTGACTGCCAGCAGCATGGTCATCGGAGACCTTGCTGCCAACAATGAGCTGTTGGGCCTGCGTAGCTGCGGCATCTCCCTCTTTCGCCTCTTCATACCGATCATCCTTACCTCGCTGCTCTTTACCGGGGCC
>JBAZCM010000120.1:0-5675 GCA_041654935.1 Sphaerochaeta sp. | reverse complement strand
GGAGCCGATGGAGAGCACTTGGGTAAGGTTGAGGGTAAAGCCCATCCCAATGATGGCAAAGCGCAGCAGTTTCTTTGCCGTAAAACCAATCCCTTCTTGAAAGAATGCAAATTGCTTTGCCACCGGATGGAGGCAAATGCCGATTAAAAGAGCCCAGACTGAAGGCCCGACCAATGAGAAGAAGCTCAAATTGCCAAGCTTCTGGGCAACAGCCGCTATAAGGGCTGTGAGTATAACTCCTGGTATCAAGACCATGATTCGTTGTTTCATGACCTGAAGCTACCAAATTTTAAATATTATTACAAATTATATAATTTTATGTTATCATCATATTTACTTATGTATACAACACTCCTTGATACCAAGGCTCGAGCCTTCCTCGCCGTTTGGGAATACCGTTCCTTCACCAAGGCCGCAGAAGCTCTCTTCATCACCCAACCGGCGGTCTCTCAACAGATGCATGCCCTGCAGCAACAGATGGGCACCACCCTCTTTGTCATCGAAGGAAGGCAGGTGGTCTTCACCGTTGCCGGAGAGGAGCTTGCAGCCTTACTCGCCGCCCACGCCCGTAATGCACACGCCTATACCCATGCGTTGACGCAACGTTCACACATTGAGCCGCTACGCTTTGGGGCGACACGTACCATCGGCGAGTTTACGTTGGAGCCTGTCCTCTCCTCTTTAATGGAACAGGAGCGCTACCACTGTAGCCTCTTTATCGACAATACAGAGGTATTGCTGCAGAAGATTGACAGAGGGGAGATTGATTTTGCATGGATTGAAGGGGCCTTTGATAAACGGCGGTATGAGTATCGTCTCTGCTCCCATGAGCGGTTCATCGCCATCACCAGTGCAGAGGCAACGATCGAAGGAGAGATCTCCCTCCAATCGCTCTTGGAGAGCCGACTCTTCATCAGAGAGCATGGCTCTGGAACCCGAGCGGTTTTGGAAGGCGTGCTCGCCGATCGTGGTCTCTCGTTGGAAAATTTTGCCCACACGACTATGATCGACAACCTCAATGTCATCAAGGCACTGGTGGGGAGAGGACTTGGTATCTCCTTTATGTATGAGGCGGCTGCACGGCAAGAGTTGGCTGGGCAAACAGTACAAGAGATTCCCATCAAAGGGTGGCACGTAGTGCGTGAATTTAACTTTGTCTTCGCCCAGGGGAGTCATCATCGTGACAAATACCTAGAAATCTGGGAGCAGTCTTTGGCACTGGCCACCACTTAGCGCTATTTTTCTTCTTTTTATCTTGCTCTCTGAGCACATTCTCCATACTATAGAGGCGCAGGAGGAGCAATGAAGGTCTTGATCTTCGGGTTGGGAGTAATTGGTGGTGGACACGCCGCTGCACTGTACTTTCTCAACCGTGGTGATGAGGTTAGGATCACTGACCTCAAGGGAACTGAGGAACTGCGTAGCTCAATCCAAGAGCTCAAGGATCGAGGAGCCCAACTGATTATCGGCGAACACCGAGCCGAGGAGTTTCTCTGGGCCGATATCGTCGTCAAAAACCCTGCAATCCCACCAAACCATCCAATGCTCAAAAAGGCGAGGATGGTCATCAATGATTTTGCCTGGCTCTTCTCATCCCCGTGGTGTGAGGAGGTGAAGATCATCGCCATCACCGGCACCAAAGGCAAGACCACTACCAGCGCCGCTGTTGCCCATGCCCTGGAGCAACTTGGCCATGAGGCAATGCAGTGTGGCAACATGGGTATCAGCGCCTTCAGTGTCTTGGCCGAATGGGAGAAGCGCAAAGCCGAGGGCAAGCCATTACCCGAATACTTGGTCTGTGAGTTCTCCTCATGGCAGGTACGTGACACCGTCAATGCCTTGCACGATACCCTCCCGCCGCTGGAGGTATGTGCGCTGACCAACTTCTATCCCGATCACCTCAACACCTATGATTCAATTGAGCGGTACCTTGAGGATAAACTGGAACTTTTCACCCCGACTATTAAACACGCAGTGGTCCCCGATGCCCTGATGGGCCACATCCATGAACTCACCGGCTTGGATAAGCGCAAGATTCGCGGTATCGACCGCGTCAGTGCCAAAGAGCTTGACGAGCATCAGGAGCTGAAGAGCGCCTACGCGATCCTCCTCTCCTTGGGTTTCAAGTACAAATCAATCATAAAAGCCTTCTCAACCTTCCAAGGAGTCCCCCATCGCATCGAGCAAGTCGCCACCCAAGATGGGATCCTCTTCATCAATGATAGTGCTGCGACAATCCCCGAGGCGGTGCACTTCACCTTCTCTCGTTTCGATGAATTGGTCGTCCATCTGATCTGCGGAGGGACCGACAAAATGCTCGAAGCCGATGCGATGATCGAAGATTTGGAGCGTGCCCAGTCGATCAGTCTCCTTGATGGCTCCTTCACCCGCCAAAAACTCATCCCACGCCTCAAAGAGCGCAATATTGCCTACCTCGGTCCCTTCTCAACGATGCAGGAGGCCTTCACAGCCAGCTATGAGTCTGCATTGAAAAAACGTGAAGAGCTGCCCAACCTTGTTCAGGTTGTCTTACTCAGCCCGGGGGCTGCCTCCTTTGAGCTCTTTGTAAATGAATTTGACCGTGGCGACCAGTTCAAGGCGATCGTCGCTTCTCTCGCCTAATTTCCACCTGTCTCTGTCTCACCCATTCAGCTGCCCGATACAGACGCCAAACCCCTTTTCGGTATGGCCAGTCGGCAGTAGTGGGACGCGTTATGCGCTCTCCACCAAAGGAGCGCTTGAAGAGCTCCAGACTTGCTAGGTGTCCACTTTTGGTACCAGCCTCACCTACTCCATGCAGATCGTAGACAGCACAGCCTTTTTCGCACGCAATTTGAATCGCCCGATCTTGTAGGCTATAGGAGGGAGAAATCTTCTCCAAGCGAGCTGAAGCGCCATAGAGATAGAGCGCTTCATAGTCGGTGAAAAGGAGCACCAAGGCAGCCACCAACTTCCCATCGAGGTGGGCACAGAGCATGTGAACCCCATCCCCCGCTTCAACAACGCTTTGCATGTACTCTTTGGATCGGATGAGAAAGCCCTCTCGTTTTCCGGTCTCACTGTAGAGCGCATAAAAATCGTCAAAGGAACACTCTTGGTCAATCACGAGGGAGGCGGCAGCATTGGCTTTGAGAGCGCGCTTTGCCCGGCTACGATAGTGGGTACGTACCGCCTCATAGCCGCCAGAGAGATCGATACGTACGGTGGCTTCTGGCTGGATAGATGAGCGGCACGGGATGAACGGTGGAGATGGCAGGGTGTTGACGCTTTTGGGGGGAAGGTCAATGCGAAGGGCAAAGACATTGCCTCCTAGATGGCTCGCCAGACCCGCTGCCAAGTGCGAAAGGTCCATACGGTGATCTGCCCTCGGTCCATGGGGGATGTAGGCAAGACGTAATCGGCCGGCAAGGGGGCGCGTCAGAACAAGGAGGTCAGAGACCTGACCTCCTGTATCGATGGTAAATGCATGGGCTTGCCAGTGATGCTGGCCTTTGAGAAGGGCCCAGAGGGGACTCTGCATTACAGCGTTCCCCATCGAGAGGCTTGTAACCTCCTTGGCCCGAATATCCATCGATTCTCTCTAGTTAACCAACCCGTTGAGGTACTTGGTTACCTTCAAGGTCTTGCCTTCGCTACCGATGGGTTTGCCGTCGACCTTCACTACCCCATCTTCGGCCTTGATCTCCATATCGAAGAAGTGGTCGGCTTTCAGATAAGGTTGGTTCAATTCGGGAAGCTCATGCCCTTCCAGGGTCAAGACCGTACCGGCTGCAAAATCATCGGCAAAAATCACCTCACAGGTGGTATGGGGCTCAGCCTCAGGATCATTGGCGGCAAGCAACATGCCCCGGCTCTTTACTCCCCTGAAGTTTGCCGGCTTGAGGTTGCTCACCACCACGATATTGCGTCCCAAAAGTTCATCGCTCTCATAAAATGGTACGATTGAGCTGACAATGGTGCGACTCTCTTCCTCTTTCATATCGAGGGTCAGAATATATAATCGATCACCGTTGGGATGTTTTTCAACATCGGTGATGTGTGCAACTTTCAAGATCACCCGCTCGGCGAACCGATCGGCCAAGGGGCGCTCGCCCGTCTCTTCGTTCATAGTACTCTCCTTCTGCTCTTGGCGCTCGGCTTGGCTGCCGCTATAGCGCTCACGCAGTGTGTTGATCAAATCATCTTCCAGCTTGGTGAAGAGCAGGCTTACCTCACCGACCTCCTCAATCCCTTCGGTCTTCCCGAGCTCAGTCCATTGGTCTCCGTCGCGACCAACGAAGCCCAAAATACTACGGCTGGCGGCCGGCATGTAAGGCTCGATGAGAATTCCGAGGTCGCGGATCAGGTAGACCAATGTCTTGAGCAGGCTCTGGGCTCGCTCTGGATCGCTGGTGCGCAGCTTCCAAGGCTCGTTATCCTGGAAGGCCTTGTTACCCAAGGACGAGAGAGCTAAGATTTGGCGCAGCGCATCGCGCTCCTCTGCTCGTTCCAAGAGTGCATCAATTTTGGTCTCGCGTTCGACAATCTCTTTTTGTAGGGCCTCATCGATCGGGGCACTGAAGATCTCATTGTCGGGGTAGAAGCGCTTTACGAAGGTGAGGGTGCGGTTTACCAAGTTAGAGAGGTTTCCGATCAATTCCCCATTCACCTTCTCCTGAAAATCACTCCAGCTGAAGGTCACATCGCTCTTCTCCGGACGGTTGAGGTAGACATAAAAACGCCATACATCGGCCGGAATGCCGGTATCCTGCACATCGTTGCCAAAGATCCCAATGCCCAAGCTCTTACTGAACTTACCACCCTCGTAGTTAAGGTACTCGGTGCTGGACATGTGGTGCAGCATCGTCCACTCTTCGCCGGTTGCCAAGAGGCAGGAGGGGAAGATTACCGTATGGAAGGGAATGTTGTCCTTGCCGATGAACTGGAAGAGCTCAACGCCCTTGGGGTCATGCCACCATGATTGCCAATCGTCGGTGGCGTTGGCAGTGATGGAGATATAGCCGATCGGCGCATCAAACCACACATAGAACACCTTATTCTCATATCCTTCCTTGGGAACGGGGATACCCCACTTCAAATCCCGGGTGATCGCTCGCTCCTTCAGCCCGTCACGAATCCAGGAGCGGGTCATCTGAATGGCGTTATGGGCCCAAAACCCCTCTACACTTGCCTTTTCCATCCACCCTTGGAGCAGCGGAAGCGCCTTGGGTAGGTCGATGTACAGGTGGCGGGTCTTCTTGATCTCCGGGGTAGTGCCACAGACCCCACAGTGGGGGTTTATCAACTCAGTGGGATCGAGAAGGGTCTGACAGTTATCACACTGGTCCCCCCGAGCACCTTCATACCCACAGTGAGGGCAGGTACCCACAACAAAACGGTCAGCGAGGAAGCGGTCACAGGTCGGACAGTAGAGCTGCTCTACCTCATGTTCATTGATATACCCGGCTTTATCGACCTTATGAAAGATATCCTGGACGATCTGGGTCTGTAGCTCAGTGCTGGTACGCCCGAAGTGGTCAAACGCAATTTCAAACCACTCATAGATATCGCGGTGGATCACATGGTAGCGGTCACAGAGCTCTTGGGGGGTGATTCCCTCTTGCAACGCCCGGGTCTCGGTTGCGGTGCCGTACTCGTCAGTTCCGCAGATGTAGAGGGTCTCATACCCCTTTGAG
>JBAZCM010000119.1:0-5747 GCA_041654935.1 Sphaerochaeta sp. | reverse complement strand
ACCCTCTCCTTCGGAGGAAGGTCTGACCGCACAGAGAGTGAACGGATGTACCGCCTTGCCCGTGAGCGGGGGATCAACTTCTTTGATTGTGCGAATGTCTATCAGAAGGGAGTAGCTGAAGAGTATCTTGGCTCTTTTATCAAAGGTGAGCGAGAGCGGGTGGTCATCACGACCAAGGCCCACAGCCCGATGAGCGACGACCCCAATGACCGCAGTTGTTCAGCCAAAAACCTCACCCAGTCCCTAGAGCAGAGCTTGAAACGACTGGGAACCGATTTCGTGGACCTCTTCTTCCTCCACGGCAATGATGGGATCACCAGCGATGAAGAGATTTTGACCACTATCCAGAAGTTCGTCATCCAGGGCAAGATCCTGAGCTTTGGAGTCAGCAATTGGAGCTCTTGGCAAACGGTACGCCTCATTCATAAAGCGCGGGCCGCACACCTGCCGACTGTGCAGTGTATCCAGCCGATGTACAACCTTGCCAAGCGAACGGCAGAGATCGAGATCCTGCCGATGGCACAGGCTGAGCAAATCGCGACGATGACATACAGCCCCTTAGGAGGAGGTCTTCTATTAGGCCGCTACAGCCCTGATGCTACTGAGAAATCGATTCGCCTCTCGGATAATCCCCGTTATCAGAAGCGTTATGGGGGGACTCGCTACCAAGAGATTGCCAATGGATTCCTTGCTGTTGCCAAGGAGCTTAGTATGCATCCAGCAACCTTGGCGGTCAGCTGGGTCCTTACAAACCCAGCGGTAACCGCCCCGATCCTCGGAGCCGGTAACGTAGCCCAGTTACTGCCTTCCCTTGATGCCATCGAGCATCAATTGGACGGGTCAGTCTTAGAGGCCCTTGACCGGGTCAGTGAGCCACCTCCGCCGGCCCATGACCGTACTGAATTGGCCTAACCTTACTTGGCTAAATAGCCACCATCGACGGGGATGATTGCCCCATTGAGGTAGTCTGAGGCTTCGGAGGCGAGAAAAACCACCACTCCCTTCATATCTTCAGCCGTGCCCCACCTTCCGGCGGGGATACGAGCAGTGATATCGCCATAACGCTTCTCATCGTTGATCAGATTCACATTCATCTCGGTGTCCATATAGCCAGGGGCAATAGCGTTCACGCACACCCCTCGCCCTGCCCACTCATTGCACAGAGCCTTGGTCAGTTGGGCAACCCCACCCTTACTCGCCGCATAGGCAGGGACGGTGATACCGCCGAAGTAACTGAGCATTGAGGCAATATTGATGATCTTACCCTTGCCTTGGGCGAGCATGACGCGCCCGGCAAGTTGGCAGAGCAAGAAGACTACATCAAGGTTGACCGTAAGGACGAACTGCCAATCATCCCACCCAAACTCCTCAGCCTTGGCCCTGCGCTGCACCCCGGCATTGTTGACCAGGATATCCAAGCGACCTCCATGAATCTGTAGGGCTTGGGCAAAGCCGCGCTCTAGGTCGACCTTGTCACTGAGGTCACAGACCACCGCATGGGCATCGAAGCCTGTATCGCGTAGCGATTGGGCAGCTCTTTCGGTCTCGTCGCTCGAGCCAATGATAACGACGCTCGCTCCCCCCTCGCAGAGCCCTTGGCTCATCCCCAGTCCCAATCCTTTATTCCCACCGGTCACAATCGCTTTTTTCCCACGCAGATCAAACATTCTTGCTCCCTCTCTCCTTCCAAATATTACACGGCGTTAATCGGGTTATGAACAGCCTCACCTCTGATGAACCGTACCGCCTCCTCTGCTGCCTTGCGCTTCATCTCTAAGGCAGCCTCCTCCGAATACCAAGCCATATGAGGGGTGACCAGAAGATTCTCGTGGCGTAACAGTGGACTATCTGCTCCAACAGGCTCTTGTTTGGCCACATCCAAGGCAGCAGATGCGAGTTGGTCGCTCTTCAAGGCCTCCAGCAAGGCTCCTTCATCAACAATACCTCCGCGCGATACGTTGATGAGGATTGCTCCTCTCTTCATCTGTGAGAAGAGCTTCTGGTCAAAGAGCATCCGGGTAGTCTCATTGAGTGAAGTGTGGATTGAGATGATATCCGAAGTGGTTATCAACTCATCAAAACTTACTGCTTCAAGCGTTGGAGGGATGAGGTGTGGTTCATCCTTCCACTTGATATCATAGCCAATGACCTTATAGCCTAGGGCAGCTATTTTTTCAGCAAAAGCGGTGCCGATACGCCCCACTCCTAAGACCCCAATGGTCTGAGCTCGAGCTCTACGGATGGGGATAGTTTGTTTGTAATCCCAGCTACCAGCTTTAGTAGCAGGTAGGGCTATATGAAGCTTGCGCACCAGCGTCAGCATCAAAGCCAAGGCATGATCAGCAACCTCATGGGTTCCATAGTCGGGGACGTTGCAGACCTGGATCCCAAATTCGGTTGCATCGTCGACATTGACGTTATCGTACCCTACTCCATAGCGAACGATGCACTTCAAACTCGGTAGGTTCTCGAAAACCTTGCGGTTCATCGGTGCATATTGATTGACCACGGCCACTGCCCCCTGGCAGTGTTTGATCACATCGGCCTCACTCTTACATTGATGTAGCGCAAACTCCAAATTCGCCTCAGCGAACACCGTCTTTTCCATTGCAACATCTTTATGGTTACAATCGGTGATCATTACCTGCATCCTGCACTGCCTCCATACCATCGGTAGCAAATGGCCCTCTGTGAGCCAACCTTCCCCCATTTTTGTCGATAACCCTTCAAGTATGCAAGCATCCGGGCAGGGTGAAGCGAACATATACTCACGCTGCCTTAGGAGGCATGGACCTGGACCGCCTGGCAGTAACGCATTTTGGCATCCCCTATCTTAGGCCGTTTCAGCGCCTGGTAGTTGATACGATCGCTACGCACGATCGTGGTGAGACGGTGGGGCGCACTCAACTGGTGATACTGCCCACCGGAAGCGGCAAAAGCCTTTGTTTTATGCTGCCAGCGCTCTTCGTCGAGGGCTTGATAATCATCATCTATCCCTTATTGGCTCTCATGGAGGACCAGCGCCGCCGCTTCTCCATGGCGGGTATCGAATGTGTCGTACTGAGGGGAGGACAGAGTCAAGAAGAACGACAACAGATCTACCAGAGCCTTGATCGGGGCTGTAAGGTGGTCATCACCAATGCTGAGATGCTGGCAAATTCTTCGGTACTCTCGCAGCTGGCTAGAAGGACCATCAGCCTTTTGGTCATCGATGAAGCGCATACCGTTGTCAGTTGGGGAGAAGGGTTTCGCCCAAAGCTTGCCCTCCTTGGAACATTTGGCCACCACCTTCCAGCTCGACAACTACTACTCTTCACCGCCACCGCCGATGAGCAGGTCATCACAGGTCTCAAGCGTCTCTTTGGAACACTCAACATCATCCACGGCAACAGTGATCGTCCGAATATCAGCTACCACGTGGTCAAGACCCTCTCAAAGAGACGGGCTATCACCGGTCTCCTGCAAGAGAGCCAAAGCCGCCCTGCCCTGGTCTTCTGCCCCACTCGTGCTCTATGTGAGCGTCTGCAGGCTCACTACCACATACAAAACCCCACCATCGATAGCGCTTGGTACCATGCAGGCCTCTCCAAGAGCGAACGTAGCCGTCTTGAAGGGTGGTTCATTGACCATCCAAGTGGTGTGCTCTTCTCCACAAATGCTTTTGGGCTTGGAGTAGACAAAAAGAACGTTCGCACGGTGGTACATTGCGCTCTTCCGGCCGACGCCCTCTCCTATCTACAGGAGAGCGGCCGCGCTGGGCGCGATGGCAATCACAGCCATGCTGTTGTGTTGATGCAAGGTCCTGAAGAGTCGCCTTTAGGAAGGATCTTTTGGTCGACCACCTCCTGTTATCGAGAAGGGTTACTCCAAGCCCTTGGGGAAGAGATGGAATACTGTAATGGCTGTGACGTTTGTGATGGACAGCAACACTTTCGACGCGAAGGGGAAGAGCCGATCATGAGGGCGGTGCGAGAGAGACCCTTTGGACTCACCACCTCTTCGCTTGTCCAATTATTGATGATCGACCAGCCATTTGATCGGTTAAGCGGCCATTTGAGAGCGTGGCATCCCTCAGAGATCAGAGAAGCCATCCAGACTCTTATCACTGAAAAAAAGCTTATTCAGTGGCGTTTTGGCAGCCGTCTCACCCTTCCGTTCTTCCGACATGCTCGTTGACAAACCCATCTTCTGCTCGTACTGTTAGGCAATAAGGAGGAGTTCATGGCACGTGTCGAAGATATCAAACAGGGGGTTTTGCACGACCTCTACCCAAGACTTTACGGACCATCGTACAACCAGGAGGTGATGGATGAGCGATACACTGCCTTGGCAGAGGAGCACACCCATCTCTTTGGGGTAAAGGACTTCTCCCTCTTCTCCACCGCCGGCCGCAGCGAGTTGGGCGGTAACCACACAGACCACAACCAGGGCTGTGTCATCGCAGCCACCATCAACCTCGATACTATTGCTGCAGTCAGCAGACGAGATGACAACATCGTTACCCTCATCAGTGAGGGATACCCCCCTGTCGAGGTATATCTGGACAACCTTGAAAAGGTCGATCTCGAAGAGAATACCACCGAAGCGTTGGTCAGGGGCATTGCTTGGGCCTTCAAAGACCGTGGTCTTGAAATCGGCGGCTGGCAAGCCAATACCACCAGTGCTGTGCTCAAAGGGTCAGGTCTCTCCTCCTCTGCAGCCATTGAAGTGCTCTGTGCTACCATCTTCAATCATCTCTTCAATGATAACACCCTCCCGGCCACTGAATTGGCAATTATCGGCAAGTTCAGTGAGAACCATTACTTTGGCAAACCCAGCGGGCTCATGGACCAGCTGGCCTGTGCTCACGGTCAGATCATTGGCATCGATTTTGCCGATGAAGAGGATCCCGTGATCACCCCATTGAACATCTCCTTTATCGAGCATGGCTACCATCTGACAATCGTTGATACTGGCGGCAATCACGCCGATCTCACCCCAGAGTATGCAGCCGTTCCCATTGAGATGCGCCAAGTGGCTGCCTTCTTTGAAAAAGAGCAGCTACGGCAAGTGGATGCCAATGAGTTCTTTGCAAAGATCAAGGCGGTACGCGCTGCAGTGAACAACGACCGGGCACTTCTTCGGGCCATTCACTTCTTCGAGGAGAATGAACGGGTTGGACAGATGATCGAAGCCTTACAGCAAGAGGATATCCTCACCTACCTTGAACTGGTCATGGAGAGCGGGGAGAGCTCTTTTTGCTTTCTCCAAAATCTCTATCCGTCCACCCTGGTAGCAGAGCAGGGGCTGAGCCTTGCCATTGCACTGACCAAACGAATCCTTGGCCCCCAGAGTGCTGTACGGGTCCACGGAGGGGGTTTTGCCGGCACTATCCAAGCCTACGTACTGGACGCAGACCTGTCGCGCTACGTTGAAGAGATGGAGAGAGTCTTCGGTGAGGGATCGGTTTCGGTAATCGCTGTTCGTAGTGAGCCCACAGCCTGTATCGCCGAGTAAAGCTCGCAGCCTCGGATCTTCGGTTACCCCTCATCCAATACCAGCACACCGGGTAATTGCTTAAGGCCCTCTATAGTGAGGGCTTACTCATTCGTGCAGCAGCATTCTATGCAAAGAGGGCGCGATAATCAGGTCCAATCGACCGGTACTCAGTAGGTTTGTCCAAGAGTGCGGCGAGTTGTTCAGGGATATCAACACTTTTACCTACCAGCGGTTCGACGGTCTGCTCAAACTTCGCAGGGTGTGCAGTG
>JBAZCM010000118.1:0-5759 GCA_041654935.1 Sphaerochaeta sp. | reverse complement strand
GTGGGATGCAGCTTAGTAAGCCAAAACAGGCTTCTTTTTTATCAGATTTACGACATGAATTCTCAGGGTATAACCGGGCCAAATTCTCCAAGGACCTGATGGCAGGCCTGACAGTTGCTGCTGTCGCTTTGCCGTTGGCCCTGGCCTTTGCTGTGAGCAGTGGTCAGAGTGCAGCAAGTGGCCTGATCACAGCGATTATTAGCGGCTTAGTCATCGCCGCCCTTGGTGGGGCCTCCTACCAAATATCCGGTCCTACCGGTACGATGGCGATGATTCTCATCACCGTCGGCGCTCACTACGGCATCGAGGGAGTGCTGATGGTTACCTTCCTCAGCGGGGTGGTGCGCCTCCTAGCCGGTATCTTCCGCGTAGGGGCTTTGGTCTCCTATATCCCCAGTCCGGTGGTCACCGGTTTTACCAGCGGCATTGCCATCATCATCGCCTTTGGCCAGGTCGACCCCTTCTTCGGGGTGGTCAGCATCGGCACCCAAATCCCTGAAATGATAGCCTCATACTTTCGCAGTGGCTTTCATATCCAGCCCTTTGCGATGGCCTACGGCCTCTTTGTCGTCTTCTTCATGATCTTCTGGCCCAAGAAACTCAATGCAAAGATCCACGCAAGCCTCTTGAGCCTCATCATCGCCCTCATCCTACAGATGACGCTGAACCTTCCAGTTGCCGAAGTCGGTGATATCCCTCGCACCCTTGTTGCCGCTGACCGCCTGCGCCTCTTCTCGATTCCCTGGAATCACTCAGCCGCCCTTATCTCTCCGGCGATCTCAGTCGCTGCCCTTGGTATGGTGGAGAGCCTGCTCTGTGGCACCTACGCGGCAAAAATGAAGAGAGAGAAGTTTAATGCGACGCGCGAGCTCTACGCCCAAGGTATCGGCAACCTTATCATGCCCTTCTTCGGCGGTATTCCAGCAACCGCGGCAATCGCCCGCACATCGGTGGCAATTAGGGCGGGGCAGCAGACACGCCTGACCAGTATCATCCACGCCCTCGCCCTCATGCTCAGCATGTTCCTCCTCGGTCCCTTCTTAAGCCGTATTCCTCTTGCAGCACTGGCTGGGGTCTTGATCATCACCGCTTGGCGGATGAACGACTGGCCTTCGATTCGTAAGATCTTCAGCAGTCGTATCAAGACCTCCATGGCCCAATTCTTGATCACCATGGGAGCGACCGTCTTCTTTGACCTGACAGTGGCAATCCTTGCTGGAATCGCCTTCTCGGCGGTGATGTTCATCATCAAGAGCCACAAAATCTCCATTGAGATCGACCCGGTGACCGCCCAGCTTGGCTCCGGTGCAAAGCGAACCAAGGTTGTCTACATCGATGGCATGCTCTTCTTCGGCAGTCAGAACCACCTCACTCAGGCCACCGAGGGTCTGTTGGCCAATGGGGCAGAGCGAATCATCTTCAGTCTACGGGGTGTGCCCTCCATCGACCACAGCTCAATCATCGAGCTCGCTGACATCGTCAAGCTCTGCCGGGACCGGAACGTTGAGGTTTTGATTGTAGGACTGCAGAAGCCAGTACGCACCCTGATGGAGCGCCTGGACTTCATCTCTCTGGTCGGGGAGGAGAGAATTTACTCTTCGGTGGTAACGGCTCTGGAGTCCCTTACGTAAAGCGGCTACTGAAGATCCGCTGATACTGCTTGGGGCTCATCCCCATGACCTTACGAAACTGCCGGGAGAAGTAGTTTGGGTCACTGAACCCACACGCTTCCCCAACCTCGGCCATCGAAAGCCCGCGTTGCTGAATGAGCGAGCATGCGCGGGCTATTCGTTTATGCAGGTGATACTCAATGGGGGCTAGGCCGGTGGTCTGCTTGAAGGTGCGGTGCAGCGTACTACTGCTCATCGCGGCAATCTCAGTCAGCTCCTCGGTGGTAAGCGGGGAGTCGAGGTGGCGATCCATGTGGGAGATGACTTCCCAGAGTTGACGGACGGTCTTGTTGGCGTCGGTAGGGGTTTGGTCCCAGATCCGCGCAAGGCTGACCAATACTTCCAAGAGGTAGGAGTAGGCGAGAATTCGACTGCCAGAGCGCCCGGCGATATCATCGGCTTCCTTCTCCATCATCTGGATGACTGGTATCAGCTCGGTCAGTTGGGAGGGGGAGAGGTGCATCAACACCAGAGCTCCTCTCTCAAAGATCGCACTATAGCCTGGCACCTTGGCCAGGTCGTGGCGGTGGTCGACGACCAAATCTGCTCCCCAGATGATGTTGTAGAGGATCAGGTTCTCCAGTTTCTTATAGCCATGTTGGGCCCCAGGGGGCACATAGAAGACTGAGCCTTCGGCGATTGGATACTCACCGTCGGGGGTATAGTTCGTACCCCTGCCGCTTTCGACGACCACCAGCTCATGAAACTCATGGCTGTGGAGCCGGTAGGGAAGCTCTGGGTCTCGCTTGATGACCTTCAGGTGCAACGCCGGCTCATGAAAATAGGTGTTTTCTCGTAAAACCGTGGTGTCCATGGCCAAATCGTCGAAGATGGGCCGCTCTTTGTCAAGTCAATCCAGACTTTTGTTTGACCAAGGGCGCCCGAGCCTCTATGATTGGGATGTCGGGGGAGCTTCTAGCCGGACGGCGAAGTCAACTTCTCCCCCTATTTTCTTTTATGGGGGCTCTGCATGAGCTTTTTGCTGGACGGCCTTCTCGCAACCGGATGGAAACAACTGGTAATGTATGTGGTGGGGTTCCTCCTCATCCACCTCGCTATCTCAAAGAAACTGGAACCGTCGCTCCTTCTGCCTATGGGCTTTGGGGCGATTTTGGTGAACCTGCCCTTCAGCGGGGCAGTCACCCAGATGATGAGCGGTATCGGTCAAGTTGAGGGAATCCTTGACTGGCTCTTTGGCATCGGCATCCATGCTGCCGAAGCGATGCCGTTGCTGCTCTTCATTGGTATCGGGGCGATGATTGACTTCGGCCCGCTGTTGGTCAATCCAAAACTGATCCTCTTTGGCGCCGCTGCCCAATGGGGAATCTTTGCCACCATCAGCGTGGCGACCCTCTTGGGTTTCAACCTCGTCGATGCCGCCTCGATTGGCATCATCGGAGCCGCCGATGGGCCGACCTCAATTCTGGTCGCCCAAGTTCTTGGCTCCAAGTATATGGGTCCGATTGCTATTGCCGCCTACTCCTACATGGCCTTGGTGCCGATCATCCAGCCCTTTGCCATCAAGCTGGTGACCACCAAGAAAGAGCGGATGATCCAAATGAAGTACAACCCCCGTGAAGTCTCCAAGCGGGCCAAAATCCTCTTTCCGATCATCGTGACCATCGTGGCGGGCTATGTGGCTCCGGCTTCTGTCTCCCTGGTAGGCCTCTTGATGTTCGGTAACCTGATCCGCGAGTGTACGGTCCTGGACTCTCTCTCTGAAACTGCCCAGACGACCTTGGTCAACCTCATCACGTTACTCTTGGGAATTACCATCGCCTCGACGATGAAAGCCGAGCAGTTTGTCACTATCCAGACGGTGATGATCATGGCCCTGGGTCTCTTGGCCTTCGTCTTTGACTCGATAGCCGGAGTGCTCTTTGCCAAATTCTTGAACCTCTTCAGTAAGAACAAGGTCAACCCGATGGTAGGGGCTGCGGGTATCTCGGCCTTCCCGATGTCAGCGCGAGTCATCCAGCGTATGGGCCAAGAGGCCGATCCACAGAACCATCTGTTGATGCATGCGGTGGGCGCCAACGTCGCCGGTCAGATCGCCAGCGTCATAGCAGGCGGTGTAATCCTCGGCTTAGTGCCGGGCTTGCTGTAGGAGGAAGAGATGGATATGAGCGCATTCAATACATCGCTGGTTCTCATGGGGAAGGGGATGGCTGCAATCTTTGTTGTCATCTTCATTATCTACATCGTTATATTGGCCCTCGGTAAGAGAAAATAAGCGAAATGAGCAGTAGGGTGGCTAATTCTGTCATTTTATTAGATAATTATATATCGAAACTCCAAAAGGAGTTACGTAAAAATATGGGTTGACATTTGGAACTTGTATGATAACCTATAAGTGTCATACATAGGGCTTGTAATGGTTAGTGGACAGAGAACAGTGAAAATCGCGAAGCAACGAAAGGTTTCAGCCTTGGTGTATGAAGAGCTTCTGAGGCAAATCAAGGAGCGCAAGTGGGCGGAGGGAGAAAAACTTCCTTCGGAGAACGAGTTGAGATTGGAGATGGGCGTCAGCCGCATCAGTATCCGTGAAGCGATGCAAAAGCTCACGGCATTGGGAATCGTGGAGACCCGACAAGGGGAGGGATCGTTTCTCAAGCGGGTGACCAGTGATACCTACAAGGACATCATGTTCCCCATGTTCATGATCAACAAGAACTCCCTGGAAGAGATCCTGGAGTACCGGATGGTGATGGAGGTTGGGGCGACGGAGATCGCAGCCCAGCGTATCACCGACAAGGAGCTAGAGCAGCTGGAGGAGATTGTCGAGCGCATGGAGGCCAATGATACGGATATCAAGCGGTTTGCCCACGACGATATTCTGTTCCATATGGCGATCGCCCGCGCAACAAAGAACCAGATGATCATCAATGTATCGCTGTTTATGCAGGATCTTCTGGCAGCTAGCATGGAATCAATTGTAGAGGTCTTGGGGATGCATGATGGAAAGTACTACCACCGCCGGATCCTCGAGGAGTTCAGAAAGGGAGAGCGGGAGCAGGTAGTTCAAACGATGCGTGAGCACGTCGCCAAGACGGTAGACCGGGTCGCAGAACTTGCTGAGCTATAACATGGTGCCCACACCGTGGGCAGCGTGCTGTAACTCATAAGACAACTGATAACTTGTTGAAATTGCAAGATTATGGCTTGAGCCATACATTATAGAAAGGAGTTTTGTTATGAAGAAAAACAAAGTTCTCACAGTTCTTTTGGCAATGGTATTGCTCACTTCAATGCTCTTTGCACAGGGTGCAGGGGAGGCAAAGAGTGACAAGCTTTGGCCCAAGACCCAGCCAGTGGTCTACGTCGGCTTCGGCGCCGGTGGTGGTACTGATACCGCTGTCCGTCCGGTCATCGCCAAGATGAAAGAGTACCTCGGTGAGACGATCAACGTCGTCAACCAAGAGGGTGCATCCAGTGCAGTCGCTGCGAATACCGTTATGTATACGAAGCCGCACGATGGCTACAGCCTCTTCGCTACCGGTAGTGGTCCGATCTCTGGCTTCCGCGTAATGGATACCAGTAAGACCTACTGGGCAGATTGGGTCTCCTTCCACCCCTATATGGGCGCAGCCGCCCTGGTGGTCAGTGCAGATTCCCCGATCAAGACCTACGACGAGGCAATGGCCCTGCTCAAGAGCCAGAAGACCAACTTCGCCATCAGTGGCTTTGGTGTTGGCCCACACGTACTCTTTGAGGCAATGCGTGACATCGCCGGTGTTGGAGCTCCCAACTACATGACCGCAGGTTCCTGCCGCCAGGCCGGTATCAACGTCATCGCAGGCGACGCTGAGATTGCTATGGCAACCTTCAGTTCAGTCCTTGACTTCATCAAGGCTGGCCAGCTGCGCGCCCTTGCAATCACTGACACCGAGGACTACACCGACTTCGGTCTGAACATTCCTTCTGTTCTGAAGGTTCAGCCCAACTCGGACAACATCCCCTTGCTCAGTGAGACTTGGCCGCTGTTGATCCCCCGCGATGCTCCGGCACACATCATCGAGAAGCTGACCGAAGCCTTCTACTGGGCAGTTGCTCAGCCCGATATCGTGGCCTACGCCGAAGATCAGGGTC
>JBAZCM010000117.1:0-5799 GCA_041654935.1 Sphaerochaeta sp. | reverse complement strand
TTCCCCTTGGACAAGCCCTCCTACTCCGCTAGAGGAGTCAAACTCATCCTCTGCGCTCTCCTGGGAAGCGGCCGGCGGCGTCGGTGATGGCTGATTTACTACAGGTTGCGGAGCAGCGGGCGCCGCACTTCTTTCAAAGAGTGGCTTTCGTTTTGTCGGTTCACGGACAGGCTCGACAGGTGCAGCAGGCACTACTTCCACAGGGCTCTCATCGTAGGTGACCGACACCACTTGCTCTTTGATTACCATTGCTGGTGGTGTGTCGACCTCTTGGCGCTGTACCGCTTCGGCAAGAATGCCACGGGCCTTTCCTTGGGGTATTTTGGCAGCGCTTGGCTTCTTCTTGGAAGGCTTGCCGATTGCCTCCAAAGCTCCAACCAAAAACCCTGATAGCGGCTCATCATGCTTCTTCCCTCTCTCTCGGGCTGGCTTGACTGACAACTCCTTAGCTGGTTTGCTGGGCGCCTGCTCTTGGCTTTGCTGACGCTGTTCAAGGAAGGTGACACCGTTATTACGTTTTCGCTCCTCATTGAGGGTATGGAGGGCTCCGGTGGAGACTCTGCCTACCTCACGCTCCTGTGATGGATCAACTGCGATCGGGGCGCTACGACGCCTTCCAAAGCTCTCCAGGGGAGGAATATCCACCACGTCAAAGGGAGAGGTCTCCTCTTGGGCTGCCCCTTCAACGTCTGGGTCGATCTTCTCTCGTTTTTTGGTCTTGGCTTTCTTGCGAGTTTTCTTTGGCCCTTTGGCTTGCCGCGCTTCTTTGTGCTGTTTGTGTAGCACCTTCATGTGGGCAAGAGCATCGGCGATGAGCACCACTGCAATGAAAAGCACCATCTCCACCAAGAAAGCAATCACCATTCTCAAAGAAGCGCTTCGGAAGTCACCGCTTCTTTCTAACAACCAGGGCCCAAGGTAGGGCCTGGTTGATTGGCCTACCAGGTGGCTGAGGGTATAGAGAGTGTAGGCCATGATGATGACCAGGGGGATGAGAAAAAAGAAGCTGCGCTTGCCTTTGCGTAATGAGAAGAGCATCACACTGATGCCTAAAAGGATAAGAGGCAGGGGAACGAGGCCCCAAGCAGCACCATCGGAGGCAAAGCTGATAGTGGAGTGGGCAAGCTCAAGGGTGGAGTGGATGAAGCCAAGGGGCGCGCCGATGTAGGCAAAGAGAGCCAAAGCGCCTGAAGCAAGTGCTAAAAAAAGACCCACCACGGCCACTAACAATGAAATTTTGCCCTTTCGTTCACCCATCATAGCCTCCCGGGTAATGGTATCAAATCTTTTGCAGAAGGCAAAGCATTCGCTCAGCCTCTAGGTAGGGGACTTCAAGCGCAACAAGTTCACTGCGCCACTGGCTTTTTGTTGTCTTTTCTACCGCTTCTAGCTCTTGTTCAACCTGTGAACGCTGTCCCTTGTACGCACAGACCCATCCCCCTTCACTCAACAGTGGAGCTACCGCATCGAGGATATCAACGAGCGGATGCAGAGCGCGAAAGGTCACGATCCCAAACTGCTCACCCACTTCACTGAGATCTTGGTCGATTATGCGCACCTGGTCAGTCAAAGAGGAGATGACAACTGCTGAACGTAAAAAGTTCACTCTGCGTTGCATGCGCTCCACCAGGGTTACCGAACAATCAGGCAGGGCAATGGCTAGGGGAATGCCTGGCAGCCCTGCCCCACTACCCAGGTCGGCTAGGCGACACATACCCAACTCTGCGCTAAGTTTTTGTAAAGTCGGTACCGCTGCTAGGCTGTCAAAGATATGGCGGATGACCAAATCTCTCCCTTTGGCCCCTACAAGCTTGTAGGTCGGATTGAAGAGCTCCACTTCGGCAATATAGCGATTGAGCTGGCCTCGCTGGGTCTCATCGAGCACAATGCCCATCTGGGCCAAGCCATCATCGATCAAGGCATCATAGCGACTCATCACATTCCTCCTCGTTGAAGATGGACGATGAGGATCGCCACATCGCTGTTACGCACGCCATTTATCCGCGATGCCTGGCCTACCGAGAATGGCTTGATTGTCTTCAGCTTCTCACGCCCCTCAGTGCTCAATCCATCGATACTGTCATAGTCAAAGTCCGCGCTGATTTCGATGGCTTCAAGTTTTTCAAAGCGGGCAATTTGGCGCGCTTGGCGGTCGATGTAGCCAGCATATTTGACATCCAGCTCTACCTGTAGGAGTGTCTGCTCGTCGTAGCCTCCAAGCTCCTCGATTGTCTCAGTAAGATCGTGGAGAGTAACTTCGGGCATTCGAAGCGCCGCTAGGGCGTTCTTCTCCCTCCATGCGCGCTTACTCAATAGCTCCTTGATCGTCTCGATACGTGCCATCTTCTCTTCAAAGCGTTGCAGCGCTTCATCACTCTTCAGTCCGACTGCATATCCCTTCTTCGTCAACCGCTGGTCGGCACTATCGTGGCGAAGGTTCAGTCGGTACTCTGCACGACTGGTGAACATCCGATACGGCTCCTTGGTACCCATCGTCACCAGGTCATCGATCAACACCCCGGTGTACGCCTCATTACGCCCAAGGACCAACGGAGGCTCACCCCGAAGCTTTTGGGCTGCATTGATGCCGGCCATCAGGCCTTGGCAAGCAGCCTCCTCATAGCCGCTGGTCCCGTTGGTCTGCCCTGCGATAAAGAGATTGTCTACCAATTTACTCTCCAGTGAAGGAAAGAGTGCCATTGGGTCGATGTAATCGTACTCAACTGCATAGCCCGGGCGCATGATCTGAGCTTCTTCAAGGCCGGCAATGGTATGGATAAAGGCTCGCTGCACCTCTTCAGGCAATGAGGAGCTGATTCCATTGAGATACATCTCCTCGCTGCCAATTCCCTCTGGCTCAACAAAAATCTGATGTCGCTCCCGCTCGGGGAAGCGCACTACTTTGTCCTCGATCGAAGGACAGTAGCGCGGTCCGATACCGCTGATCTTCCCTCCATACAGCGGAGAGCGAGCCATGTTCTCCCCGATAATCTTATGGGTACGTTCATTGGTCCAGGTGATGTAACACGGCAGTGAGGGGCGGTCGACCGCAGTGCGATCAAAACTGAAGGGCAGCATGACCGGATCCCCCGGTTGCTCCTCAAGTTTGGAGAAGTCGATGCTCGATCGTCGAATCCGTGCAGGGGTACCGGTCTTCATCCGCCCTACTGGGAAACCCTTTGCCCTGAGGGCAGAGCCTAAACCAATGGCAGCTGGCTCACCGAGTCGGCCACTGGAGGTCTCCCACTCACCAATGAAGATCTTACCCTCCATAAAGGTGCCGGTAGTCAAAACCAATACCTTGCTAGTGATGCAATGTCCCCGCTGTGTGATGATCCCACGATAGGTACGCCCACTCTCATCGAGTTGTAAGTCCACTACTGTGTCCATGAAGAGAGAGAGGTTGTCTTGTTTCTCTACGGTCTCCTTGGCCAGACGGTTGTAGGTAAACTTATCTGCCTGAGCTCTCGGAGCTTGTACAGCAGGCCCACGACGGCGATTGAGGATCCGAAACTGAATCATCGATTTGTCGATGAGGTGGGCCATCTCTCCGCCCAGGGCATCGACCTCACGGACAATATTGCCCTTGGAGAGTCCGCCGATGGCCGGGTTACAGCTCAACATCCCAATGGTATCAAGGCTTTGGGTGACCAGCAGCGTTGAAAACCCCATCCTTGCCAAGGCAAGGGAGGCTTCGATACCCGCATGCCCGCCACCCACTACTATTGCATCATAATCCATGCTACTTTCCTACACAAAATCCGCTGAAGATCCGGTCAAGGATATCATCGCTTTTAACTTCACCGGTCAGCTCCCCTAACTGGCTGAGCGCTTCACCTAGCTCCACGGCAACCACATCCAGGGCAACATCGCCTGCAAGCAATTGGCGAGCCTCCTCAAGGGCTACCCGAGCCCCTTCCAAAAGATGGTACTGTCGCTCACCTTCGATGACCAGATCCTCTTCACCACTTTGGGGCAGTGAAGCACGCAACCGTTTTTCAACAGTTTCCAAGAGGGTTGCTACCCCCTCCCCACTGTGCGCACTGATGGCCCGTTTATCCGGTCCTACCGAGACGAGATCACTCTTATTGTAGACAACAATGGTCCGCTCATCCTCATCCGGAACGTGGGCAAGATCGGTGGGATCGACGAGGTGGATGACCAGATCAGCATCACCGATAAGGCGCTCGGTCCGTACAATCCCCTCCTGCTCCACATGGTCATCGCTTTCGCGCAACCCTGCCGTATCATACAGCCTAATTGGGATCCCCCCGACTTCCAGGTCCGCTTCGATATAGTCGCGTGTCGTACCGCGGTAGGGACTGACGATCGAGCGCTCCTCTTTGACCAAAAGGTTGAAGAGTGAACTCTTTCCTACATTGGTAGCGCCAGCCAAGACAACCCGAGCTCCGCTTTTATAGAGCCGGCCTACTTGATGGGTCTGTGCCAAACGCGCGATGTCAGCGATCAGAGTATCGAGGTCAGAAAGGGGGAACATAAAATCATCGACCTCATCCTCGGCATAGTCAAGCTGTACCTCCACCGTTGCCAAGAGGGTGAGCAGGCGTTGCTTCAACTCCTCGATCCGCTCTCTCAGTTTGCCTGCCAATCGTGCGAGGCTCAACGAGCGCGAACGCTGGCTGACCGAACTGACCAACTCCTCTACCGCCTCGGCTTGAGTGAGGTCCATCCGTCCGTGCACAAAGGCCCGGAAGGTGAATTCACCGGCTTCAGCGCTTCGCATTCCAAGGTTCCCTAAAAGGGTTAAGATTGCTTGGATGACAGCGATTGATCCGTGACACGAGATCTCTATCGCTTCTTCTGCGGTGTATCCATGCCCCTCCGTGTTGATAGCCAACACCACCTCATCGATCCTCTGCCCTTTTTGGTCGTTCAGGTAGCCGTGAACCAAGGTTGCATTTGGTGCTGCGAGCAGGGCCTCAGGGCGCGAAAAACAGGGTGCGAGGACCTTTTTGCACCCATCTCCACTTATCCGTATTACTGCCAGGCCACTTCTGCCCCATGGTGTTGCAAGGGCGTAGATTATGTCCTGGGTATCATATCGACTCATGGCCAAAAGTATACTGTAGCGGCAGGTTGGCTTGCAACAGAGCCAAAGCCGCCGCTATCATGGTTGCATGAGAGAAGCAGCTGTCTTTCGAAGCCATATGATGCGCACCATTCGTTCATTTTTTGATGAACGCTCATACCTTGAGGTCGATACCCCGATTCTCAGCCCCACCCTGATCCCCGAATCTACGATTGAAAACTTTGCCACCACCTTCTCAAACCCGTTTTTAGCAAGCAGGGAGCTCTATCTGGTCCCCTCCCCCGAGATCTACATGAAGCAACTGATCGCCGATGGATGGGGTAGCCTCTATCAGATCAGTCATTGTTTTCGCAATAGTGAACAATTGGGGCGCCTACACAATCCTGAGTTCACGATGCTTGAGTATTACACGGTCGGCTTTGATGAAGAGGATTCGATTGGCCTTACCGAAGAGCTCTTTGCTGCGTTGTTGGATTCCAACACTCCTGAATACCTAAAGCCACCCTTTGCGCGCATGACCGTTGCTGAAGCGGTATGGCAGAGGACCTCCGTAGACCTGGAGAAGCATCAAGATCAACGATCGCTGGCTAAAGAGGCACGCAAACTCGGCCTCATGGTGCCGGATGAGCCAGAGAGCTGGGAGGAGACCTTCAACCGAATCTTCCTCACCTTCGTTGAGCCAGAGCTTCCACAAGAGCGGCCCTTGATCCTTGACCGCTACCCCAAGCAAATTGAATGCTTAGCGGTAC
>JBAZCM010000116.1:0-5801 GCA_041654935.1 Sphaerochaeta sp. | reverse complement strand
GTACTGAGTTTCGCCTTGCCACGCCAGAGCAAGGTTCCTACAATGAGATATGCCAATTCCACCGATTGATGAAACGAAAAGAACTCTTTTTGGTGAGCGTTTGCTACAAAAAGCAATCCTGCCCCATAGCCTTGGGGAGCTGGGAGAACTCGCTATCAAACTGGCCCTTATCAAGGAAGGACCGCTAGGGCGACCGATTCACCTTCTCTTTGGTGCTGACCATGGGGTGGTAGCCGAAGGAGTAACACACTCTCCCCAAGAGATTACCTGGCAACAGTGTCGCTCCTTTGCCCTCGGAGGAGGGGCATGTTCGCTCTTCGCACGCCTCAATGGTGTTGAACAGCGGATCATAGATGTGGGGATTGCCCATCAATTTGCCCCCGAAGATCGAGTCATCGATATGAAAGTGGGATGGGGTAGTGCAAACCTCCTCAAAGAGCCTGCCATGACCAAAGAGGAGTGTGAACAGGCGATGGACGTAGGCCGACTTCTTGTTGGCCAAGCCTCTGATGAGGGTTTTGATCTGGTGATCTTCGGTGAGATGGGGGTGGGCAACTCAACTAGCGCCAGTGCAATTGCGGCTGCAATGCTTGCAGTCGATCCCCACCTTGTGACCGGAAGAGGGAGTGGTCTCAGCGAAAAGGAGCTCGATCACAAGGTGGCTGTGGTCCAAAAAGCCCTGCAAACTCATCCAAGCCGTGATCCCTTGGAAATCCTTCGGTGTCTTGGAGGTTTTGAGGTAGCAGCCATTGTCGGAGGTATCATGGAGGGTGTACGTAGGGGCCTTCCAATCCTCATCGATGGGATTGTCGTGACCGCAGCTGCCCTTATCGCCCATGCCATGGAACCAAGGATTGTCGACTTTCTTATCTGCGCTCACCGCTCTGCATCGACAGGCCACGCCTTGATGGTCGAGCATCTTGGTTGTGGACGAGCCCTGCTTGACTTGGGGATGTATCTTGGCGAAGGTACCGGAGCATTAGCAGCTTGGCCGCTGGTACGTCTTGCCAGCAACATACTTACTGAACTGGAAAGCTTTGATGAGGCGCAGGTCTATGACAGCACAACATTGCTACGAACAAGGGGGTTGGTATGAGCAGGCTACCTCTACGGATTGGGACGACCAGCTACATCAAACCTGCTGATATACTACCCAATGTTCGATTCCTCGGCCCACAGGTCGATGATATTGAATTGGTGCTCTTTGAGAGTGAAGAGGCTTCAAATCTTCCTGATGAGCGGACAATCGAAGAGTTAACTCGCCTCTCAGAGGAACATGATCTGACCTATACGGTTCACTTTCCCCTTGATATATATCCAGGCAGTCGTGACGAGAAGATACGGGAAGACGCTGTTTCCATGCTGAGGCGAATCGTTACCCTCACTGAGCCTCTCGAGCCTTTTGGATATGTACTGCATCTCACCCCAGACTCCTATGGGCCTGTCCCCTCAGATGACTTGGAGGCCTGGCTTGGAGCATTGGACCGCTCGTTGGAGCAGTTTCTTACAACCACGGCTATCGATCCGTCTCTCATCTGTGCTGAGACGCTCAGCTATCCCTTTGAGCTGGTCTACCCATTGGTATTGAAGCATAGCCTTTCGGTGACCTTGGATATTGGACATATCTGGCTGATGGGCTATGACAGTGAAGAAGCGCTGGACCTCCTTCTTGAGCGAACTCGAATCTACCATTTGCATGGAGTGAATGAGGGCAAGGACCACTTGGGTCTTGATGAAGGTGACAGCTCTTCCATTGAACGATTCTTTGAACGGGTGGTTGAACAAGGAAAGCGTGATCAGAAGGAACGCGTACTGACTTTGGAGATTTTTGGAGAGCGAGAGTGGGAGGCTTCGCGCTCGATTGTGAGACAAAGCCATGCTATGATGAGCGCACACAGCGGAGGAGCGTATGGCAACCATTGATGTGAAAAAAGCTAAGATTGGTCCCAAGACGATCAAAGGTGGCGCTGTTCTTACCAGCAGTGCCGGGGGAATGAAGATTCGTACCCGCTTACCCAGTCAAGTCAGTCTGATCATCGGAGGAGGGCGAAGTGGCAAGAGCTCCTATGCCCAAGATTATGCGCTGGGTGTTGCCGATGGCACTGAAAGTCGTGCCTACATTGCAACTGCCGAGGCTATTGATGAAGAGATGAAAGCGCGCATCTCTGCCCATCAGAAGGATCGAGCTGACCGTTTCATCACCGTAGAAGAGCCGATGGACCTTGCAAAGGCAATTCGCGACCTACCCCCTTCGGTCGAAGTATGCATCGTAGACTGCCTCACTGTATGGCTGGGAAACCTCCTCCACCATAAAGGCATTCCGACCAAGCGATACGAGGAGCTGGATGAGCTGTACGAAGTGTTGCGCAATCCTGGGTGCGACCTACTGTTGGTAACCAATGAGACAGGCTTAGGCCTAATTCCAGCAGATGCTGAGAGTCGCGCGTTTCGTGATCTTGCCGGATGGATGAATCAAGAAATCGCCGAACTTTCCAAAAACGTCATCCTCTTGGTTGCCGGCCTTCCCCTTGCCCTCAAGGGCCAGGTGCTCTGAACGTGCGCTCATTAGCCTATGCAATTCGGACGCTTACGCGCCTGGCGGTTGGCAGTGGTGCATTAGAGAAAGAAGAGCAATCTCTTTTTTGGTTTCCTCTCGTCGGTGCCCTTTATGGGGCCGTAGCAACCCTTATCGCCCTCTTGCCGCTACCTGAGGCCGTTATAGCTGCCTTGATCATCGCCTCCTGGGCATATCTGAATCGAGCATTTCACCTTGATGGATTGGCAGACCTCGCCGATGGCCTTGGTGGAGGATGGAACGCAGAACGCTCTTTGACCATCATGCGAGACAGCCACATCGGAGCCTTTGGCACCATCGCCCTGATCATCGCTCTCTTGATGCAGTATGCTGCGCTCTCAAGCCTCACATCCGACCCTTTGGCCTTGCTCATCGCCCCACTTTTTGGACGAGCAATGATTGTGGTAGCAGCCGGCCTACTACCTTATGCCCGAGAGGGGGAAGGCAGTGCATCAAAACTGGTTCGAGGTGCTAAGATTCACCATGTGATAGTAGTGGGTGTTCAGCTTTTGCTCATCGCTCTCTTGTGCTGGTTCATAGTGGGCTTACCAGGGATGCAGAGAGTAGCTCTTTCTTTGGCCTTTGCCATTGTCTTTACAGGTTTGGTACTCAGAGTGGCAAAAAAGCGTTTGGGTGGAGTGACAGGGGATGTGCTTGGAGCGGTTGCAGTCATTGCAGAGAGTGCTGCGTTAGTTGGTTTTCTCATCCCCCTTGCATGAAAAGCGCCAGTGGGCAATACTGAAAAAAATTCTACAGCTGGAGTAGGTATGAAGATTGTATGCCTTGATTTGGAAGGAGTTCTGGTACCCGAAATTTGGATCAATGTCGCTGAACGAACAGGCATTGAAGAGTTGCGATTGACCACTCGGGATGAGCCAGACTACGACAAGCTGATGAGAGGACGCATTCGCATCCTCGATGAGCATAATCTGAAGCTCAGCGATATCCAATCTGTCATCGCCCAGATGGGACCGATGCAAGGGGCCAAAGAGTTCCTTGAAGAGGTGCGATCGATGACCCAACTCTTGATCCTCAGTGATACCTTCGTACAATTTGCCACCCCGCTTATGCAACAGCTTGGCTGGCCAACGCTGTGGTGCAACAGCCTTGAGGTGGTCGATGATCGGATTGTTGCCCACAAAATGCGCATTGATAACGGAAAAAAAGCAGCCATTGAAGCGCTCAAAGGTCTCAATTTTTCACCCTTTGCTGCCGGCGACTCATATAACGATCTTGCCATGATAGAAGCGGCCGACGGAGGGTGTCTCTTCAGAGCCCCCGAGGCAATTTTGACAGAGTATCCTCACCTTGTCCTCACCGAGGAGTATGACCAGCTGCTCGCCCAGATCAAGGAGTTTTTGAAGCGATGAAGAGCGAGGGAGGCCTTTTAAAGCTCATTCTCCTCTTGATAGTCGCAATGTTTGGTGGGTTTGCGTTGTTGGGTGCTATCAGTGACGCTTCACTTCCCGTTATGCTCGTGGTAGGATTGGTGGTAGTTGTGATTTCTGTTCTTCTGGTGCGTTTTTCGTTGCGATTCGACAAGCAGATGAAGGAGTTAAGAGACCGGAATGAAGAAAATGACCAAAGATGATCTTTTGGCCAACGCGCCGTGGAAAGAGAGGCGGACAGTCGTCTTTCTCAGTGACTTTGGTACCTCCGATGGTGCTGTGAGTGCAATGCATGGTGTAGCCAATGCTGTCTCCCCGTCCCTTGGTCTCTTTGATCTTACCCACGACGTGCCTCAGTTCAACATCTGGGAAGCCTCATATCGCCTGGCGCAAAGCTTGCCCTACTGGGCAGCAGGCACAGTCTTCGTCTGTGTCGTTGACCCCGGGGTGGGGTCTGACCGCAAGAGTATCGTGGCGTTGACTGCAAGTGGACACCTGATAGTCACCCCTGATAATGGCACGCTTACCCACATCAGTGACCGTATCGGACTGTTGGAGGTCCGTAGCATTGAGGTTGAGACCAATCGCCTTGCCGGCAGTCAAAAAAGCCACACCTTCTTCGGTCGTGATGTATATGCCTACACTGGAGCTCGTCTTGCGGCAGGAGAGATTGCCTTTGAGGAGCTGGGCAGCGTACTCGATGATGTAGTGGCCCTTGAAATCGAGCGTCCTCGCCTAGAGGGCGGATCATTGAGCGGAGCAATCGATATCCTGGATACCCGCTACGGTTCGCTGTGGACCAATATCCCCAGTGACCTCCTGGATGATATGGGTGTGGATTATGGGGATATGCTTGATGTGATGATCAGTAAGGATGGGCGAGTAGTCTACGGCTATCACCTTCCGCTGTGCAAGGCGTTCACCGATGTTCAGAAGGGTGAAGCCCTGCTCTATATCAATAGCTTGCTTAACCTAGCTATTGCGATCAACCAAGGAAGCTTTGCCTCCTCCTACCAAATTGGTACTGGAGAAGGGTGGAAGATAGTCTTTTCACTGGCCGCGAAGCGAGCCAATTAACATAGGGGGAAAATAATGAGTAAGACAAGTGGAATGCAATCGGTAAAATTGGTGGTAGTCGTTGCCATCGGTGCAGCATTGTATGGACTCGGAGGCTTGGTTGGAGTACCTATCTTCGCCAACACAATGCTCAAGCCAGCTATGGCGATCCTTGCTCTGTTTGCTGCCATCTATGGGCCGATCATCGGCTTCTTGGTAGGATTCTTGGGGCACTGGCTTACCGACCTCTTCGCTGGATGGGGTGTATGGCCGACTTGGATGCTCGGAAGTGGAATCGTAGGCTTGGCTATCGGTCTCTTTGTTCGCATGAGCAAGGGCGTAGTCGAGAAGGGAGAACTGCCAAAGAGTGCCATTACCCTCTTCATCGTCCTCTCCTTCTTGGGTAACTTCATCGGCTACATGGTCAGTGCAATCCTCGATTACCTGATCTTTACCGAGCCCTTGGATAAGGTCATCACCCAACAGCTGATCATCGCGTTCACCAACACCGTGGTCATCGCTATCCTTGGCACGCTCTTGTTACTCTTGGTCGCCCGGCGCAACAAAGGTAAACAAAACCTGCAAAAGGACACTGAGGCATAAGAGGATGATGCCTGCCACCTTCGTGGCAGGCTACTGCAATGGGTCATCCTCTGATCAGCTTCAAGGACTTCTCGTTTACCTACCGCTCCCAGACTGAGCCGACACTACATTCAATCAACCTCACCATCAACGAAGGTGAAAAGATCCTGATCGTCGGCCCCTCGGGTAGCGGTAAGTCT
>JBAZCM010000115.1:0-5912 GCA_041654935.1 Sphaerochaeta sp. | reverse complement strand
CTGCTGCCTCTTGGCTACAAGTCGATTACCAAGATCGAGCAAATCATCCGCCAGGAGATGGATTTGATCGGCGGCCAGGAGATCCTGATGCCCTTGGTAAACCCTGCCGATGTCTGGAAAGAGACGGGACGATACTACGCCATTGACCGTGAGATGAGCCGCTTCAAAGACCGAGTCGGTCGTGACATGGTCTTGGCAATGACCCACGAAGAGGTCGTCACAGACCTTGCCCGCAGTCAGGTCGATAGCTACAAGCGCCTTCCTTCCCTCGTCTACCAGATCCAAACAAAGTGGCGAGACGACCCACGCCCCCGTGCAGGTCTTATCCGAGTGCGTGAATTCACCATGAAGGACAGCTACTCCTTTGACCTGGACCAAGCAGGCCTTGATGAGCAGTATCGAGCCCACTACACCGCCTACTACCGGATCTTTGGCCGAGCAGGACTGCCGGTTATAGTAGTCGGCGCAGATAGCGGCATGATGGGCGGCAAGATTTCCCACGAGTACATGTACCTCTCCCCTATCGGTGAGGACACCATCATCACCTGCGACTCCTGTGGCTACACAGCAAACCGCCAGGTTGCCACCTTTGCCAAGGAGTACTACCCAGCAGACCCAAAGGACGTTGAGAAGGTCCATACTCCCGCTACGATGACCATCGAGGAGCTGGCGGAGTTTTTGAAGATTGAGAAACGCCAGACTGCCAAATCGGTCTTCATGATCGGGACCTACATCGATGAGACGACCGGCGAGGAAGAGCACAAGATGATCGTTGGTGTGGTACGCGGAGACCTTGAAGTCGAAGAGAACAAACTGCAGAACGCTGCTCGGACCCATTCACTGCGCCCAGCTCATCCCGAAGAGATTGTTGAGGCAGGGATGGTTGTCGGCTATGGTTCACCCATCGGTGCAAAAGAAGGGACCATCGTGATTGTCGATGACTCGGTAGCCAAGAGCAATAACCTTGTTGCCGGAGCCAACGAAATCGAATACCACTTGCTGAACTCCAACTTCGGTCGAGACTACCTGGGCACCGTCGCTGACATCGCCAGTGCCCAGGCTGGATATGGGTGCCCTGAATGCGATGGGACTCTCTCCTCCTCCAAGGGAATTGAGGTAGGAAATATCTTCCAACTCGGAACGCGATATAGCGAGAGCATGAACTGCTACTACCAGGATGAACATGGTGGGCGCAAGCCGGTGATCATGGGCTCCTATGGTATCGGGGTGGGACGACTTCTCGCCTCACTGGCCGAACACTACCACGATGAGTCGGGTATGGCTCTTCCGATCAGCGTCGCCCCGATGCAAGTACACCTGGTGAGTCTGGTCAAGGAGAGTGAGCTGGTCGATCAAATGTACCGCGATCTGGAGAACGCTGGAATCGACGTTCTTTATGATGACCGTAAAGAGTCGGCAGGGGTAAAGTTTGCAGATGCTGACCTCATCGGCCTGCCCATCCGTATCACAGTGGGTAATCGGTCGTTGAAGGAGGGCAAGGTCGAGGTGAAGGTGCGCAGTAACCTCAATGAGACTTTGAGCTTTGACTTAGCCTCTGTGGTCTCAGAGACCCAAGCGCTGGTTGCATCGCTCTTTGCAGATCTTGAGGCTGCTATCGAAGAGAAGGAGTGGGACGGGGCGTGATTACACAGCCCCCATGCTCTTCAGCACATTGATGATATAGGTGCGCTTGGCGAGCTTGGCGTACTCCAACACCGAATGGCCTTGGTAATCGCGGGCGTTGATGTCAGCGCCTGCCTTGATCAAGGCGGTGACCACGCGTGTCTCGCTGTTGGTGCTGACTGCCATGATCAGGGGTGTTTCACCCAGATAGTTACGGGCGTTCAAATCAGCCCCATAGCTGAGCAAGGTGGTAATGATCTTTGGATTCGTTGATTTGTTTGCGGCCAGATGCAGAGCATTGGAGCGATACTTGGGCTCAGCTTCCACAAGGTCAGCGCCTGCCTCCAGCAACGCTTTGGTCACTACAACCGCCGGGTTGTACTGGGCAGCGAGCATAATGGGTGTCAGGCCCCACTCGTTCTGGGTATGGACATCAGCTCCCTGGGAGATCAAGGTGGTGATTTCCCGGGCACGAGTTGCAGTGACCGCTACATTGAGTAATTTTCTATTGAGTGCTTCTTCTTTCTTTGTCATTGAGCACCTCCTTACCTAAAAACAGATTAGCAATATTATCCTTAATTTTTTCAATCTTGTATACCCTTGGATATTGGCCTCTTTTCTGTTTGCCTACTGACTCTTCTTTGGAGTATGATACGGGTATGGTAACCAAGGAAATCATCCAACAGATCCCCAAGGTCGAACTACATGACCACATCGACGGGGGTTTGAGGATTCCCACAATCCTCGAACTCGCCAGAGAGAACCAAGTATCTCTGCCGACATGGAATGAAGATGAGCTACACGCCCTCTTTGTGCAAGGCACCAAGGAGAAGAGCCTTACGCTCTACCTCAAGCCGTTCCAATATACTATTGCAGTGATGCAGACCAAGAAGGCACTGAGCCGTGTTGCGTTCGAGGCGGTCGAAGACCTTGCTAAAGAGCACGTGGTCTACGCAGAGCTGCGCTTCGCTCCAATCCTTCATATCGAAGGTGGCCTCAGTCTCCAAGAGGTTGTGCAAGCAACCCTTGATGGCATTCAGAGAGGAACACGTAAGTATCGTATCACCATCGGCCTGATCCTCTGTGCGATGCGCAACCAAGATCCTGCGATCAGTCGCCAAATTGCCGAACTTGCCGTTGCCTTTGCTGACCGGGGTGTTGTTGGCTTTGACCTAGCAGGGGATGAGATTGGTCATCCACCCAAAGATCACCTCGATGCCTTTGAGTACATCCGCAAGCAGAACTTCAATATCACCATCCATAGTGGAGAAGCCTTTGGTGTCGAATCAATCTGGCAGGCGATTCAAATCTGTGGCGCTCACCGTATCGGCCATGGCGTTCGCCTGGTGGAGGATATGTCCATCGAAGGTAGTAGGATCGAGGAGAAGGGCTCTCTCTCCTCCTTCATCCTTGACCGTCGGATCCCGATGGAGATGTGCCTGACCAGCAACGTAGGCACTGGGGCGGTAGCTGACTACGCCAGTCACCCCTTCCCGATCTTCTTCCGTAACAAGTACCGAGTCTTCCTCTGCAGTGATAACCGCCTGATGAGCGATACCAACCTCACCCAAGAGATGGAGATTGCCAGCAAGTACTATGCGATGAACCTCAGGGACCTGGAGAAGATTACGATCAATGCAATGAAGTCAGCCTTCATCCACCACGAGCAACGCCTGACGCTGATCTATGATGTGATCAAGCGCGGGTACGCTGAGATCCGCAGCCAATACGGACTGACCGACTAAAGCGTTCTGCGAAAGACCTCAAGGGGATTGATCCGCATACGGATGCGACAGTAGAGGTAGCCAAAGACCAGACCACTGAGATGGGTGAGGTGGGCGATGTTGCCACCGCGGCCAAAGACGTGGCTGTACAGCTCGATGATCGCATACAAGATTACCAGAATCGGGGCTCTGATGGGCAGAATGCCAAAGATATAGATTACCGAGTACGGATAGAAAACCGCAAAGATCAACAACATACCGTAAAGAGCTCCACTTGCCCCCACCAGTATTACATTGGTGCCCGCCAGGTAATAGCTGACAAAGCTTGCCACTCCACTGAGTACTCCCACCAACATATAGAAGAGTAAGAACTCCTTGGTCCCCACACGCTTTTCCACCATCGAGCCGAAGATGTAGAGGCTGAGCATGTTGAAGAGCAGATGAGAGAATCCACCGTGGACGAACATATACGTTGCAAACTGCCAGATCCATCCACGCAAGACCAGAGATGGAATCATGGCCAAGTAGAGGGTCGCCCGTGGATAGAGGTGCTGGGTAACCAGATAGACGAGGACGTTGAGTATCACAATCTTGAGTGTTGCGTTCTTATATGAGGTATCGCGAAACTTGCGGTTGATGATTGAGTTCTTTTCCATATGGCATACAGTAATGAGAGAGCAGGCCTATCGTCAATTGTGCAGTATTTGCACGCTTTTTCCCAACTGTGCAAGCACTGCACAACAAAAAGCCCAAAAATCCTCTAAAAACGCTGTTTTTAGCACATGGCACGATAATTGCATCTTAAATGAGTAGAACAGAGCAACATTTTTTCATACTCCTCCTTTTTCCAATTGAATGGGTGCCAAAAAAGTTTGGCACCCATCTTTTTCTGTGCAAAGACAACGCACTGTTACAAAATTGCACACTCCCATGCTACGCATATCATCACCATCGGTGATGTTGTTGCATCAAGAGCCCTCATTCATTGCTTGGCATGGTTATTGCATTATAGGAAGCGGGATACGCAACAGTTTTTTTCAAACCTCCTTAACCGTGTGATTTCCTTGATGCCGGCTCCAAATGGACACCCCATGGAGCCGGCGTCATTTGTGTAGTGGCCTTTCGACGAAGAGGTTGTTCTGCTATCATCTGCCTATGGCAAAGAGCAGAAGAGACCGCGCTGACTCCTACACCCTCAAAGCACGAGCTGAAGGGTATCCAGCACGATCGGTCTATAAACTGGAGGAGATGCAACAGCACTTCAAACTCATCAAGGCAGCTGACGCTGTCCTGGATGTTGGGGCGGCCCCAGGGTCCTGGACCCTCTATGTGCAACGCAAACTCCTCAAAGGTCGTGGACGAATCGTTGCCGTAGACCTTAACCCACTCTCACTCTCTCCCCAGCCGGATCAAGTCACTGAGCTGGTGGGTGATGCATTCAGTGAAGAGATTCGTCAAACCTTGATCGCCCTAGGCCCCTATGATGTGATCATCAGCGATGCAGCCCCACAGACCAGCGGAATCCGCAGCGTTGACACGAGCCGCAGCGAAGCACTCTGCGAGTCAGTAATCGCCTTGGCCGAAGAGCAGCTGAAGGTCGGAGGGAACCTGGTGGTAAAACTCTTCCAAGGCGGAGGGCAAGCAGAACTGGTCAGCCAGATGCGCGCGCTCTTTGAGCGAGTGAAGCCGTACAAGCCCAAAGCCTGCCGAGACGACTCTTTTGAAGTATATTTAGTGGGATTGGGAAGACGACAATGATGGACGGCTCGCCAGCACAAACGATGCCCACCTCTTATGCAAACCCATGAGACAACCTACGGAGGAAATTACGTGAAACACTATAGTGATCCACTGCCTGAGGGCATCACCCTCGCAGCCTTTGATAATGGCCAGCAAATTTTTGCCAGCGGTGGAGCGTGGCTCCATCCTCTCTTCGCTTTGGAGAAGTTTCTCTCGACCTATGAAGGGCCGAAAGAGAATCTAGCGGCCCACGATACGGCTGCAGGTAAGGCTGCAGCAATCCTGATGGCAAGGATGGGTATCAAGCAAGCCCATATCGACCTAGTCAGTGATCTTGCTGCATCGGTGTATGAGGCGCATGGGATTGAGCTCTCCTGGGGGCGACGTATAGAACGCCTTGCATGCAAGACAGAAGAGCTACTGTCCACCATGGACGATGAAGATCAAATGTATCAGATGCTCAAAGAGCGGGCAACAGCAGCCAAAGCCAGAGTAGAGCAAGAGCTTACAGGCAAAGCCCAGTAGATATAAGGCTTGCAGTATTCTCTATGCAAAAGACCTGCCTCCATACAGAAGCAGGTCTCTTTTTACCGTCGCAATACTATCGGCGGTAGTACTTGGCGTAGTTCTTCTTCAGGAAGTCGACACTTCGCTGTGCTGCGGTATCCGGATCCGGATAGGGCAAGAGCTCACAGGTTGTCCACCCATCGTAGCCGATTGTGGTCAACGCTTCGAAGATCTCGTCCCAATCCATGTGCCCATCACCTGGGGCATGGCGGTTGGTATCAGCGAAGTGAACGTATCGAACAAATTCTTTGTTGCGGA
>JBAZCM010000114.1:0-5972 GCA_041654935.1 Sphaerochaeta sp. | reverse complement strand
GGCCCAAAAGCTTAATTTGGAGGGAGTGCCAAAAGAGCAGCTTCCTCGCCTCGGTGACGTTATGCGCGAGCGCGGTCACCTTTTGATCCCAATCGTCTTCCTTCTTTACATGTTGCTCTTCAGTGGGTCAACAGTAATTTTCAGTGCATTCTGGGCGATCGTGGCCACCATTGTCGTCTCCCAGGCTCGTAAGACGACTCGCATGACAGTGCGTCAGCTTCTCGATGCCTTCAGTGAGGGAACGATTGCCACCGTCTCTGTTGCCATCGCCTGTGCGGTCGTAGGTATCATCATCGGAGTAGTGAGTCTCACTGGCTTTGGATTGAACATGGCCAACGCCATCATCCAGCTCGGTCGCTCAAACTTAATGCTCACCTTGGTATTGACGATGATCACCTGCATGATTCTGGGGATGGGACTTCCTTCAATTCCGGCCTACTTGATTACCGCAACGATGGCAGCACCAGCGCTCGTTAAGCTTGGTATTCCTGCCCTGGCTGCCCACATGTTTGTCTTCTACTTCGCCATGTTCGCCAATATTACCCCACCGGTTGCTTTGGCAAGCTTTGCGGCAGCAGGGCTCTCCGGTGGAGATCCGATGCGTACCGGGCTCCAGTCCGTCAAACTTTCACTGGCGGGCTTCATCGTCCCTTACATGTTCATCTATAACACTGCCCTTTTGTTGATCGACACCACACCGCTTAGAGCAGTGCAGGTTACGATCACCGCCATCATAGGGGTGACGATGATCGGAATTGCTACCGAGGGCTACCTCTTCACTGTCCTGCATTGGCTGGTTCGGATCTTGGCATTTGCCGGTGCACTGCTCTTGATCACGGCAAATACAACTCAAGACGTTGTTGGTTTTGCAATTCTGATCGCAGTACTGGTTATCCAGCGTGTCAGAAAAAAACGGACAGCTCAACAAGCATCCCCTGCATAACACCTAAGAGAGGCTGCCCGCAAAGGCAGCCTCAATCATTGTGTAATATTTAAAATTACTCTTCTTTCTTCTCTGCTGCAGGCTTTTTGGGTGCAGCGGGTTTCTTTGCAGCAGGCTTTTTTGCAGCAGCAGGCTTCTTCGCTGCTGTGCTTGTTGCCTTAGGTTTTGCCGGCTCTTTCTTCACAGCCTTTGGTGCAGAGGCAGCAGCCTTGGTCACCGGCGGCTCTTTCTTCTCAGCCTCCTTGGGCTTTTCTGCCTTCTCCTCTACTGGTTTCTCTGCCTCCTTCTCCTCGGCCTTGGGTTCAGCTTTTTTCTCCTCTACCTTTGGCTCAACCTCTTCCTTCAGTGGCTTCTCTGCTTCCTTCTCTTCCGCTTTCACAGCAGCCTCTTCCTTCACAGGCTTCTCAGGCTCTTTCTTCTCTTCAGCTTTTGGTGCGGGGTCTGCGGCTTTAGGTTTCTCAGGAGCTGGTGGTGCCTCCTTCTTTGGCACAGCAGTTGATTCTTTTTTCTGTGGTGCTGGGTCATCGGTTGGCTTTTTAATCACAAAATATTCAACGCCAATGGCAATGACACAAGCGATGACTACCAGGACAATGATAATCGTCTTCGCTTGCTTAGCCGGAATGGCAATTGCCACTAACAGGATGATTACTAAGGCAATTACCAAATATACCAAGGATTTCTTCTTGGCCCGCTCTCTCTCATGACTCATGCGATACCTCCTATCAACAGGCGAATTTACTGTACGATGTAGTGCCTTCATCATACACCACCGCACAGCGGTTCACAAGTTTGCCAACTTGTAATCTTTTGTACTTACCGTTGTTATAAAGATGAGGGGTGCTGTATGAGAAGGAAACCGAGACACATACCAATGCTCATTGTTTTACTTGCCGTTGTTTTGACTCTAAGCAGCTGCGGAGCGTTGCGTAAACAGCCTCCTGCTATCCCCGAAAATGCTTTGTGGCAAGACTCTCAAGGAGTCATAGGAGATGTGCGGATTATTCTAGACGAAGAACCCACTACCATTGTGTTGGACCTCGAGGCGGTGGATGTGCTCTTCGATCGTCCTTATCTTCCCTGACCCTCACTCTCTAAAGAAAGTGAAAGCAGTGCCCAGCTGCCTGGGTTTTGTTCGACCCAGACCATAACTCCCCACCAATACTCTTCACCGAAGATACAGAAAGGAACCTCCCATAGCTGAGTTCTCCGTATTGCCTTAGCCATCTGTATTGCCGTTGAACCGAGGATGGTACTAAGCGCTTCATCGTTGGTGTGTACAAAGCCTGCTTGCAAGGAGGCGGGAACATATCTTTGTATCCAATCAAGGGTGTATGGTTCACTCAGGGCGTCTTTTGCCAATGCTTCAACACTCCCCTCTTGGGGCTCAATAATTTGGCCGATATCAACATTTTTAGGCAAAATAGCGGCGTGAAGTGGCCCAATGAGGAGAATAATTACTCCAATCAAGAAAAACAAACGAAAATATCGCTGTACGTACGTAATTTTGACAAAAGTTATTATGTTGACAATAATGCTGGACATTCCACAACCTTATGCTATTGTATACTCATTGGTATGTTCAAGACAACATTATGAGGAGATTGAAAACTATGAAGATGGGTAAAGTACCGATTTTAGACACAATCAACAAGATTCCTGGTGGAATGATGGTAGTCCCGTTGTTACTGGGAATGCTATTCAACACATTCTTCCCTGGCGCTTTGATGATTGGTAGCTTCACCACTGCGTTCTATAAGACCGGTGCGTTGACGCTCATTGCATTGCTGTTCTTCTGCAGTGGTGCACAAATCAACCTGAAGACCGCTGGAGTCTCAGTCTACAAGGGCATGGTCCTAAACACCAGTAAGGTCTTCTTCGGTGTTATCGTCGGTGTTCTTTTTGCTAAGGTTGCTGGCCCTCAGGCTGCATTCCTCGGTGTAACACCACTGGCAATGATCAGTGCTATGTCCAACTCCAACGGTGGTCTGTACACCGCTCTCGCCTCCAAGTATGGTGACGAGGGAGACGTCGGAGCAATTGCAATCATCAGTTCGAACGACGGACCGTTCTTTGAGATGATGTTCATGGGAATCGCAGGCGTTGCGACCATTCCTCTCATTGACCTGGTTGCTGTAATCGTTCCGATCATCGCAGGTATGATCCTCGGTAACCTTGATGAAAAGTTCCGTGACTTCCTCAAGCCGGGTATGTTCATCGCGATCTTCACCTTCTCCTTCCCGTTGGGCGCTGGCCTCAGCCTGCAGACCCTCGTTCAGGCAGGTATCCCGGGTATCATCCTTGGATTCATGACCCTCCTGATCACCGGTGTACCTTCCTACTTCATCTACCGCCTCTTGATCCCCAAGAAAATGCGGGTTACCAGTGCAGTAGGTGCGGGTGTAGGAACAACAGCAGGAAACGCTATTGCAACTCCTGCCGCTATCGCAGCAGTCGACCCCTCGTGGTTGCCGTTTGCTGAGAAAGCCACTGTCCAGGTTGCCGCTTCAATTGTCATCACAGCAATCTTCGTCCCCTTCCTCGTAGACTTCTTCTACCGATGGGAGATGAAACGAGGATTGGTCCACAGTGATGGGATGGAAGTTAGTCCTGTTATTGACGATAAAGGCCAACAGTTGTAGACTGTAAATGCTCGTTTGTATACAATAACCGAAGAGACGGGCTGATTGCTCGTCTCTTTTTTGGAGGACATCAATGCGAATACCGAATCCACTGATTCAGAGTGGTGAAGACTTGGTACTGCCGGTCGATACCGCAGTCTATGGCATGCAGGCACCCCCTGCTCTCACCGATCCAGCCAAGGCAGTCGCTGACGCCCTGGAAAATCCGATTGAAAGCGAATCACTGCGTACTATCGCCAAGGCAAAGCTTGCCAAGAATGCTGATGCTACTGCTGTGATTGTCATCAGTGACAACACCCGCCCCGTCCCCTACAAGGGAGAGGGCAATATCTTAGTTCCCATCATCGAGATTCTGCTTGAAGAAGGGTATAAAAAAGAGAAGATCATCGCCCTGATCTCAACCGGTACCCACCGGCCGATGACCGACGATGAGATTGAGAGGATTGTCGATCCTTGGGTCTTTGAACAGGGAATCCAGGTCATCAACCATGATTGTCTGGACAATGATGCACTTACCTACCTTGGCAAGACCGAGCGTGGCAGTGAAGTGCGCATCAGCAGCCTGTATGTCAACGCTGACCTGAAGATCCTCACCGGCTTGGTAGAGAGTCACTTCATGGCCGGTGTCAGCGGTGGACGTAAGTCCATCTGCCCGGGTCTGATCAGTGAGATGGGGACCTTCCTCTTCCACGGTGCAGATTTGATGGGACACCCGGAGAGCCGTGACCTGAACCTCGATGGCAACCCTGTCCATGAGGAGTCCACCGCCTTTGCTAAAATGGCTGGATCGGATTTCATCATCAACGTAACCTTGGATGCAAACTTTGCTATCACCGGTGTCTATGCCGGCGATATGGAAGCTGCGTTCCTGCAGGCTTACGAAATGGTCAAGGGCTATGCCCGCATCCCCATCGCCGAGGAAGCTGACGTTGTCGTCACCCATGGTGGGTTTGTGGGTATCAACCACTACCAGACTGCAAAGGCCGCCTTTGCAGCCATTGGGGCGATGAAGAAGGATGGCTATCTCATCAGTGTCGGCAACTTCACTGATAAGAAGGACATCATCGGTTCGGTGATGTACAAGACGGTAGTGGCAGTCCTTGCCCTCTCAAGTGGCGAGCAGCTGACCAAACTGCTGCACTCACCTGACTGGCCGTTCTTGCCCGACCAGTGGCAGGTACAGAAGTGGGCCACCGTCTTTGAAAAGATTCCTTTGGACCACTACTACTACTTTGCTCCCCAACTCGCCAAGGGTGAAGGAGCAGGCCTTCCTGGAAAGAACATTGCCAACCTTACCGATGGCAAGGAGTTCAACGATGCAATCCAAGCTGCCTTGGCCGAGATCCAAGAGCGCGAGGGTGGCAGACCCCTGAAGGTCCTTTACCTCAGCGATGGCCCCTACGCCATCCCGTACGTGAAGTAAGGATACCTATAACAAATCAAGGGAGGAGCGCTGCTCCTCCCCTTTTTATCTTCACTCAACAGGCTTGCCTCAGAGGCGCATTCCCACCTCGATAGCCTCCAGCAGGCTCTTCTCACTGGCAATGAGCTTGTCGGCAATATCAAAGGCAGTACCATGGTCGACGCTGGTGCGAACAACATCCAGGCCAACGGTAATATTTACCCCACTATCAAAGGCAAGAAGCTTCAAAGGGATATGGCCCTGGTCATGGTACATCGCAACGACCACATCATATTCGCCTTGCATGGCTTTTAAGAAGACCGTGTCTGGAGCAATCGGCCCGATGGCAGTGATACCCTCTGCGTTGGCAACTTCAACGGCAGGGATGATCTCTTTAATCTCCTCGTCGCCAAAGAGCCCGTTCTCCCCAGCATGGGGGTTGAGCCCGGCAACTGCAATCTTGGGCCGCTCATAGCCAATTTTACGCAACGTTTGGTCGGCGAGGCGGATAACGGTGAGGACCCGCTCCTTGGTACACGCATCACAGGCCTTTCGCAAGCTTATATGCGTTGATACGTGGATTGCCTTGAGTTTTTCACTGTAAAGGAGCATGGCGTAGTGCTCACCCTTTGTATACTCACCAAAGATTTCGGTATGCCCGGCATAAATGTGCCCGGCGAGGTGCATCGCCTCTTTGTTCAAGGGTGCGGTGACTACTGATGAGATCTCTCCTCTTTGGGCAAATTGTATAGCCGATACGACACTTTGAAATGCAATCTCACCGCCCAGTGCACTGACTTGGCCAATAGGTATCTCTTCCCGACTGGTCGGGTGAGGATCGTGGACATTGACTACATCCTCTTTCCACTGCTCTATTGAGTCGATGGGATTGAAGACAAAGTCATACCCAAGGCGCTCGTTGTAGTAGCGTAGCATCGAAAGAGAGCCAAAGAGCAGGGCGTTCTGCCGATAGGTCTTGTTGTGT
>JBAZCM010000113.1:0-6054 GCA_041654935.1 Sphaerochaeta sp. | reverse complement strand
CACCTCGACATCAATCATGCTGATCCTCTATATGAAATGGTTCAGCAAACGCCCCTTGTGGAAGTGTGTTCTCATCAGCGTTCTTTTCACTGTTGGGATCTTCTTGCTCTTCGGCAATGTACTGAACGTGCCGATTCGATTCGGCCTGTTGATCTAGGATAGGAGGTATTGCCATGTTACTGGAAGTCTTAGGATCAGTATTCAATATCCAAATCACCCTGTTCATCATTCTCGGTGTCTTCACCGGAATTTGTATCGGTGCCCTTCCTGGCTTGACAGCCACCATGGGTGTGGCTCTGGTCCTTCCCCTGACCTTCGGCATGGACGCCATCCCCGGCATCCTGCTGTTGATTGGTGTCTATGTCGGTGCCATCTACGGTGGATCAATCTCGGCGATTTTGCTGAGGACCCCTGGCACCCCAGCCGCTGCTGCCACGGTGCTCGATGGCTATGAGTTCTCTAAACGCGGTGAAAGCGGACGAGCTTTGGGCATCTCGACGGTCTCCTCTTTCATCGGTGGAGTGGTCAGTGTCATCGCCCTGTGGTTGATCAGTCCCCAATTGGCAAAGCTCGCCCTGCGCTTCAGCGCCCCTGAGTTCTTCCTCCTGGCGGTCTTCGGCCTCTCGATCATCGCCTCCATCAGCGGCAATAGCCTTGCAAAGGGAGTTTTGTGTGGCGCTTTGGGAATCTCCCTCTCCTTCATCGGCATCGACAGCATCACCGGCTATCCACGCTTTGTGTTCAATAATGTGAACCTTCTGTCGGGCATGTCCTTCATCCCGGTGATGATCGGCCTCTTTGCAATGAGCCAGGCTTTCACCACCATTGAGACAATCTTTACCCCTGACCAGGTCACCCAGAAGATCAGCAAGGTCTGGCCAACCAAAAGTGACTGGAAGGTCATCTTGCGCCAAGCCCCCATCAGTGGCTTGATCGGTACGTTCATCGGCATCGTCCCCGGTGCCGGCGCTGAGATCGGTGCGTTTGTCTCCTATGGGCAGGCTAAGCGAACCAGCCGATACCCCGAGCTCTTTGGTACGGGAATCCCCGATGGCATCTCTGCCCCCGAAGCAGGAAACAACGGCGTCACCGGCGGTGCTTTGATCCCGATGCTCACCATGGGAGTCCCCGGTGATGCGGTTGCCGCCATCCTCATTGGAGCGTTGACGGTTCAGGGGTTGCAACCCGGTCCGCTGCTCTTCACCGAACACACGACATTGGTCTACGCAATTTTCTTGGGCATGTTCATCGCCAATATTGCGATGTTGGTTCTCGGCCTTTCAGCTTTGAAGCTCTTTGTGAAGGTACTGTCAGTTCCTAAATCAATTTTGACCCCGATGATCTTTGTCCTCTGTGTGGTAGGTTCGTATGCGATCAACACAAACTTCTTTGATGTGGGGGTCATGCTGGTCTTCGGTGTCTTGGGTTACTTCATGCAGAAAGCCGACATATCGGTCTCTCCTGCAGTATTAGGTTTGATTCTTGGACCTATGGCTGAGTCGAACTTCCGCCGTGCACTCTTGATGAGTGAGGGAAGCTATGCAATTTTCTTCGATTCTCCCATCGCTTGGATCTTCGTAGTGCTCACTTTCTTCACCTTGCTCAGTCCTACGATTGGTGACCTGATAAAAAAGAGACGCCAAGCTTGAGCGTCCTAAAAAGTCTATTCCTTTCAAGAAGCGAGGCAGCCGCCTCGCTTCTTCTGTATGATTATGCTGCGTTGGAGGGGCTTTGAATACGGGCGAGCCAGCGGCCGATGCCCTTGCCATAATTGGCGCTATAGTGCAGGGCTGCAATCTCGGGCAACACCTCTTTACCGCGCTCCAAACTTAAATAATAGAGATGGTCGATGATTTCAAAGACCAGGTCAGCCTTCCTTCTATGAGGAAAACTCATAGATGCGGTCCAGCTATCGAGCAGTTGGACTACCGGCTCATAGATATTCGACTGCCAAGAGAAAGTGGCCTCATCCCAATTAATGGTGTAGCCCAGCTTCTTGCCTAGGAAATAGCGATGTCCTTCGATTTGCTTAGCGAGTCGGTCATAATCGCGATCTGAGAAAACCTTGCTCTCTTTGATAAAGAAGCGGATGCTCTCAGCCTTGTCGATCTCATTGGATCTCATTGTCATAACTCCTTATAGAGAATTCAGGCAGCTCCCTCACACGAGGGAGCCTCCTGTGTTCGGTTATAGTGCTGCCTCGTAGTTCTTCTCTACGGCAGCCCAATCCAAGACTGACCAGAATGCCTTGATATAGTCAGCCCTGAGGTTCTTGTACTTGAGGTAGTAGGCATGCTCCCATACGTCGATACCCATAATTGGTACTCCCCCATCCTTATCCATCAACGGGGTATCCTGGTTGGGTGTGTTGACCACTGCCAAACTTCCATCCTTGTGTGCAACCAAGAATGCCCATCCTGAACCAAAGCGGCCTGCAGCCTGCTTGGCTACTTCATCCTTCAATGCATCGAGGCTACCAAAGTCAGCCTTGATCCGATCAGCAAGTTTCCCCTCTGGTGCGGATTTGGCCTTCGGGCTCATGGTGGCAAAGTACAGGTTATGGTTGACATAACCGCCGCCGTTGTTGCGAACAGCAGTGCGAATACCTTGATCGCCAATTGCATCTAGGTTAGCAAGGATATCTTCAATCCCCTTGCCTGCAAGTGATGCGTCCTTCTCTACTGCGGCGTTGAGGTTATTGGTATAAGCGGCGTGGTGTTTGGTGTAGTGAGTCACCATGGTCAACTCATCGATATGTGGTTCTAAATCTGCAAATCCATACGTAAGGTCTATCTGTTTGAACATTGTGTTCCTCCAATCGTTAATTCCTAGTCCTTTGCTAGGTGTCTGTACTATAACACAATCTCAATCATTGTGCAATACGCAACCATATGGCTCTCAATATAATTTATTAAAACCCGTTTTCTCTTCTTCGCTCTTTACCTTTTATAACTTTTCCGCTACAGTTTTAGCGTTTCTACAATCGTGCGCCAATAGCTCAGTAGGATAGAGCAACTGCCTTCTAAGCAGTAGGTCAGAGGTTCGAGACCTCTTTGGCGTACCAACGACCCTTGCAGCTTTTATGGCTTGCAAGGGTTTTTTATGATTACACTTCTTGCTTCAGCAATGGTTTCTAAAAAACTCGCAGCCTGCTGTCGGCAGAATGAAGATGAGTTAGCGACCAGTACTGGCAACAAGTCCTCGATATATGATTGTCGGAGAGATCCTTAGCGACCATTGGCCGGTAGCCGCAGTCTTCACGTTGCAATAAGGGTAAAAGCATGCCGACTCATCCCTTCAAATTTTCCACGATTTTGGATAGACTGCTTGACAGAGCGTTTTAAATATTCGATATTCCGAATTGTTCGTTAAGGTTTCATACGCTGAAAGTTTTATGCCTGAAACGAAGGGAGGGAATGGAAAAGATTGAAAGGTGTTGAAGTTACCGTTGAAGGGGTTACCCGAGCCTATGGCGATTTCAAGGCACTCGATGATGTGAGTGTCACCATTGAGAAAGGGGAGTTCTTCTCCCTCTTGGGTCCCTCAGGTTGTGGAAAAACCACCCTGCTGAGGATTATTGCTGGGTTTGATTACCCGGATAGCGGACGTGTAGCGTTTGACAACAAGGACGTACTCTCTGTCCCCCCTGAAAAACGACAGTCCAACACCATTTTCCAAACCTACGCACTCTTTCCCCATCTCACCGTCTATGAGAATGTCGCTTTTGCCCTGCGCCTGAAGCGCATGGACAAGAAGACTATCGATGAGCGGGTCAAACAATACATTCGTCTCGTACAGCTGGAAGAACATCTCTACAAAAAGCCTTCGATGCTCAGTGGCGGACAGAAGCAGCGTGTAGCCATCGCTCGAGCTCTCATCAATGAGCCGAGCGTGCTCCTCCTTGATGAGCCACTCTCTGCCCTCGATGCAAAACTTCGCCAGAGTCTTTTGATCGAGCTGGACCATATCCACGATCAAGTTGGCATTACCTTCATATACGTCACCCACGACCAGAGCGAAGCGCTTTCGGTCAGTGACCGGGTTGCGGTAATGAACAAGGGAAAGATCCTGCAAATTGGCACTCCCTATGAAATCTATGAGGCTCCAGCTACCCGTTTTGTTGCCCAGTTCATTGGGGAGTCCAACATCTTTGAGTGTACCATCCTCAGCTGTGAGCCCTATGGTGAAGAGTTCTTGATGAACGTCGATGTACCGGCGCTCAATACCACCGTCATGGTCACCGACTATGACCCACAACCCATCGGGGCAAAGATGGACTTCACCGTTCGCCCGGAGAAGGTACGCATCACCAGTGGCCCACCCCGGACTACCCGTACTGAGGTCAACACCCTCAAGGGAATTGTCGAAGAGCCGGTGTACAGTGGGTTCCAGTCCAAATTCTATGTTAAGCTTGATGAGAGTCCTGATACGCTTGTAAAAGTATTCAAACAACACACCGTTTTCCTCGACGATGGACCTGACATTGAGTGGCTTGATGCCGTCTATGTCAGTTGGCACGCCGACGACGGCTATCTCGTCAAGGACACCTCACAATGAAACGGGTCCTGAAGCCACGGCAGCGCGAGCAGCTCTTGGGCAGCGCTTACGGCTGGCCGATGGGGATGTGGTTCACCCTTTTCTTCACCATTCCTCTGGGGATCATCATCCTCTATAGCTTCATGAAGCGAGGCCTCTATGGTGGTGTTGAGTTTGAGCCGACACTTAACGCCTATCGGGAGATGTTCAACCCCAGTTTTGCGATGGTGGTTGTGCGCACCATTTGGATCAGTGTGCTCGCTACCCTGCTTTGCCTACTCATCTCCCTGCCCTGCGCCTATGCGATGGCCCGCTCCAAGTACCAGACCCTCCTCCTCTTCTTGATCATCATCCCCTTCTGGACCAACTCGCTGATCCGCATCTATGCCTGGATCTTCATTCTCTCCACCGAAGGGCTGGTCAACTCGATGCTCATCAAAATTGGACTGATCGATGAGGGCTTGAAGCTCATCTACAACAACGGAGCGGTAGTGCTGGTACTGATCTACATGTACCTTCCCTTTGCCATCCTGCCTATCTTCACCACCATCGATAAGTTCGATTTCTCCCTTTTGGATGCAGCGCGCGACCTGGGGGCTACAAAGTTTGAGTCTCTCTTCAAGGTGATGATGCCCAATATCAAAAGCGGTATCTATACTGCCTTCATCTTTACCTTCATCCCGATCTTCGGTGCCTACACCGTACCGCTGCTCGTTGGTGGAAAGGATTCGACGATGATCGGTAACATCATCGTCGACCAGGTATCAAAGACCCGTAACTGGCCGCTTGCCAGTGCCTTCTCCATGATCCTCACCGTAGTCAGCCTGGTAGGTGTCTTCTGGATGCTCTATACCGGCAAACGTGAGGAGATGATGAAAAAAGATGGACCGAAGACCCCACAAGCGCTGGAGAAGCGCGTGCGTGCCCACCACCGGGCAGCAAGGGGGCAGCGATGAGCAACTACGTCCACCGAAAAAGAACTGGCTTCTCATTCTCGGTCTTCATGCTGGTCATCACGATCATCTTCCTCTTCATCCCCCTCTTTATCGTCACCTTCTTCTCGCTGAACAGTGCCAAAGGTATGGTGTGGGAGAGCGCTTCATTGATCTGGTATAAGAAGCTGATCTTCGAAAGCCCTTCGCTGTGGAGCGCCTTCCGTAACAGCCTGATCATCGCCCTCACCAGCTCAGCGACCGCGGTAGCCCTCGGCTCCCTCGCCGCAGTAGGGATCAAGTGGTATCGCTTCAAGGGCAAGGGATACATTACCACCATCAGTTATCTACCGATGGTGCTTCCTGAAGTCATCATCGGTATTTCGATGCTGATCTTCTTCAGTGCTGTAAAAATTCGGTTGGGTATGTTTACCATATACGTCGCTCACACGACTTTTAACCTACCCTTTGTCTTTATGTTAGTGACCGCCCGGATGGATGAGTTTGATTACTCGACCGTCGAAGCGGCTCGGGACCTTGGGGCAAACGAGCGTCAAACGCTGACCAAGGTCATCATCCCTTCAAT
>JBAZCM010000112.1:0-6068 GCA_041654935.1 Sphaerochaeta sp. | reverse complement strand
CAAGAAGCTGGGCTACACCATTAATTGGGATGAGGCCACTTTCTCTTGGCAGTCAAATATCTATGAGCCGGTAGTCCAACTGCTCGATAGCTGGACCGCGGCAATGAGCTTTCCTCATAGAAGGAAGGCAGACCTGGTCTTTGAAATCATCGACCATCTCTATTATTTAAGTTTGGAGCGCGGTAAAGAGGTGTTGCCCGAGATTGCAGCCCTGCATTATAGCGCCAATTATGGCAAGGGCATCGGCCGTTGGCTCGCCCGTATTCAAAGCCCCTCCAACGCAGCATAACCATAGAGAAGAAGCGAGGCTGCTGCCTCGCTTCTAAAAAGGAATAGACCTAATAGGACGCTCAAGCTTGGCGTCTCTTTTTTATCTGTTCACCAATCGTAGGACCGAGTAAGGTGAAGAGGGTGAGGATCACAAAGATCCAGGCGATGGGAGAATCAAAGAAGATTGAGTAGCTTCCCTCGCTCATCAAGAGAGCGCGGCGGAAGTTCGACTCAGCCATAGGACCAAGAATCAGACCTAACACTGCAGGGGAGACCGATATGTCGGCTTTCTGCATGAAGTAACCCAACACACCGAAGACCAACATGACGCCAACGTCGAAAAAGTTGGTGTTGATGGCATACGATCCGACCACACAGAGGACAAAGATCATCGGAGTGAGGATTGATTTAGGAACTGACAATACCTTTACAAAGAGCTTGAGACTGGACAATCCAAGGACCAACATGGCGATATTGGCGATGAACATTCCCAAGAAAATTGAGTAGACCAGCGTAGTATGCTCGGTGAAGAGCAGTGGACCGGGCTGTAGTCCTTGCACCGTAAGCGCTCCGATGAGAATTGCGGCAACCGCATCACCGGGGACTCCCATGGTGAGCATCGGAATCAATGCTCCGCCGGTCACCCCGTTGTTACCTGCCTCGGGGGCAGAGATACCGTCGGGAATACCGGTGCCAAAGAGCTCTGGATAGCGACTGGTTCGCTTTGCTTGTCCATAGGAGACAAAGGCACCGATTTCGGCTCCAGCTCCGGGGACAATGCCAATAAACGTTCCAATCACTCCGCTGATGGGAGCTTGGCGCAGGATGACTTTCCAGTCACTTCTGGTCGGCCAGACTTTGGTGATCTTCTGAGTGACTTGGTCGGGAGTAAAGATGGTCTCAATGGTAGTGAAGGCTTGGCTCATCGCAAAGAGGCCAATCATCACTGGAATGAAGGACATACCCGACAAAAGGTTTACGTTGTTAAAGACAAAGCGTGGGTAGCCGGTGATGCTATCGATGCCTATGAAAGAGAGGGAGATACCCAATGCGCCACAGAGCACTCCCTTTGCTAGGCTATTGCCACTGATGGAGGCAATAATCGACAGACCAAAGACTGCCAAGAGGAAGAACTCTGGGGCACTGAAACGGAGGGCGAGCTTTGCAAGTTGTGGGCTGATCAACCAAAGGGCGATGACACTGACGACTCCACCAATGAATGAAGAGACAGTCGAGATACCCAGAGCTCGTCCACTCTCACCGCGTTTGGAGAACTCATAGCCATCCAGTACAGTGGCTGCAGCGGCAGGCGTTCCCGGTGTTCTTAATAGAATGGCAGAGATTGAACCACCGTAGATGGCACCAACGTAGACGCCGATCAACAGCAGGATGCCTGGAATGGCGTCCATGCCGAAGGTAAGGGGAAGGACCAGGGCCACTCCCATGGTGGCCGTCAAGCCAGGAAGGGAACCGATACAAATACCGGTGAAGACTCCAAGGATGATAAACAGGGTGATTTGGAGATTGAATACTGCAGTTAGGACTTCTAGTAACATGGCAACACCTCCTATCCTAGATCAACAGGCCGAATCGAATCGGCACGTTCAGTACATTGCCGAAGAGCAAGAAGATCCCAACAGTGAAAAGAACGCTGATGAGAACACACTTCCACAAGGGTCGTTTGCTGAACCATTTCATATAGAGGATCAGCATGATTGATGTCGAGGTGACAAACCCGATCAGCGGTAGTACCGCGATGTAGAGGATCAGGCCAGCCATCGTAACATAGACATTGATAATCGATCGACTCTTCAGGTCGATAGTATCATCGGTGCGTTGGGGCATGCGAAGAGTGAAGATAAACAGAATTACTGATGAGATGAGAATCAGGGAAGCAATCAGAATTGGAAACATTCCCGGACCGGGAACTCCGTGGTTGCTGGGGGGATATCCTTTGGCGATGAAAATCACCACAAGGGCAAAAGCAGCGAAGAGGCCGCTGACGATGAAGTTTGCTTTTTTCATACAGGCTATTCCTTAAAAAAAGAGAGTGTGGGCCACAACTGTGGCCCACACATAATGATTACTGTTGTCTCAGTCCAAGCTCTTCAATCAGAGCCTTGAACATTGCGTTATCTACTGCAAGCTTCTCACCATAGTTCTTGGCATCGAGGATGTCGATGTCATTGTTGGTAGTCTTCATGTAGTTGATGAACTGGCTGCTGGCTGCAGCTTCGCTGAAAATATTGTAGATCTTGTCAACGATCGGCTGCGGCGTATCCTTAGGAACACCAAAGCCTCTCCAGGTACCGATCGAAACATCATAGCCCTGCTCAATGGCGGTGGGGATGTTCGGGGTGGAGGGGATGCGCTCCGGGGAGAGAACTGCGAGGACCTTCAGGTTGCCTGCGCGGACCTGGCTATCAACCTCAGCGTAGCTGACGGTGATTGCATCAATGTGACCGCCCAGCAAGCTGGTGATCGCAGGGGCTGCGCCGTCAAACGGAATGTGGTTGAACTCAACGCCAGCTGCCTTACCAAGACCGGCTGCTGCAAGGTGCCAAATTGCACCGACGCCAGAGTTACCGACGCGGAGGTTCTTGGTCTTCGCAGCATTCAAGAGATCACCAAGAGTGTTGTACGGTGAGTTTGCCTGAACGGTAACTGCACTGTAAGCACTGTTGAGCATCATGATCGGCTTGAACTGATCGTAGTAGAGTCCAGCACCGGTTCCAGTGTGAGGAAGGGTGACCAGCTCAACGGTGATCATCGTAATGACCGAACCATCAGGCCTGGCATTTGCGCCATAGGACATACCAACTGCGCCACCACCACCGGTGCGGTTCTCAACGGTGATATTGCGGGGGAATGAACCCTTGGCTGCATCAACGAGAGCACGGGCGATCAGGTCAGTACCACCGCCTGCGGCGTAGGGTACGATAACTGATACTGGCTTATCAGGATAAGTGTCCGCGGATGCTTCGGCGACGCCCTGGGCGAACACCGAACCGATGACCAGTGACAGAAGCAACAAAGTAACTAGAATTTTCTTCATACTTTACCTCTTTTCCTTTTTTTTATTATAACGCATACCTTGCGCTATTTGCTCAATAATTTACCGCACTGACAAATGCCTTGGCGCGATCGGTGATAGTTTGCCACTCTCCACGCTCTGCCAATGCAGGATTTGCCAAATACGATCCAACGCCAATGGCGTAGGCTCCATTCTTCATGAAATCTCGGGCGTTATCCAGCGACACACCCCCCACTGGCAGCAAGTTCAAGCCACCAAATGGTCCGAGTAGATCCTTTATATACGCCGGCCCCACTGAGGAGACGGGAAAGACCTTGATCAAGGGAGCACCAGCTTGGCTTGCTATATGCAGCTCTGTGGGTGTAAAGATGCCAGGAACTGGTAAGATATCTTTGGCAAGACAGGTCTGGATTACCTGCACGTCAAGATTTGGGGCGAGGACGAACTGTCCTCCACGTTCGATGACAGCCGTAGCCATTGGTTTGTCCAGAACCGTTCCCGCTCCGACAATCACGCCCTCGATGTTCTGACCTTGCTCGATGATCGAAAGGGCATCGGGGCTGTTCATCGTAACCTCAATTGCCTCAACACCCCCATCACGCAACGCTTTGATCACATCAAGGGCATGCTGACTTGGTACACCGCGAAGAATGGCGATTACCTTATTCTTTCCAATTCGTTGTAACACACGATCGACATTGCTCATCGTTGCACCTCCTGGGTGTTGTGCATTACGGCATCAAAGCCACTGCGATCAGGTAGCCCTTCGGTATCTCCATAGCTGCCAACAGCAAGTGCTCCCATAATGGCACCCATCCGTCCACAGGCTTCGATGGGTTTGCCTTCGAGGATGCCTGCCAAAAAGCCTGCATTAAAGGCGTCGCCCGCCCCTATGGTATCGACGACGGTAACCTGATGAGCGGCAATATAGTGCGCACTCTTCCCGTCAGAGACGTATGCTCCCTTCTCACCGAGCTTCAAGGCAACGGTTGAAACACCTTTTTGGTGTAATATGCTGACTACTTCTTCCGGCTTGTCAGTTCCCAAGAGGATCTGAGCCTCTTCATCACCGAGTAGAACGAGGTCAGCAAGAGAGAAGAGGGGAGTGAGAGTCTCTGTAGCCTCCTCCATGCTCCATAGCTTTTTACGGATATTTGGATCAAAGCTGAATGGGATGCCCTCTTTTTTGGCAAAGCGAGCTACCGCTTCGACTACCTCTTTGCATGACGGGCTCAATGCAGGGGTGATGCCAGAGATATGAATGATTTTTGCCTTACGAAGGAAATCCCAATCAATCTCATCAACGCTCAGAGTGCTGGCAGCAGACCCCTTTCGATAGTAATAGACCGAGGATTGTAATGAAGGAGTGAACTCTTTGATCATCAAGCCGGTGGGATGGTCACTGTCCATGATCACAGCGCTGGTGTCCACGCCCTCGGCGCGAAGTTCGCGAATGACGTAGTGGCCCAACTCATCGGCTCCGACCTTGCTCAGCCAGCTGGCTTTGTGACCCAACTTTGCCAATCCAACAGCTACATTGCTCTCAGCTCCTGCTACCACCTTGGAGAAGGTGTTCACGTATCTGAGTTTTGTGTGGCTGTCTGGGATCAAGGCCACCAGACTTTCGCCGATCGTTACTACCTCATGCATGCTTTTCAACTCCTGTTCCATAGATCCATGCGGCTCGTTGACCGCCAATTATCTCTTCTATCTCGTGTTTAGCTTCAATGATTAGGTCCTTGAACTCTCTTTCGCGATCTTGGGTATACCGAAATAGTGGTACTGCGATAGAGATGCCTGCAAGCACCTGGCCATCTACCTCAATGGAAACTCCGACGCATCTGATACCCACCGTCGACTCTTCCTTCTCATAGGCAAAGCCTGTCTCTCGAATCAAATCCAGTTGATCATTTAGCTGTTCTACAGTGCCAAGGGTATGCTCGGTTACCGGTTTGAGGGAGCTATCTGGATAAAACTCTTCGATCTCTTGGCGTGTGTACTGGCTGAGCAGTGCTTTACCATAGCCGGTGGAGTAGGCAGGCAGTTTGTTCCCTGGATTGGAGATTACCCGGAATCGAGAGTGGGTATCCATCTTGATCAAATACAGGACATCGAGGCCACTGAGTACGCCAAAGTAAAGCGTCTCATGAGTTATTTCATTGATGCGTAGCATCACTGACCGAATTCGCTCTAGTAAATCGCTGTCATTTACGTGTTTATTTCCATAAATAAAAAGGCTTTCGCCGGGATAGAAGCGCTCTTCACGGCTTTTATAGTATAAGTATTTGCGCTCAGTAAGCGTGCAGGTGAGGGGATGAAGGCTTCCTTTGGGGATACAGAGTTCACGGGATATCTGGGCCAAAGAGGATCCCGGGTTCTGGGATACATACTCGATGATATCGAGGATCCGAGAGGTTGTGCGATGGGTAGGCGCTATCTTTTCAACCATAATGTTCGTATATCAGAACGCTGTTCCGATGTACGAACTATTATACCATATCTTTTAAGTTTGTACAGACCTTGTCCTCAATCCTGAAAAATAGCTATAGACTCGAGAATACCGGTATTGCTACTTGCATTGTGTCGAGTGAAAAGAGTGCTAGGATACCGTTGATAGTATTGAGAGCCAATGTTGCCTCAATTAAGGAAGTTAAGCCAATGACTACATTATTTGATGCTTATTACCCGGCTCTTTGGTACCATACAGTAAGTGCATTGGAAATACGTTCTCTGAAGAAGAGAAGATCCAATTCAAAGAGTGGGG
>JBAZCM010000111.1:0-6234 GCA_041654935.1 Sphaerochaeta sp. | reverse complement strand
ACATAAACAGACAGATTCAAGCTCTTTTGAAAAGATTTATTTCTTTTGTTGGAAGGATTTTGAGGTCAGGACAGATTATCAGTATGAGACGTATGTACAAAATCCACGAAATTCAGGTTGATTGCCTATGTGGTAAGTCAGCGAAACTATCTATTCCCTGAGAAAATCCAGATTGCGCTCTACGCTGACCGGCTTGAAATCACCGCACCTGGAATGGTCTATGACGATTTGGCTATCGAGAAGATAAAAAAGGGCATTTCAAGGCCAAGAAACCCGGCTCTTACTAACGCCTTTATCTATATGGGGCTTATCAGAAAATGGGGAAGCGGTATTCCTAAACTGTTTGATCTTGTAAAAGAATACAATCTTCCAGAACCTCTTTTAGAATCATTGAACTTTTCTTTAAGGGTTAATCTTTTCCGCAAACTAAGCCCATAGGGCAAACCTTATTCCCCAGAATCTTTTTGGACGAGAAGTTTAAAAACACACCTTGTAATTCATGAGAGATTTTGTAATAAGTACGACTTCTTCATTCCAATTGAATTATTTTGTTAGCGACGTATAGAGCATTAGATTGTAGTTTTCTGAGAGACCAATGATAAAATTGGTCGATACATTGAGCTCCTGGTTGGATTTAAGTTCAAAAGGCAATCCTATAGTTGCAATGGCTAACCCTCCCAATGCAATCCCTGCACCAGCATAGACCATTGTCATTCCCAATTTTGTAGAGTCACTAAGAAGAGGTAATAATTCTACAATAAGGCCAATACCAGTCAATCCGAATCCTATGCCATAAAATGTATTTGCAATTGTTCTATTTTTCTTATTGCTTATAACGATCTCTTCCTGATTGACCGCCAACGCTTCCTCACCAACAATCCTAAAGAAATCCGCCTTGCTTATTGCTTGATTTCCATAATATGGAGTCCAAAACTCCTTTTGCGTTGAGCTTCCTCGAGCAAACGCCACTCCTTGGTATGATGATCCATAGGCAGACGATTGGATAACCGTATCGAAATTTATACTAAGTGAATTCTTAAGGTATTCGAGACGCTTTTCTTCAGAGAGGACACTCAAATCAATTGCAAAAAGGTTTGTTGAAATACAAACAGCCACTATTAACCATAAGGTTCTTTTCATTATTTTCCTCTAAATATATCATTATCAGCACGGTTCACTAAGCAAGGCTTTTCGGACAATGGTATAATATTAGTAGGCTTAGAGCAACAAATGTCTGGATATAAGCAATGCAGTAATACCTAATCAGGATCTCAGAAAACCATAAATGTAACAAGTACCGAAATTTTACAATGAAATCGGTTATCCATTCGGTCAGTAATGGGATAACTGAAATAATCTACAGCCTTGAGTGATACAGTGAAATCATCTTCTAGGCATTCGCTAGGAAATAAAATCTTGCGCCTTGACCGGCTCTGCGTTAGAGTAGCCCTATGAGCAATCGGACCTTTTCTATCCTTGGAGACTCCATCTCTACCTTCAAAGGATATCACCCTCCTCAGAACGAAGTTTTCTATCCACGTGAAGAATACGACGTCAAAGAAGTTGAACAGACCTGGTGGTCGATCCTCTCCAAACGGATGGGCCTCACCCTCCTTTGTAACGAATCCTACTCGGGGGCACGCGTCAGTTACACTGGAGCGCGTCCCGCAACTTCATGCTTCCAGCACGAAGAGCGGCAGAAGTGCCTGAAAGGCTCAATTATTATCGTCTTTGGTGGAACCAACGATTGGGGACAACTCGACGATCCTACTACCTTGGAAATCTTCGCCCAAGCCTACGATTCTTTGGTCAGCTCGATGCTCCTTCGCCATAGTGACAGCGCCCTCTACTTCTGCACACCGCTTCAGCGAATCGATCGCTCATTGACGACCCCAAACATCCATGGGTGGACACAATTGGATACCGCTCAGACGATTCGAGACATCGTCAGTCGATACTCAAAGGCGAATCTTATTGACCTCTCCGCACATCATATCGAAGCAAATAGTCCTTTGCTCCCTGATGGAGTACATCCAGGGAAAGAAGGAATGGAGCTCTTGGCTTCCCTTATTGAAGGGGGCCTAACGAGTCGGCAAAGCGTCGTCGCGCATGCTGGCCATCTGACGCTCTAAGAGGTTTTGCGCTGCAAGCTTCTCTAGGATGGTAGAGACCAGCGCATAGAGAGCTCCCTCAGGCCGATAGTCAGCCTCAACATAGTAGTTGATCCGACCCTCATTCATCAGACGATGGGCGATAGCAGGGCCACCTTCAGCGTGCACTGCGATTGAAGAACCACCACTCTCTTTTACTAGCTTCATGGTAGGTACATCAGTAAGGCCATCACCGATGTAGATCATATTGCGAAACGGTACAGGGCGGTCAGACTCAGCGGTGTATGCGTTGAGCGCTTCATCTTCGCTGACATCCAGCACTCCCTTGTTGATCCTAAAGAGAAATTGAGTCTTTGCTGTGTAGTTAACCGCAAGCTTGGGCCAAACTGCTACCCCATTCTCATCATAGAGGTATTCACAGGCATAGATGCGGGAGAACTTATCTCCAATCTTTGAGCCCTCAATAATCTCAGCAAGGCCACTTGAGATGATGTAGTGCTCAACGTTCAGGCCAAGTTGGTTGCCACGCTCAGTGATCAGGGAGAACCATCCCTCCACTCCTGGAAAAAACTCAAGGTCAGCGCCGAGGGCGACGAAGTCGCTTCTTCTGATCGGTTGCTGTTGACGCTTAGACTCATCGAGCATCAGTTTCATGTACGCGAGGATCCGGTCCATCTGTTCTCGCTTAGCCAATTCGTTGGCGCGAGTCCAGAATTCAGGAGCGCTGAGACCGAGCTTGGGGATGAAGGTATACTCCTGCATATCCCGCGTTGTAAGCGTCTTATCAAAGTCATAGAGCAAGGCGATTGTCGGTTGTGTATCCATGGTGGGATGAGTATATCATGGAGTTGCGGAATCCTGTCAAATATTAGTTGACTAGTCAACCAATAATTTGTACAGTGCATCTCATGAAACAGAGCCTCGGTCGCCTTGTTGCGATCCTGCACCGCCGCAACATTGCCTATTTGAACAACGCCCTCAAGCCCTTTGACCTTACCAGTGGAGAGGTCGGAATCATGCGCAGTCTCTACATGCAAGAGGACCGCACCCAGGAGGAGCTCTCCCTTCTCCTCTCCATCGATAAGGCAGCAATTGCACGAGCAGTAAAATCCTTGGAGAAGAAAGAGTACCTGAGGCGAATCTGCGATAGCAGGGACAAGCGCTGTAACCGCCTCTTTCTCACCGATAAAGCTAAAGATCTCCAATCCTCGATTGAGCCGATCATCGATGTGTGGAATCAATCGATAGAAGAAGAAATTGGCAGTACTGCCTACAACGAACTATGCCTCTCCCTATATACCGCCCTTGAAGCAACTGATCAGGAGTAAGGAACGATGCAACAGACAGTGACAGCGATAGAGAAGAATCCCCTCGGCATCGAGACAATCCGCCGCCTCTTATGGCGTTTTAGCCTACCGGCAATCGTTGGTATGATGGTCAACGCCCTCTACAACGTGGTTGACCGCATCTATATCGGAAATGCCCCCGATCTTGGTGCAAACGGGATTGCAGGAATCACTATCAGTTTCCCGATCATGATCATCCTCCTGGCGATGGGAGTGCTCTACGGTATTGGAGGAGCGACCCTCTTCTCAATCCGCCTAGGCCAAGGGCGGGAGAAAGAAGCCGCCGAGGTCCTGCAGAATGCAGTAATTCTTCTGGTAGGCACCGGCATCGTCATCATTTTGGCGAGCCTACTCTTTTTAGAGCCCCTGCTTGCCCTCTTTGGAGCAAGTGAACAGATCATGCCCTATGCCAAGAGTTACTTGAGTGTGATCCTCTTTGGCTCGATCTTTGCCATCACAAGCATGGGGATGAACCACTTCATCCGAGCCGATGGATCGCCCCGCGTTGCAATGCTCTCGATGTTCCTGGGAGCAGGGACGAACATCATCCTCGATCCGATCTTCATCTATGTCTTGGGTTGGGGAATGAAGGGAGCTGCCTTTGCTACGATCATCAGTCAGTTCTTCTCCTTCATCTGGGTCCTCTCCTACTTCTTGGGTAAGAGGAGCCGCATAAAACTCAGGCTCAAGGGCATCAAGGCCAATCCGAAGGTGATGCGCCACATCATGAGTCTGGGTGTCCCACCCTTCTCGATGCAGCTTGTCAGCAGCCTTCTGAACGTCATCCTCAACAAGACCCTCATGGCCCATGGAGGGGACTTGGGAATTTCAGCGATGGGGATAGTGAACAGCCTACAGACCCTTCTCTTGATGCCGGTCATCGGCATCAACCAAGGGGTACAGCCGTTGATCAGCTTCAACTTTGGAGCGAAGAAGTATGACCGGGTACGGGAGGCAGCAAAGCTAGGAATCTTCTGGGCGACGATGGTCGTCCTCGTCGGCTATACCGCTACACGCATCTGGCCACGGGCGATGGTCAGTCTCTTTAACCGAGAGCCTGCTCTTTTAGAGCTGGGAACCTACGCCTTGGTGCGTTGGTTCCTCCTCACCCCGCTCATCGGCTTTCAAGTAGTGGCTAGCTCTTTCTTCCAGGCAATCGGGCGCAGTAAGACAGCACTTCTTCTCATCCTCAGCCGTCAAGGCCTCTTCTTGATCCCCTCCATCCTCCTCTTCGCCCACTACTTTGGGCTACAGGGAATCCTGTGGGCAGCTCCGGTGAGCGATGGCTTTGCCTTCATCGTCACCACCAGCTTCTTCCTCTGGGGGTATCGAAACCTTGAGAGGATCGCCCCAGAGGTCTAAGAGAGAACTCAAAGAAGATTAGGAGAGGTTGGCGCTCTTACCAAAGACCGCGAGAAGTGGCTTCCACCATGTCTTGCTGATGCCACTGACCTCTCCGATACCACGGATCTTACGTATCCGATAGCGAACCAAGTGGGTCGTGGGCTTTGAACAGAGGATATCAAGATCTCGGGTGATGATCGCCTTGATGGCAGCGGCCGTCTCTTCGGCGCTGCCCTCTTCGATGATGTCGTGAATCACCCCAAACTCCTTGAGGTGGTTGGCTGTCATCTTCATTGCCTCAGCAGCTTCGGCGGCTTTTGAAGGGTCACGAAGAAGAATCGAAGCAAATCCCTCCGGAGTGATTACTGAATAGACCGCGTGCTCGAGCATATACAGCTTATCGCCCACCCCGATACCCAAAGCTCCTCCCGATCCCCCTTCTCCGATGATGAAGACAAGGATTGGGGTCTTGAGGGTAGAGAAGATCTTCAGGTTTTGGGCAATGGCTTCCCCAATCCCCCGCTCTTCACTACCCAGCCCTGGGTACGCACCCGGGGTGTCAATGAAGCACACAATAGGACGGCCAAACTTCTCAGCCTGCTTGGCAAGGCGCAGCGCCTTGCGGTATCCCTCAGGGTTACTCATCCCATAGTTGTAGCGAACGTTCTCTTTGAGGTTGGAACCCTTACGGTTTCCGATGAAGGTTACCGCCCTTCCATCGACCATCCCTATACCCCCTACCATCGCAGGGTCATCACCATAGGCGCGGTCTCCATGTAGCTCCATAAAGGAGTCACAGATCAGAGAGATGAAGGTCATAGTCCCAGGACGGCCGAGTCGGCGGCTCTTCTGCACCTGCTCCCATGAGGAGAGCTGGGCCTTTGACTCCATATGGGTGACAGCATCTTTAAAGCGCGGAGTCTCATCCAACATGACTAGCCTCCTTGGTGTGGGTCTTGATCAAAAAGGAGAGTGTTTGGCGCAGTGACTTGCGTTCGACAACCGCATCGACGAATCCCTTCTCCAGTTGAAACTCTGCTCGCTGAAACCCTTCGGGGAGTTGTTCGCCAATCGTTCCCTCGATAACCCGAGGACCAGCAAAGCCAATAACCGCTCCTCGCTCGGCAAGAATCACATCACCGAGCATCGCAAAGGAGGCAGTGACTCCTCCGGTGGTGGGGTTAGTCAGCACGATGAAGAGCGGAGTTCCGGTCTCCTCCAACAGTGCTGCTGCGCTGGCTGTCTTGGCCATCTGCATCAGACTGAAAATCCCTTCCTGCATGCGAGCCCCTCCGCTGGCAGTAAAGAGGATTACCGGCACCCCGCGGATCGCTCCCTCTAGGAGCGCTTGGGTAATCTTCTCACCGACTACCGACCCCATCGAGCCGCCCATAAAGGAGAAGGACATGATCCCTACAATCGCTTCTTGCGCT
>JBAZCM010000110.1:0-6250 GCA_041654935.1 Sphaerochaeta sp. | reverse complement strand
GGGGTATGGTCATCCAGGTTCGGATGAAGGCCTATCAACGCTGGGTCCAGCTCTCATGGATTGATACCCAGCTCCACGACCAATCGATTATCCTGATCCGCGATCTCAGTTGGTACAAGGCCAAGGAAGAGGAGCTACTCACCCAAGCCCTTACCGATGAATTGACCGGTCTTTACAATCGCCGGGGTTTTCGTCTCATGGCCGAACAAGAGCTACGCCATGGTCGGCGCCTTGGTGCTCCACAAGTCCTGCTGAGCATCGATATCGACCTCTTCAAACAGGTCAACGATACCTTTGGCCATCAAGAGGGCGATCGTACCCTTAAGATTGTAGCCACAGCCCTCAAACAGAACTTCCGCTCCTCGGACATCATTGGAAGATGGGGTGGTGATGAGTTTTTAGTCCTTGCCCTCGATGCACCAGAGGGTTTGGTGAAAGTCATGGAAACACGTTTTCGCGATAGTCTCGCCGACGCATTTCGCCAACGAGGGCTCTCCTTTACGGTAAATGTCTCCATCGGTCATGCAACCGGCTACTCTGAAAGCCTTGATGCCATGATCGAGGTCGCTGACCGAAAAATGTACGCTAATAAAAAGAAACCCAGCCAACAAATCCCCTGAGTCTCATGGGCCGCCCACTTGCCGCTGCTACCTTCCGGTCCTGACGGGGTTGGGTGGGTACCCATAGCTCAGAATCTGTTGACTGGGAAACGGAGAGGGGGGGATTCGAACCCCCGGTGCTTTTGGCACACACGCTTTCCAAGCGTGCACCTTCGACCGCTCGGACACCTCTCCAAGTAAGAAAAAAATCCAAGGTATCGGAGAGAGAGGGATTCGAACCCTCGGTACCGCAAGCGGTACAACGGATTTCGAGTCCGTCTCCTTCGACCACTCGGACATCTCTCCCGGTGATTATGACTTGACATAAACACGTTGTTTTGAGACCAAGAGGATTTGAACCTCTGACCCTCAGTTCCGCAAACTGATGCTCTATCCAGCTGAGCTATGGCCTCGACTATAAAAAAACCATTCCGGAGAGGGGGGGATTCGAACCCCCGGACCCGTTACCAGGTCAACTCCTTAGCAGGGAGCCCGATTCGGCCACTCTCGCACCTCTCCATTGTAAAAAAACCTGTCCAATACGGAGAGAGGGGGATTCGAACCCTCGGAGACTCGCGCCTCAACGGTTTTCAAGACCGCCTCCTTCGACCACTCGGACATCTCTCCATCATAAGAGACCGACTGACATAGTTATACACCCGTCAATCGGGTTATCACTATAGTCAGCACTCCTAGGTTTGTCAATAACCCTGAGGAAATCCCCTCGCCCTGTCAATTTACTCGGTGGGCAAATGAGAGGAGGCATGACAAATTGTTTGAATCTGGTCCCAGTGCCGGTCCATCTCTTTTATCAGTTTGATTTGGGTACGGGCGCGGGTAAGGTTGTGCTCTGGATATGCCACCCGGTAGTACTGGTCTCCTACCAAATAATCGGTGAGCATCCGCAGTCCCATAATAAGGGTGATGGCTCTGCCGCTCTCCCCCAAAAGCGACCGCTCAGCTTCGGTTAGAAAGGTATCGGCAACCGATCGATATCCGCCGATGAGACCTCTGAAGAGATCAAGGTCGAAGCGCACTTTCTGAAGGTCGGGCTCATCCTCGGCTGCAGTTATACAGCCGGTGCGAATCATATCACCAGTATCGAAGAGAGCAGATCCGCCCATCACCGTGTCCAAGTCGATCATGCATAGTCCTTCTCCGCTTACCTCATCAAAGAGAACATTGTTTACCTTGGTATCATTGTGTGTCACCCGTAGTGGTATTGTCCCACGCTCCAGTGCCTCAGTAATGCCCATTGCCCGCTCTTTATTTGCGGTGAAGAATGCTACTTCTTCGCCAACATTGCCTAGGCGCTTGGCTCTATCTTCAGCTACTGCCGTTTCAAACTGTTCATACCGTACGCCCATGTGATGAAAATTTGGGATGGTCTGCGTGAGCCAATCGCTGGGAAAGTCCGCAAGGTCGGCTTGGAAGGTCGCAACCGCCCTGCCAAAGCGCTGGGCAAGAGAGGAATCTCGGAGAAAGGAGTAGGTTTGGACCTGGCCTATATAGTGGTAGGTACGCCACAGCTCTCCCTGTTCATCGTATGCCCACCACGCCCTCTGTTTAGTGGGAACCGGCACCAAGCAACGGCGCTCTGCATCCGAGCGGTCTGCAACTTTTCTTCGTAGGTGGTCGGTGACCAATAAGATGTTGGTCATCACCGCTTCGGGGTTGGGAAACACCGTACGGTTGAGGCGCTGATGGGTATAGCGATGAAGCACTCCACGCTCGTCGACGAAGGTCGAGATGTAGGTGTTGTTTATCAACCCCTCCTTGTTAGATGTCAGCGACTGCAGTGTTCCTGCGAGGTCGAATTGGCCGATGATTTTTGTAATATTCATGCGCTCTTTACCACGTAGGGTCAGCGTACCACCTTTCTGGCCACCGCTCAATTATATGGAGAGGGAGAAAACCTGCCAACGAGCACCTTTAGTCCGTCAATTTTGAATGTATTTCTCTGTGTTGTTTTTGTTGTTTCACCAACGATTCTCTCTTCTCCGTGATTATTCTTGACTTGCCAATATGCGTGTGTGACAATTTAAATCGACCATTTTTCTAGGAAATTCTGAAGGAGGAATAGAAAGAAAATGAAAAAAACACTATTGGTTTTAGTCGTTCTCGTGATGGCAATTGCCATGGTAGGAGCTCAAGGAACTAGAGATTCCAAGACTGGTGGAGGAAGTCTTGTTATCTACTCTCCCAACACCGATGCACTGGCCAATGCCGCCTACGCTTTTGGTGATGAGTATGGTATCGATGTGACTGTTCTCTCCATGGGAACCGGAGAGGTACTGCAGCGTATCGTAAGCGAATCAGGAAATCCGCAGGCCGACGTCATGTACGGTGGTGTGAACTATGCAAATGGTATCAACTACGCCGAATACTTTGAGCCATACGTCGCAAAAGGTGATGAGTTACTTCCTGAAGCATACCGCAACCTCAACGGTGTCGTTACTCGCTACTGCCTTGACGGTTCTGCAGCTCTGCTCCTAAGCCTTGACGTGTTTAAGACCCTGGGACTCGATCCGAACAAGTTCACTCGCTATGAGGACCTCATGAACCCGGCTCTCAAGGGCCGTATTGCCTTTGGAAACCCGGCAGCTTCTTCCAGCGCTTGGGCTGAACTGACCAATATGCTCTTGGTCATGGGTAATGAGCCCTACGACGAAGCAGCATGGGACTGGGTCACCAAATTTGCTGGCCAGCTCAACGGCATCATGATCAACTCATCCTCTGCTATCTACAAGGGTGTAGTAAGCGGTGAGTATGCAGTTGGCGTCTCCTATGAGGACCCATGTGTTGGACTGCTCGTCGATGGTGCTACCAACGTCAAGCTGGTCTATCCTGCCGAAGGTGCTGTGTGGCTTCCTGCCGGTGCTGCGGTCATCAAGGGTGCAAAGAACATGGATAATGCGAAGCTGTTCATGGATTGGCTGATCAGTGATGTCGGTCAGCGAGAGATCGCCAAGTCGACCGCCCGACCTGTTAATCCTAACATCAGAAACACCACCCCTGTTATGCAGCCGTTCTCCGAGATCAACGTTGCATACGAGGACCTCGCCTACTGTGCAGAGAACAAGGATGCATGGAGTGCCAGGTGGCTGCGTCTGTTTGAAACCGCTTCGAGATAATGTTCAAAAAGGTGAATAAATGAGTGTTGATATTAAAATTCGTAATGCTGTAAAACGGTACGGAGAAAACACCATTATTCCCGACCTGTCTTTGGATATCAAGGAGGGTGAGTTCTTCACCCTCCTTGGGCCTTCGGGCTGTGGCAAGACTACGCTACTGCGCATGATCGCTGGCTTCAACACAATAGAGGGTGGGGATTTCTTCTTCAATGAAGTGAGGATCAATGATATGGATCCGGTGAAGAGGAATATTGGGATGGTGTTTCAGAACTACGCGATCTTCCCTCACCTCTCAGTTGAGAAGAATGTCTCGTTTGGATTAAAGAACCGCAACTTCTCCAAAGAGGAGATTGTTGCAAGGACCGACCAGTTCTTGAAATTGGTAAAGATTGAGGAGTACCGAAGCCGGATGCCAGAGCGTCTCTCCGGTGGCCAACAGCAGCGCGTAGCCCTCGCTCGTGCCTTGGCAATTACTCCTGATGTCCTGTTGATGGATGAGCCGCTCTCAAACCTGGATGCAAAGCTTCGGGTGGAGATGCGTACCGCTATCAAGGAAATTCAGAATGAAATTGGAATCACCACAGTCTATGTTACCCACGACCAAGAGGAGGCGATGGCCGTCTCCGACCGGATCGCTGTCATGGACAAAGGGGAGATTCAACAAATTGGCCTGCCCAAGTCACTCTATCAGAGACCTGCGAACCTCTTTGTGGCTACCTTTATTGGCAGGACCAACCTCCTTGAATCACACTTGGAGATTGTGGACGGAAAGACCTTCGTAACCCTGCCGGGCGACTATAAGCTTGAGGTGGATACCATCAAGGCCGAAGAGAGAAAAGAACAAGACATCATTCTCTCAATTCGCCCAGAAGAGCTGTTTGTAAAACCCTTTGATGAGGAGGGGGTGGCAGCATATGTGGATGATGCGGTCTTCTTGGGGCTCAACACCCATTACTTCATCCACTTTGAGAATGGAGAGAAGGCAGAGATCATCCAGGAATCACAGATCGATAGCATTATCGAGAAGGGAACAAAGATTTCCCTGGGAGTGAAGACGGAGAAGATCAATGTCTTTGATGCGCAGGGGAAGAGAAACCTCGTAGAAGGGGTCATCAATGACCTCGATGCACACATTGGAGATTTATGATGGCTACAGCATTATCCAAGAAGAGAGATGTCTGGAGCCTAGTTACCATCCTTGTCTTGGCTCTGTATGCCGTCATTTTGGTCTATCCACTTACCCGGCTGCTGCGAGAGGCAGTCATAACACCTGATGGACAATTCACCCTCGATGGCTTTAGGTCATTCTTTGGCCAGCGATACTATGTACGCTCGATTGGCAACTCGCTGAAAGTAAGTATCACTACCACCATTGTCACCCTGATTCTTGGAGTACCCCTTGCCTACTTCTACCAGATGTACGAGATCAAAGGAAAATCCCTCCTGCAGATCCTCGTCATCCTCTGTAGCATGTCAGCGCCCTTCATCGGCGCCTACTCGTGGATCGTGCTGCTCGGACGAGGTGGTATCTTCACCAAGATGCTCGCAGCGGTAGGAATCCAGGTTGGGTCAATCTATGGCTTTAAAGGTATTCTGCTCGTCCTTTCGTTGCAGCTCTTTCCGCTGGTGTTCCTCTACGTCTGTGGGGCGCTGAAGAACATCGACAACTCGCTGCTCGAAGCGTCGATAAATATGGGACGCAGTGGGATCAAGATGTTCCTTACCGTGGTCATCCCTCTTGCCATGCCGACGATCATCGCAGCATCGCTGCTCGTCTTCATGCGTGCCTTTGCTGACTTTGGAACACCGCTACTCATCGGAGAAGGGTATAAGACCTTCCCGGTCATCATCTACGATGCGTACTTCTCGGAGACCGGTGGCAACCACCTCTTCGGAGCGACAGTCAGTATTATCGGTATTGTCATCACCGCAGGTATCTTCCTCATCCAGAACTGGTTCAGCCGCCGCCATCGCTTCACGATGAATGCACTGAACACCATTGAACGTAAGCAAGCACACGGACTGAAAAATGTAGCGATCCATGTCTACAGCTGGTTTGTCGTCATCCTCGCCTTCCTGCCTCAGATCTATGTCATCTACTCTTCATTCCAAAAGACAAGCGGCAAGCTCTTTGTCCCTGGATACTCCTTGGATAGCTATCGGTTTGCCTTTACCCACTTGAAGAAGGCGATCCCCAATACCTTCAAAATTGGTATCACCGCTCTTGGTTTTATGATTGTCATTGCTGTTCTGATCGCCTATCTGGTCGTCAGAAGGGTTAACTTCGCCAACAAAATCATCGATACACTCTCGATGGTACCGTACATTATCCCTGGCTCGGTTGTCGGTATCGCCCTTGTCCTCAGCTTCAGCAAACGTCCGCTCATGCTCACCGGAACTGCCACGATCATGGTCCTTGCGCTGATCATTCGGCGAATACCGTATACGATACGCTCCTCGGTTGCGGTACTGCAACAAATTCCGCTGACCATTGAGGAGGCCGCCATCTCCCTTGGG
>JBAZCM010000109.1:0-6359 GCA_041654935.1 Sphaerochaeta sp. | reverse complement strand
ATCGGTTTTAATAATTCCTTTTTTGATAAGTCCTGTGCTCTTCTCATAGAGGGCGAGGGCTTGATTGGCAACCTGTGCATTACTGGTAACTTCAGCCCACCGGCCAAAGGCCATGATCACAAAACAATCGGCGTAGATCGAGGTATAGAGACCACTGCCTGCTCTTGGTTCTTTGGCAGTCCCATCACGTTCTAAGAGAAAAGCACACCCCTCATCATCGCCAGCCAATAGTGCATTGTCGGAGAGAAGGTCATAGAGCCCTTCTGCCCAGCGGGTATAGCGCTCTCGCCTCTCCTCATTCAGGTCACCGTACAGGAGCATATATGAGAGACACCAGAGCATCCTCGCCTGTGACCAGGTGTACTTGTCAGGGGAGACGAGCCGCTTCCCATCATTGGTCCAACAGGTAAAGAGGCCGCCAAACTCCTCGTCAAAGGCGTGCTCCCAGAATGGGAGCACTTGTGTTACGAGGTAATCTTCATAGAAGCGGCGCTCATTTTCCATCATCAACCCATCTTGAAGGAGGAGGCGATGGACTTACCCTGTTTGCGGTTCATTGCATAGACGATGACAAAGACCACAACCAGCAGCACCACACTCAGCGCACTCGCCTCTCCGAGCTTGCCGTCAGCTACCGCCCCATAAATCTGGATGGGTACGGTTCGGGTTCGCGAGCTATAGAGAAGGATTGTTGTACTGAGTTCTTGCAGGAGGGTGGTCAGCGTCAGAATTGATCCGCCGATGATCGCCGGCATGATCAAGGGAACGCTGACACGGCGGAAGGTATAAAACCAGTTCGCCCCGGCGATGGTAGAGGCTTCCTCAAGTGAAGGATTGAGCTGTGACAGGCTCGCTGCCACGCTGCGATAGACATACGGAGTCCTTCTGATCATGTAAGAGATAACGATAATCGTATAGGTTCCACCCAGTGCGATGATCGAGGCGCCACTGAACGCCGAGAGCAGTGACACTGATACGACCGTCCCTGGCAGGATGAAAGGAGCCATGATCGACATATCAAGCAGTGCGGCCCCCCTGGGCTTCTTACGCTCGGTGATATAGGCGACCAAGGAGCCGAGGATAGCGGCTAGAACGGTTGCCAAAACCGAGAGGTAGAAGGTGTTGAAGAGCTCCTTGCGTGAGTAGACAGGAATGCGCATGTAGTTCTTCAGCGTGAAACCTTCTGGGAAGAGACCAACCCACTTCTCGTAGAAGGACATAATGATGATGGTGATCTGCGGCAGCAGGCTGATGACCAACACCAGGGAGCAGTAGATGATGGCGATGATGCGAATCGTCAGACCCTCATGTTGTTTTATCTCTGAGTGGGTTGCCGAGATGGTCTCATACTCATGGCGGTTGATGACCCGCTTCTGCAGGTACAGGACCAACGCGGTGATCAGAACGTTAATCACAGCAATAGAGGCTGCTCCGTTGAGGTCCCAGAACCCGTTGACGCGGAAGTAGATCAGGGTGGGCAATACATACTTGTCTCCACCGATGATCGCAGGAATTCCGAAGTTTCCGATGGCCCGCACGAAGACCAACAGTGCCCCTGCTCCGAGGCTAGGGAGAATCAGAGGGAAGGTGATGGTGCGGAAGATGTACCAGCGGTGAGCCCCCATGAGCATACCAGCCTCCTCCAAGAGGGAGTTAGCAGAGGCAAAGGCGCCATAGGAGAGTTGAAAGACAAAGGGGTAGTAGGTCAGCGTCATACAGAGGATCATGCCAAACATTCCATAGATTGTTGGCACCTCGATCCCCAGAGGCCCCAGGACGATATTGAGGAAGTGACGCACCACCCCCTGGCGCCCCAAGAGGATTACCCAGGTAAAGGCTCCGACAAAGGAGGGCATGATGATCGGCAGGATCCCGAGGCTGAGCATCAGGTTCTTACCAGGCATCTTAACCCGGGCGACGAAGTATCCCATCGGCACGCCGATGAGGATACAGAAGGCAGTTACCGCCAAGCTGACAATGAATGAATTGACCAAGGCCTTGCGATACATCAACGACTCACTGAACTTGGTGAAGCCCTGCAGTGAAAACGAGCCGAAGGCCAGCTTATTGCCTGCAGGCATGAAGGCGCGAGCCAAGGTGATGAACATCGGGTAGATCAAGAAGATCGCCATAAAGGTCAGGGGTATGGCGAAGACCAGGTATGGGGTGATGTCCTTTTTAACGACCTCACCCAACCGACCAGAGTGTTGCAGGTTTTTTGGGGTTCGTTTCATCTCAGTTTCGGTCCTCCACCTTAAAGAGGAAAGGCAGGCCCTTCTTCAGTCGTACGAAGACCTGATCTTGTTCACCGACGCCCTCAATCATGCCAGGCATATCGATCTCCAAGGGAACTTCACTGATCGAAGAGTCGAGGATCACCTCATAGCGGACCACTTGACCCAGGTGCTGGATGATCTGCACCACCCCCTCAACTGCTCCTTCAGCAGCCTTGGTAAGTACTTCCATCTGCTCAGGCCGGGCACCAACAAGTACTGGTGTGCCAGCATCAAGGGTGTCGGAGAAGCGTACCTTGTTGGCTTTGACGGTAACTTCAACATCGACCTTGTCCAGCGTTGCGGTGTTGGGCCCGCTCAAGGTCGCATTGAAGAAGTTCATCTTTCCGATGAAGTTGGAGACAAAGGCACTGTTAGGACCGGTGTAAAGGTCGTTGGAGGTGCCGATTTGCTCAACCACTCCCTTACGCAGGACGGCAAGGCGGTCTCCGATGGCCATCGCCTCCTCTTGGTCGTGGGTAACAAAGATCGTGGTGATGTTGGTCGCTTTTTGGATGCGACGGATCTCAGCGCGCATGTACCGCCTGAGCTTGGCATCAAGGTTGGCTAGTGGCTCGTCGAGCAACAGAATATCTGGGTCATAGACCAGCGCTCTGGCAATTGCGACGCGCTGCTGCTGACCACCGGAGAGACCGGTTGGTGAGGGGTTACGCTTCAGCTCTTCGGTAAGGCCGACGAGCTCCATGACCTCAGTGACTTTCTTTCTAACCACATCCTCAGGGGTTTTGCGGACTCTCAAGCCATAGGCAACGTTCTCGAAGATATTCATGTGGGGGTAGAGGGCAAAGCTTTGGAAGACCATGCCGATGTTGCGTCTAAATGGGGGGATATCAGTGATATCACGCTCCCCATAAAGAATCTGACCACTGGTGATCGACTCAAGGCCAGCAGTAGAGCGCAGCAGGGTGGTCTTTCCGCACCCCGATGGGCCAAGCAGGCAGAAGAGTTCGCCAGGTTCGATGGTGAACGACACCTCTTTGAGGGCGTGTACGGGATTCTTCGTGTTCTCACCGAAGATTTTATTCACGTGTTTGTAGGTCAGACTCAGACTCATGGTAGAACAGGCTCCTTATGGCATAATACTGCCCGGGCGAACCCGGGCAGTGGTGGAAACTACATCAGGTTCGAGAACTCAGTTACGAGTTGCTCCTTCAAGTCCTTGGCCTCCATGTCATCATAGGGGAAGAGCTTGATTTCGGCGAGCGACGGCAGGTTCTCTGGACCGGGCAATTCAGTGGTAACAACACGGCGGTTACGGGTGGTACGAATAATCTCATACGCATCCAAGCTGGTGATGAAGTCCATGAAGAGCTTTGCAGCCTCAGGGTTCGGACCGTTGGCGATGATGCCGGTGGCATCAAAGCGAGCACCGGTTCCCTCAGAGGGATAGACGTACGTTACCGGAGCGCCTTCACCGATGTACTTACCGATGTTCGATTCACCGGTGACTGTGATGGCGTACTCTCCCCGTGCAACTGACTCAGGTCCTGCAGTGGAGGAAGCGGTAAAGACGGCGTTCTTTGCCAGGTCGGCCATGTAGCCCATGCCATAGAGGTTACTCAGCATGTACAGCTGGGCGTAGGCAGATCCACTGAGCGCTGGGTTTGCCAGGATGATCTCACCTCGGTACTTGGGATCGGTCAGATCCTTCCATGCCACCGGTCGGTCGCCCTCTTTGAGGATGTTGGTGTTGATCATGATCGCCTGCAAGGGCATCGAAGATCCATAGAAGCGAGGTACTGCTGCACTGTCACGGACCGACACGTCGATCTTGTCGTGGTTGGCAGTCTTGTACGGTGCGAGGTAATCGTAGGCAAGCTCCATGTTCTCCTTGGCAATCATCAGGACGATGTCACCGCCGGGTCGGGGCTGCTCACTGTAGATTCTGTTGACCAACTCACCGCTTCCTGCACGGATAATTGAGACGTTGATCTCAGGGTGCAATGCGTTGAACTTTTTGGTCAAAGCTTCGGCCTCATCCTCAGCGGCACCGCTGTAGATGACCAATTTGTCGACTTTTTTGGTTTCTGCTGCACCTTGTGCAAAGACCGGTGTGAAACACACACCGAGCACGAGCAGGACAATCAAAAGTTTTTTCATTCCCTTCCTCCTACTGTTATAGCCCTTGCAACCAAGGGCCGTGGATATGTCCAGTATCGGTCAGGTACTGCTAAAACGCAAGGAAATTCTTTCTTTTTTTGTGCATTGTTTTTCTTTTGGGGTAATTTTGCTTATTTTTTGTATTAATATCCAATTTAGACAATTAAACGCAAATATGAGCGATCATCGTAGGAGTTGTTCGTCCCCTCTACCCCTTTGGTCGATCGTATTGTCTTGTAGCACAGGGGGTCTTCGAGCAAAAGAATAGCAAGTTCGGACTCACTCTCTTGGAGCGAAGGTGCAAGTACTGGATACCCATCAGTAGCCAAGACAACTTCAGTTGGCTCATCACCAAGCGGTATACACTGTACTGATTCATAATCAACAAAGAATCCATCGAGGACTTGGTAGGCGTAAGAAGATCCATCTTCAGCGTTCTGAAAGAGAGGCTGGTTGGCCATGATCGGGCGAAGCTGATCGTTGATAATCTGTGGATTTTCCAGCAGCTCATCAATCGAGACTCCGTTGACGAGAGCAGCTTCAATGAAGAGAGCACGTAAGTCTTCCATCAGGGTATCGATACGTTTGTGGTGGGTATAGAGCACCCCATTGACCAAGGCTTGGCAGTCTCCGAGCACCCATACTTCGCGTCGATAAGCACTGGCTATTGCCACATACGCACTAGGTCTTCGATGTGGTCTCTCATGAAAGTAGGTAACACTTTTCTCTTTTTTATACCAGCGGACAATCGCCTCATTGAGAGCGGCGAACGCCTCTTGGCAGGTTGCCTTGGGGTCTAACCCTTTGAGAGCAATTACTAACAAATCTCTGGCAATGGCTCCACTGCGTCGGTCAGTAAAGGGAAGTGGCTGGGCTGAAGAGCAGCCATCGACGACTGCCGCATAGTGGTTGTTGAAGAAGACACCATCTTCGTTAGGGCGAAGATTATTGCCCTTAGGGAGGCAGAGCTCTTCAACCAGACGCACGACAGGCCTCCAAGAGCTCAGCGATACGCCTTGTGTTGTATAGTGGCTCCTCTATGGTCTCCAAAACGAGGTTTGCCCCAGCCTCTGCCAACAGACAAATGGTCTCATCAATGGGAAAGCCGTGTCGGTCGATGGAGTGATGGTCATCGCTGTACCGCCCATCTTTCTTTGAGGTTGCGTTGGTGTGTAGGTGGCAGTTCACTACCCTCCCAGTTGCCAGGATCTCCTTCACTGCCTCCAGGTAGTCAAAGCCGTAGACCGCACTGGCAATAAACAGGTGTCCCACATCGAGGCAAAGGTAGATTTGCTCACTGGCCTGGGTCAGTGTTACCATCTCTTGGGGGGTCTGAAAGAGATAGGCTACCCGTGGGTTGAGATTCTCCACAGCTAAGCGCACCCCGTACTGGGCAGCTAAGGCAGCAACTTTGACCAGTTGGGTGGTAGCTTGGGCGCTGTGGCGCTGATAGACCTCACTGTCGATATAGTCACTGCGACAAATCGCCCCTTCGGTGATGCCGATGTATGGCTCAAAGGAGGGATCTGCCAAAAGTCTTTGGCGCTCTCCATTCTTTGCGGGAATTGAAAAGTCCGTCACATAGCCTGGGTGAAGGACCATAATGTCAGCCCCAAAGGCTTGGGTGTTGGCCAAGGTTCTCTTGACCGCCTCAAAACTTTCGGTAAGAACCGCCTCGTCATGGGAGGCAAAGTTTGGAAAAATTGGCTCAGAGGGACAGCAGGCATGAGCACTGACCACCTTCCCTTCGATCAGGGGAGCGACCTCTTGCAGAAAAGAGGCACTCATCGTATAGGCAAGTTCAAAACGTGCCTGGGGCACTTGCTCTACGTAGGTGGCTATCTCCTCTTTGGAGGTAAAGCCGACCAGTGAGATAATAGGGGCGGGAAGATCGCTCATACAGCCTCGGTTGTTAAAATCTTGATGTCGAGGGCCTCTAGGGTCTGACGGACCTCGTCATCGATC
>JBAZCM010000108.1:0-6381 GCA_041654935.1 Sphaerochaeta sp. | reverse complement strand
CAATGACCTGGCACAGGGCGAAGAGGTCCTCAACCAGATGGATGATCTGGTTGCCTTGACCCTCGTCTTCACCGGTGAGTTTTTGCAGACCCCAGGGGTTGTCTACGAAGCAGTCAGACGCCTTGCCTGGGAGCAGATCAACGTCATCGAGATCGTCTCAACGATGAATGAGCTGACCTTTGTAATCAAGCGAGAGGACTCGATGCGTGCCTTCGACGTATTGCAAGGCCTCTTCAATGGTGCCTAGACCGATTCTGATCACCGCCCCCAAGGACGGAGGCAAGAGTACCTATTTGATAAACATGCTGGCGAGCCCTCAATGGCGCTCGCTGCGTATCTGTGGGGTCCTAGCCCTTGCAAATCAACAAAAAACCGAGTATACCCTCAAAGACCTTAAAAGCGGAGAAGAGTGGCTTGTCCTCAGTGAGCGTATACAGCCCAACTGGCCTCGATTTGGACGCTTCTATATCAACGAAGAAGCCTTTGCATGGGCCAATGCGTCGATCATTGCAACGCTTAGGCAGGCGCAGGTCGCCGTTTTTGATGAGATTGGACGCCTAGAGCTTGCTGGGAGGGCTTTGCTGCCCGCATTTGAAGCGTCGTTGAAAACCGAAGGGGTGCAGACCATCGCTGTGGTACGCACTGAATTTGTCGAGGCGGTTAATGATACCTTCTGTAGTGGAAGGGCAGAGATAAGGGGTGTGGGTTTTGAATGAACTGTTGTGGCTGGTGATGTTGGTGGTAAACTTTGCCCTGATCATGCTCGCTTTTCGCTTCTGGGGGAAAATTGGGCTGTACATCTGGGTGCCCATCAGTGTCATCGTGGCAAATATCCAAGTCACCAAGAATATTCAGCTCTTTGGAGTTGAAGCTACGCTTGGCAATATCGTCTACGCAACGGGCTTTTTGGCCACCGATATCCTCAGTGAACTCTTTGGCAAGCGTGACTCCTACAAAGCGGTAGGAATTGGATTTTTTAGTCTTCTCACCATGACCGTTGTCATGCAGTTGGCCCTGCTCTTTGAGCCAGCGCCCAGCGACCTCATCCAAGAGAGTATGCGTGCTATCTTCTCCCTGATGCCACGCATCGCTCTAGCGAGCCTTGCAGCATATCTGGTGAGCAATCTTCACGATGTATGGGCTTTTGACTGGTGGAGACGCCGGCGTCCTGGCCGGCATACCCTGTGGATCCGAAACAACCTTTCGACCTTCGTCAGTCAACTCATCGACACGATTATCTTCGTCCTTGTGGCGTTTTGGGGAGTCTATGGGCGCACAACCCTCATACAAATCGGTCTATCGACCTATGTGTTGAAGTGGGTCGTAGCCCTGCTCGACACCCCGTGTATCTATCTAGCCCGCCGATGGCATGAGAAGGGCTTGATCAGCGGTGCCGCTCATCCGGAGGAAGCAGACGCCCCAGCTCCTTGATACAGGCCTTGGTGCCCGCGTAAAGCGGGGGATGGAACTTCTTGCGCTCGATGAGCAGGCGGTCGGAGTAGTGGAAGGGGTTGCCATCAATATACTCTACGTCCATGCCAACGTGCTTGAGTACCGCATGGGCGGCGGCAATATCCCAGGCGTAACAGCTTTGGGCAAGAGCTCCTTGGACGTGAGGATAGATGACCGCCGATAACAGATGAAGAATCGCCGATCCAAAAATCCGGATCTTTCCCTCAAAACGAGAGAAATCAAAATAGCGCTGACCAAAGGAACCCATGGTGATCTGATGGGGGAAATCTTTATCCTCAGCAAGCGTGAATGGCTGGTCATTGACCAACAGAACTCCACCTGGATCGAGGCGGATGAAAAGCTCCTCCTCTCCGATTCCCCATCGAGGGGCGCTGATCAGAGCCCCTACGGGGTTGCGCTCATTATCAAGAATAGCCAAGGCCACCGCCCAGCATGGCATACCTTGTGAGTAGACATCGGTTCCATCGATCGGATCGAGGATGAACGTCCACGCAGCCTCTTCATCGAAGGGCAGTGGGTTCTCCTCGCTGATAATATTAGCCTGGGGGAAGTTGGCCTGTAGGTGTTCGATGATCCGTCTGGAGATCTCCAGGTCGACCTCGGTGACAACAGTTCCGTCGCTCTTATAGGTACGTGTAATCTCTTTTTGTTGCGCATGTGCCCAACGGCCACAGGAGCGGACCAAGTGGGCAAGATTGTCTAGTGATTCAGGGGATAGTGTGTGATTCATTCTATTGCATAACCTTCTTGCTCATGGTAGGGTAGTGGCGTTTATGCAAACGCCAATTTCGACCCTCGTCCAATCGTATAGTAAAACAAGCACTGCTTACAAGGCATGGGGGAAGGAGGAGTACAAACTCACCGTCGAAGGGCTCGACGGATACCCGCTCTCCCGCTTCGCCCTCGCCATACGGGCAAAGAGCGGTGGTCGACTGTGGCTTGTCTGTCCCACCGAAGATAGCGCTCAACAGCTCTTGCGCGACTATCGTGGCCGCGACCTGGGGACCAAGATTGTTTATTTGCCGTCAACTGGCCGTCAGCTCTATAGCCCTGTCCAAAGTGATCTGGTCACCTATGAACAGCTTACTCGGCTCGCTGAGATCTCCCACCTCAAGGAGGGGGTAATCGTCACCCACCTCCGTCCCTTTGTCTCCACCCTGCCCACACCAAACGCCTTGGAGTCGACACGCCTACACGTACGGGTTGGCGATCGCTTTGATCCGACCACACTCAGCGAGCGCCTCTCCGAAGCCGGTTATGTGAACACTCCCTCGACCCAGGCAGCCGGTGAATATACTATCCGAGGCGAGGTAGTGGATATCTTTCCCTTTGAGGAACAGTGGCCATATCGGCTCTACGCCGATTGGGACACCGTGGGGCGAATCAGTCAATATGATCCGAGTACCCAGCAGACCCGGGCAACGATCTCAGCGTTGCATCTGACCCTCTTTGATGAACAACGGCAGGTCGAAAACGGCTCGATCGAGGCATATATCGGCGAGAAGGATGTGTTGGTCTGGGTAGGGGATCAACGCCTTGCGACCAGTTACAAGAGCCTAGAGAGTGAGGCACGCTCACTCTATCGCCAAGCCTTCCATGCAGACCGTGATGCTCCAAAGCCCGATGAACTCTTACTCAACTATCCAGCTTTCTCAGAGCGTTGGCAGCGTTCGATCACTGTCCGTGATATCGCCGGCCAGGATGAACGAGCCCATCGCTTTGATGTCGAGGGCCCGCGCTCATACTTTGGCAACTTCATCCTTTTGAAGGAAGATTTATCGAGTCTCAAGAGCCAAGGATGGCAGGTCCATATCTTCTGTGACAATGCTCTTCAACGCCAACGTCTCTCGCAGATGCTCGGCGCATACCCCTTCATCCAATGGGAGGAGACTCCGCTGAGCAGTGGCTTTGCTCTTCCGGCTCTGAAAGTCATCGCCATCGCCGAAGGGGAGATCTTTGGGCGCAGGCGCCAGGTCATCAAGACCTTACAGCACACCCAAAGTTCGCCCTTGGACTCCTTTGTTGACCTTGCCGAAGGAGACTTTGTCGTTCACGTCAACTATGGGGTGGGTCAATTCATCAAAATCGACCGCGTCTCCTCCTTTGACCGAGAGCGGGACTTCATCAAGATCGCCTATGCCGATGACGAGATCCTCTATGTCCCCATCGAACAAGCGAACCTCGTGCAGCGCTATATCGGCAGCGACGGGTCTGCAGTCCGTAAGGATAAACTGGGAGGCCAGGGGTGGGAGCGCAAAAAAGAGCGAGCGCGCAAAAATGCCGAGGAGTTGGCCCGCCACCTCATCGACCTCTATGCCCGGCGTAAGCGCAGTGTGGGCTTTGCCTTCGCCAAGGACACTGACTGGCAGATTCAATTTGAGGCCTCCTTCCCCTTTGATGAAACAGCAGACCAACTGCAGGTCATCGATGAGATCAAGGCAGACATGGAACTGCCCCATGTCATGGATCGGCTGGTCTGCGGTGATGTGGGCTACGGGAAGACCGAGATTGCCTTCCGAGCGGCCTTCAAGGCAGTGATGAGTGGCAAACAAGTTGCCTTCCTTGCTCCAACGACAATTTTGGCCGAACAGCATTACCGCACCTTTATCCAGCGTATCGGCTCTTACCCGGTGCGTAGCGGCTTGATGAGCCGCATTGTCACAGCCAAAGATCAACGGGCAGTGCGCCTTGGGGTCGCCGAAGGAAGCATCGATGTACTCTTTGGCACCCACCGGATCCTGCAAAAGGATATTGTCTTTCGTGATTTGGGTCTTTTGATCATCGATGAAGAGCAACGCTTTGGAGTGAAGGACAAGGAGCGGATCAAGGGGCTACGCGCCTCTATCGATAGCCTCTCCCTTTCCGCTACTCCTATTCCCCGCACCCTCTACATGTCGCTACTCAAAATTCGGGATATGAGCCTTTTGGGGACCGCTCCAATCGCCCGCCGTTCGATCAAGACGGTCATCGGTGAGTGGGATCAGGGTACGGTCGTTAAAGCTATCGAAGAAGAGGTAGGAAGGGGAGGGCAGGTCTTCTACCTGCACAACCGCATCGAAACGCTCAGCAAAGTGGTCGCTCAGCTACAAAACCTCCTGCCATCGGTGATCATCGAGAGCGCCCACGGCCAGATGGCTCCTGTTGAGTTGGAGGACACGATGCGCCGCTTTATCCATCAGGGCATCCAGGTTCTCGTTTCCACGACAATTATTGAAAACGGCATCGATATTCCAAACGTAAATACAATCATCATCGACCGGGCTGACCGCTATGGACTGGGTCAGCTCTATCAACTACGCGGACGGGTGGGGCGCAGTGACCGTCAGGCGTTTGCGTATCTTCTGTACCCAGCTGAAACCGCTCTTACCGAAGTGGCAATCAAGCGCTTGAAGATCCTCAGTGAACATACCGGCCTGGGATCGGGATTTAAAGTTGCCCTCAAGGACATGGAGATCCGTGGGGCAGGGAACCTGCTTGGTCGTGAGCAAAGTGGCCACTTGGCCTCAGTGGGTCTTGATATGTATATTCGTATCCTCGATGAGACGATCAAGCGTCTGGAGGAGGGCGGGCTGAAAGAGGAGGACCGGGAGGTGTTCCTGGAGCTCGAGTACACCGGCTTCATTCCCGAAAGCTATATCAAGGCCCCCTCAGTGAAGTTTGAGATTTACCGCAAGATTGCCTCAATTGCCAGTGAGGAGGAGCTGCATAGCCTGACCAGTGAACTCAGCGACCGGTACGGCACTCCACCGGTTGAGGTGGCCAATCTCCTCTATATCGCTGAGATCAAGATCATCTGTCGCAAGCTTTCGATTATCCGCCTGACCGAACGGCGCCAGGTGGTGGCCGTGGAGTTTGGTAAGGTCGCAGACCTGAATATTCAGAAGGTGATGAACCTCATCGCCCTCTCTGCAAAGTCAATATGGCTTGACCCCCGACAGATGAATGTGATGTATATGAAACTTGATGCAGTCTCCTTGAAAGATAAAGCTCTCTTCTTGATGGAGAAGCTACAAAGGCTGCTGTAGGAGTGAGTATGAGAGAGACCCAAGAGACCATCTTTGCCGATATACCTGAGCTGCGAAGCGTCGAGCGAACTGACAAGCACTCGATCAAGAGCTTTGTGCTGCGAGGAACCCGCCTCAAATCCTTTCAGGTCGAAGCGGTACGTGCCTACTATCATGACTACGTTATTCCCTACGATGGCAAGCCGCTGGACTTCAAAATGGTCTTTGGCAACGACAATCCGACGATTATCGAGATTGGATTTGGGATGGGGGTGGCGACCCATCTCATAGCCCGCGAACGGACTCAGTACAACTATCTGGGTATCGAGGTCTTTCTCAGTGGCTTTACCAAACTGCTGGATAAGGTGGGCAAGGAAGGACTTTCCAATGTGCGTCTGATGCGTTTCGATGCCGTTGAGGTACTCAACCAGATGATCGGTGACAATACGGTGGCAGGCTTTCATATCTTCTTCCCTGATCCTTGGCCTAAGAAACGCCAGCATAAGAGACGGCTCATCCAAGCCCCGTTTGCAACACTCTTGGCCCAAAAACTCACCAAGGGTGGGTACATCTATGCGGTAACCGACTGGCTTGAGTATGCCCAGCAAATGCTTGAGGTCTTCGACGAGGTCGAGGATTTGGTAAATCCGCACGGCGGGTTTGCCCCACCGGTGCCGTGGCGCCCGGAGACCCGTTTTGAACAGAAGGGCAAAGATAAAGAGCACACCATCAGTGAGGTGTGGGTCCAGCGCCGCTAACAGCAATTCAGATGAAATAAGGGAAGGGGGCCCGCCGCCGCGGACCCCCTTCCAAGGTTCTACAAACTCACTCCCATGCAATCAGGTTTTTTTCTGATTGCCACTGATCAGGCCTCCTCCAAAGAGTCCTTGTAGGCCTTGACCAC
>JBAZCM010000107.1:0-6472 GCA_041654935.1 Sphaerochaeta sp. | reverse complement strand
TATCGCCCAGATGAACAATCTTGTCTTTCGCGTTCTCTTGCCAGCCTTGCTCTTTGTGAACATCTACCAAAGCGATTTCGCCTCAATCACTTCTTTTGACTTTTTATACTTCAGTCTGGCTGTCTTAGTTGGCCTTTTTGTTCTGTGTATCGTCATTATCCCAAAAATGGAGGAGGCCAATCCTCGTAGGGGTGTGCTGGTGCAGGGAATCAGCCGCTCCAACTTTATCTTCTTTGGCTTGCCAATGGCCCAAACGCTCTATGGTGGGGCGAGCAAAGGGATAGCCAGTCTCCTCGTTGGGGTGTTGGTGCCAATTCTCAATGTGATCAGTGTCTTTGCCTTGGAGTACTTCCGAGGATCGCGACCAAACGTTGTGAAAATCCTTAAGAGTATTGCCCTGAACCCCATTCTCATTGGAGGGTCCTTGGGCCTAATCACCGTGTCACTTGGGATAACGCTGCCGTCCTTATTGGAGAATCTGCTGGTCGATATCAGTTCGATTGCTACTCCGCTTGCCCTCATTCTCTTGGGATGCTCGGTGACCTTCTCCTCAATGAAGGAGAACCGCAAAGCCTTGGCTATTGCGGTCTCTGGTCGTCTGATTATTATTCCGGCAATCGGGGTGGGACTTGCGCTACTCTTTGGCTTCAGGGACCTTGAGTTGATTCTTTTGATGGCGCTCTTCGCATCCCCGACTGCCGTAAGCTCTTTTACTATGGCCCAGCAGATGGGAGGCGACAGTGACCTTGCCGCTCAAATTGTCGTACTGACCACAACCCTCTCGCTCTTCACCCTCTTTGGGTGGATCAGTGCTTTGATGGGCCTAGGCTTCTTTTAGCGCTTACCCAACAAGAGTTCGATGGCTCGGTCGGTACGGGCTCCAGTCTCTCCAGTAGAGGGGCAGACCCCATTACCAAGTAGCTCGTCGACGATCGTTTGGATGAGTGGTTGGGCGACATGAGGCGGAGGGGCGGGCACTTCGATGATTCTCTGGCCCTCTTCGGTGCTCAGGATGAGTGGCTCTGCGATATCAAGGACCGAGTATTCAAGGCGGGCATTTTCAAAGAAAATGGTCGTCCGATCCTCATCCTTGTAGGTGTTGAAGGTCCAAAGCCCGGTCCCTCCGACCCCTCTTTGGGTAGTGAAGTGTCCGTACACCACATCGGGGGCTTGGTAGTAGCCTCCCTTGTTCTCCGACGATCCACTGGCTTGGATAATCGGGCCAAAGTACCAATCAATCAAATCAAGGGCATGGGAACCAATATCATGGAAGTGTCCGCCACCACTGACTTCAGGTCGGATGCGCCAAGGATCGGTTCCAGAGCGCTCGCTCTCTGAAGCTCGCTTGCTCATCTGCACGTGAACAGCTTGGACAGCCCCCCAGGGTGCGGTATCGATGAACTCTTTGATCATCTGAAACTTAGGCAACGCCCTTCGATAGTAGGCACTGAAGAAGGGGACTCCTTGCTTGGCGCAGTACTCGACCATCTGGGAGGATTGCTCAGCGTTCATGCCCAGCGGTTTTTCGCAGTAGACCGCTTTGCCCGCTCCTGCACAGAGCAGGGTGTAGAAGCGGTGGGTGTTGGGGTGTGTGGCAATATAGACGGCATCGATCTCTTCATCGGCGAGAAGGCGATCGATGTTATCATATGCTTTGCCAAAGCCGTGGCGAGCTGTCCAATCCTGTGCTCGCACCAACGTTCGGCTCATCACTGCCACTAAGGTTGAGCCGTCGGCCTTATAGAGGCCGGGGCCGCTTTTTTGCTCAGTAACCGAACCACAGCCAATCATGGCCCAACGAATTTGCTTCATGCTTCTTCTCCTGCGGTATAGCCAAAGAGGGCACTGAGAGTGCGTGCTGCTTCCAAAATTGTGCTGACATTGCTCTCTTTTTCCTCTTCGCTGTAGCGAAACTTTGGCCAAGAGACACTGAGGGCCGCGATGATCTTAGCCGAGTAGTCACGAATCGGAGCGCCAATGCACAGTGTCCCATCCTCATGCTCCTCGTTGTCCTGAGCCCAGCCTTGGTTGCGGATCAGCTCAAGTTCACCAGAGAGGAGCTCAGCTTCACGGATCGTATTGGCAGTGAATGGCTTCAGCGGTACTCGCTTCAGGTACGCCCCATACTCTTTTTCATCAAAGTCACTGAGCAGGATCTTTCCAATAGCGGTGCAGTACAGCGGGATGGACTTGCCAACCCGCGAGTACATGCGAATGGTAAAGGAGGACTCCTTCTTCAGCACGTAGACCGCCTCATCCTCTTCCAAGACCCCCATATGCACCGTCTCACCCAACTCATCACAGAGGCCTTGGGCAATCGGGTTGGCCAAGTTGATCAAATCCAGATGCTCGAGGCCACGGCTGCCGATACTGAACATCTTCAGTGTCAGGCTATAGAGGTCGGCTGGGTCGCGATGGACGTAGCCAAGACTCACCAGTGTCGAAAGGAAGCGCAAAAGCGTTGCCTTAGGAAGAGAGGTGGTCTTGGCGAGGTTCTCCAGATTAATTGAACGATAACGGCTGAGCGCCTCCAAAATTGCGATGGTCCGGATGACCCCGCTGGTCTGTTGGCGCTCTGTCCCAGTCTGTGTTCCTTGCTTCATCGATTCAGCCCTCGAAGTACGCCTTCGCGTTTCCAAAGCTGATATCGCTGACAAACCGACCGAGCAGTTGCATGTCTGCTGGAACCTCTCCCTCTTCGACCCAGGTTCCCCAGATGTTACAGAGGATGCGGCGGAAGTACTCATGGCGAGGGTAGGAGAGGAAGGAGCGACTGTCGGTGAGCATTCCCACAAAGCGAGAGAGGAGGCCGATGTTACCCAGGGCCTTCATCTGCTCTTCCATACCATCTTTGTGATCGGCAAACCACCAAGCACTGCCCAGCTGCATCTTGCCTGGCCTTCCGTCTTGATAGCAGCCCATGAGGGTGGCAAGGCTGTAGTAGTCCTTGGGGTTGAGGGTGTAGAGGATCGTCTTGGGGACCTCTCCGGTCACCGAGAGGTTGTTCAGGAAGGCTGAGAGCTTTTCAGCAAGATTGGTATCGTGCGAAGCATCATAGCCAGTGTCTGGACCGAGTTTTGCAAACATCTTGGCATTGTTGTCCCGGATAGCGGCAAAGTGCAGTTGCATGGCGATGTCATGCTTGGCATAGGCACGGGCGAGGGCGGTGAGGACAAACGTCTTGTACGCTTCAATCTCTTCGGCGGTAAGACTCTTTCCCTCCATCCGCTTGGCGAGAATGGTATCGACTTCGCTCTCACTCTTAAAGATTCCAACCGAGGTGGTCAGCGCATGGTCGCTTGCCTTACATCCCATTGCGACGAAGAACTCAAGGCGTTTGACCAAGGCTGCAATAACATCAGCGACGCTCTTAATCGACATTTGGGCAACAGAGCCCAAGCTCTCCAAATAGGCCCCAAAATCATCTTTTTCGATGTTCAAAGCTTTGTCAGGGCGATATGAGGGCATCACTTTGGTGGAGAAGTCAGCTTGACCAGCAATCACTTTGTGCCAGTCTAGGTCATCAGCCGGGTCATCGGTGGTGCCTATGGCGTAGACCTTGAACTGCTGCATGATGCCGCTTACCGAGAGGGCTTCGTTTTCTTTAAACTGACGGTTAGCCTCTTCATAAATTGCCTTGGCACTGGCCTTGTTCAAGGGCTCGGTGATTCCGAAGTAACGCTGTAGCTCGAGGTGGGTCCAGTGATAGAGGGGGTTGCCCATCGCATGTTCGAGGGTGTCGGCCCACGCAACGAACTTGTCGTAGGGGTCGGCCTCTTTTCCGGTGATCAAGTGCTCGGCTACCCCGTTGGCTCGCATCGCCCGCCACTTGTAGTGGTCTCCACCAAGCCAAGCATCGGTGATCGTCGTGAAGCGCCGGTTCTCAGCGATCTCCTGCGGGTTGAGGTGACAGTGATAGTCGTAGATCATCTGATCCTTGGCATAGTCGTGGTAGAGGATCTGCGCACTCTTGGTCTGTAAGAGAAAGTTTTCGTCCATGAAAGGTTTCATTGTTTGTGCTCCTTTATCAGAGGATTACTCCATCTTTGAAGATGGAAATCTCAGCATATCCGTTAATCTCATTCTGCGCCTTCTTCTCGCCGCTTGCAATGCTCTGAATAAGGGCGATCAGGTCATCGAGGACCTCATCGCTCTCTTCGCGAAGCAGACGACCGCCATCAAAGTCAATCCAGTTGGCCTTCTTCTCAGCCAAGGGCGTGTTGCTGGCTATCTTGATGGTCGGAACCGGAGCCCCGAGGGGAGTGCCCCGTCCGGTGGTAAAGAGGATGATGTGTGCCCCGGCAGCAGTCAGTGCTGTGGTGGAGACGATGTCGTTACCAGGACCTGAGAGGAGGGTCAGACCCCGCTCGGTCACCCGCTCGCCGTAGGCAATGACATCGGTTATCATCGCCTCCCCGCCCTTTTGAATGCAGCCCAGGCTCTTATCCTCAAGGGTGGAGATGCCCCCCTCCTTGTTACCTGGTGAAGGGTTCTCATAGACCACTTGGTCATGGGCTGTGAAGTAGTGCTTGAAGTCGTTGATCAGGTGCACTGTCTTCTCAAAGACTTCGTCATTGATCGTGCGGTTCATCAAGAGTTGCTCAGCTCCGAACATCTCAGGCACTTCGGTGAGGATTGCACTGCCGCCCATTGCCGTCAGTGCATCACAGAAGCGACCAACCAGTGGATTGGCAGTGATACCGCTCATGCCATCGGAGCCACCGCACTTAAAGCCGACAACCAGCTTATCCATGGAGACAGCCTCGCGTCGGTCACCTTTCATGTTCTCATAGAGTTCACCAATCAAGTCCTTGGCCACTGCCAACTCGTCGTCGACCTCTTGGGTGGTAAGGAACTTTACCCGCTTCTCATCGACCTCACCGAGCAGCTGTCGAAAAGATTCGGGGGTATTGTTCTCACAGCCCAGTGAGAGGACCAACACGCCCCCGGCGTTGGGGTGGTGGACCAAATCTGCCAAGATTGTTCGGGTGTTCTCATGGTCATCGCCGAGTTGGCTACACCCCCAGGGGTGGGTCCACACATGGATGCCATCGTAGAACTCTGAGCTAGGCAGGTTCTGGTCTGCCCAACGGATGAGGATCTCGGCGGTGCGGTTCACGCATCCCACAGTGGGGACGATCCAGATCTCGTTGCGGATTCCAATTTTATCCCCATCGCGTCGGTAGGCTTGGATAGTTGGTGTTTTTTCTTTCCATTCGGCCTTCAACTGATCAGCTTTCTGGGCAAAGAGGGCAACAGCCTCCTCGTCGTAGACATACGCTCCTTCCTCTTCAAGGAGGGTACGAATATTAGTGTCGTGGACGTGCATACCCGCCTCAATAGGTTCCTTTGCCCCGCCAATGGGAGCGCCGTATTTGAGAACGGGCTCTCCCTTGGCGATGGCCTTGAGGCTAAACTTGTGGCCCTGGGGAATTGTTTCACCCAGGGTGACCGACAGGTCATCGATGGTTACTACAGTCCCCTTTTCAAGGGTTTTAACGGCTACAGCGACTGTGTCCGCCGGATGTACTTTTACAAAAGATGCGTTCTTCATAGGACCTCCTTCAGGGCGCTTTGCATGCCTTTTTTCCAGATGTTCTTCAAATATGACTCAACAAGAGCAGCGAGTCCCTCAACCTTGCTGAGGTCTTCACCCCACCACCCGGTGTTGGAGAGCACCGATGTTGCCAGGCGCTCTGCCTTCTCTTCGGTGCTACCGCCCCCTTGGTAGAAAGCAGCAAATTCGGTGAGGATAGCGTGGTCGTCTTGGATCAGATAGGTCTTACCATCGCGCTCTCCCTTAAGAGCTGAGCCTTCGAACTGAACTCCCTCATAGAAGCTGATGAGGGCAGCGAGGGAGAAGACCAGGCGCTTGGGTAGCTTGTTGTGTTTCTCAACGTAGACCAGTAGCGACGGAAGGTTTCGGGTCTTGAACTTTGAGACAGAGTTCAAGGAGATGGAGAGCAGTTGGTGGGGGTTGAAGGGGTTCTCAAAACGCTCCAGCACATCGGCTGCATAGCGCTGTAGTTCCTCTGTCGACCCATCCATGGATGCGATAATCTCCTCAAAGATGCCGTTGTACATGAAAGGATAGAGGAGATCCTTATCAGCGATACAATCCTGAACAGTCTCTAAGCCTGCTTGGTAGGCGGCGAGGACACTCATCGTGTGCGCCCCATTGAGGATGCGAACCTTGCGGGTGCGGTAGAAGCTCAGGTCCTCGGTCCAGATGACGTTCAACCCCGCTTTGGCCAACGGTAGCTCATCCTCGTAGGATCGCTTGCTATACTCAATGACCCAGAGGTGGAAGATCTCGGCGCTGACCATGACCTTGTCGCTATACCCTAGTCGACTCTGCAATTCATCGACCTCAGAGCGTGGATAGCCAGGGACAATGCGGTCAACCAAGGAGTTGAGGAAGTCACAGGACTCCTGTAGCCAATGTGTAAAGCCCTCATCGAGGCCCCACTCG
>JBAZCM010000106.1:0-6501 GCA_041654935.1 Sphaerochaeta sp. | reverse complement strand
TTGCTAAGGTTGCCTTCAGCCGTAGTGATGAAGAAGGAAGCGTCACCTTGATGGGAGTCGCTGACCGTGTTGAGGCAAACACCGAAAGCTGGGATGCCAACCTCAGTGGCAACATCGTAGTCCACGACCTGGCCAATAATCTGACGATCCACGCCCAAACCTTGACGTGGCTCCACGATGAAGAGCTGCTCTTCTCGCCCCCTGAGGACCTGGTCCTTCTCATCTATGAGGATGATAAGCGCGTTGAAGGCTATGGCCTTGAAGCCCACCTCGCCGAGGCAATCTTTACCTTCGACCGTCTGATACGGGGAGAAATTGGCCAATGAGAAAGTTCATACTGTTCTGGACCATCCTCCTGGTGGCCATATCCCTCAGTGCTGCCGAGCCCATTACCTTCCAAGGTGGAGAGACGCGCATGGTGATGAAAGAGGGGCGAGAGCGCCTCTCGCTTACCGGCGGTGCGACCATCCAAAGCGGCTCGATTACCCTGAGCGCTGATACCATCACCCTCAGCGGAACTGACTACCGCAATGTTGAATGCATCGGTACGGTGCGGCTGGTCGACCATGAACGGGGCATCTCGATGATGAGCCAACAGCTCTTCTATGACCGCATCGATGAGACAATTCTAGTCACCGGATATGTCGAGATCGATGATACTGCCAACGAAGTCCAAGCTTCGGCTTTCCGTCTCAATTACGATATGGATGCAGCTCGGATTGATTTGGAGGTCTCAGTGCTCCTCCTTCGACATACCGACAGCGGCCCGATGGTCTGTCGAAGCGATATCCTCAGCTATGACCGGGATAAGGAGCGCCTTGCGATGGCCGGCAATGCCACCGTCGTATGGGATGGGGATACCTACGAAGCGCAGCGTATCGATGTGAACCTCAAGGATGAGGAGATTGTGATGAAGGGGTCGATCAAGGGGGTAATCGGTGGTTGAGAACACCCTGACAGTCAAAAACCTCGTAAAATTTTATGGCCGCAAACAGGTGGTCAAAGATGTCTCCTTCTCTATGCGTAGCGGAGAGGTCATCGGCCTACTCGGTCCAAACGGAGCGGGCAAGACAACCACTTTCTACATGATCGTTGGATTTTTGCGCAGTAAAGGAGGCAGCATCGCCCTCAATGGTGAGGAGCTGAGTGGCCTGCCGATGCACAAGCGCAGCCGCAAAGGCCTCTCATACCTTCCCCAAGAGCCCTCAATCTTCCGTAAGCTCACCGTCGAGGAGAATGTTCGTTTGGTTGCCGAGAGTCGTAAGGATCTCAACCGCGAAGAGCAGTTGCAGCGAGTGGAGCAGCTCTTGGTTGAGTTTGGCATCGATGCAGTGCGTAAACAAAAAGGCTACACCCTCAGTGGAGGGGAGCGGCGGCGCTGCGAAATTGCCCGCTGCCTCGCCTCCAACCCCAAGTTCCTCCTCCTCGATGAACCCTTTGCTGGCATCGATCCCAAGGCGGTGCATGAGATCAAGGTCCTCATCCGTTCAATGGCTGCCCAGGGCATCGGCATCCTGCTCACCGACCACAATGTTGTCGATACCCTCTCCATAACCACTACCAGCCACATCATCGATAGCGGATCAATTTTAGTCAGCGGAAGCCGAGAGACACTGCTCGGTGATGCCCGGGCGCGGGAGATCTACTTCGGCCATGAGTTTGGGAGCAGCTGATATGGATATGAGACCGAACCTTGACCTCGCTCAGCGCCAACAACTCAAACTCAGCCCCCAGCTGATCCAATCCTTTGAGCTGATGGCCCTGCCGTTGACTGAGCTGCAGGAGCGAATCAAGGCGGAGATTGAGACCAATCCAGCATTGGAGCTTCCCAGTGGATGGGAAATCTCCTTTGACCGGGTTGCCCAACACAAGCGACAACTCGAAGGACAGCGAAGGGAGGACAGCTACTCTGACTCGGCCAGCTACGGCAGTGACCGCGGCGGCTATGACGAAGAGGCAACTGAGCGGCAAAGCCGCTTTTTAGAGGGCGCTCTCTCTGAGCGTGTCAGCCTCGGTGAGCACCTGTTGACCCAGCTCGGCTATGAGCAGATCAGTGACGAGGAGTATGAGGTCGGTCAGATCATCATCACCAGCCTCGATGCCAACGGCTTCTTTACCCAAGAGCCAGAAGAGCTGCTCAACGAGAGCCAAAAGCCCTACCTTACGAAGGTCCTGAGCCTCCTCAGGCGTTTGGATCCGGCAGGGATTGCTGTACATTGCTGGCGCGACTCGTTGATCGCACAAGCTGAGCAGCAGGGCCTCGACAGTGAAGAGTTGGAAGTCTTCTCAATGCTGGTCAATGACAAACTGGAGCTGATGCGCTCGGGCAAACAGGCCCAAGTGGCTAAGGAACTGGGCATCGAGGTCGATGAGCTGGAAGAGCTGTACGCCTTTTTAAAAACCCTCACTCCCTTCCCCGGCCAAAGCTACTCCAAAGGCCCTGAGCAGTACGTGATCCCCGAGCTCTCTATTCGCCGAGAGGAGGGGGAGCTGGTGATGCGGATGAATAACTCAGCGCTGCCCGACCTCCGCATCCAAGCCTCCTTTCCTACCCTCGCCGACTCAATCGGGGACAAGGAAGAGGCAAAACGGGCCAGCCAGTACATCAATGAGCAGATCAAGCGCGCCGAAGGGCTGATCTTCCAGGTCCAGGTCCGTAACCAGACCCTCTATCGCCTCGGCCAAGTTCTGATGCGCGAGCAGCGCGCCTTCTTCCTCTACGGGCCGCTGCATCAAAAGCCGCTGACCCAAAAAGAAGTTGCCGCCCAGCTAGATGTGCATGAGACGACGGTGAGTCGAATCAGCACGGCCAAGTGGATCGACACTGACTGGGGCCTGATTCCGGTAAAGGCGCTCTTCAGCTCTGCCGTGGGTGAGGAGGGAGCCCAACGCTCCAAGGAAGCGGTCAAGGAGATGATTCGCCAGCTCCTCGATGAGCATCAGGGCAAGAAAGCCCTCAGTGACCAGAAGATCAGCGACCTACTCAAAGAGCAGGGAATCTCGGTTGCCCGGCGAACGGTGGCCAAGTACCGCAACGAATTGAATATCGATCCCTCCTTTATCAGAGGGACCAATTAGAACAAGGGGCGCTTTGCGCCCCTTGCCAGTATTGTCTTCTTGTAAGCAGATTATCGATCCTGTATCTTTCCTTTCTCCTTCCGGGCGGTGGCTTCAATCTTGTCCACCAAGAGCTCAATGCCCTCATACAGCTCGTAGCAATCATAACTGACCATCTTGATGGTCCCCCAAGAGAAGTGTAGCTTGCCATCGAGGTGGAAGCCTTGCCCTGCTGTCTCACGGGTAATCACGATGTCCAAATCGTGTAGATACCCTTCGGCAAATTTGAGTTTTTGCAGTTTCTTATCCAAGAACGCACGGGTTTCATCACTTGGGTTGTAACGGATGCCTCTGACTGTCAAATTCATAAGCCCTCCTTTGACTCAGGTCGTATCCTAAGAATACGGGTTGCAACGCCCCTCGTCAATGGAGAAGAAATGAACTTCCACACTCCCGGTGGATTTTCAGCCTTGCAGAAGGGGACCAACAATTGTATAGTGGAATCACGTTTTCAAAGGAGCATGGTATGAAGAGTTTCACCGTCCTGGACTTGATGGACCTGGACCTGAAGGAGCAGAACCATTTGGGCTTGTCGTGTATCGGCGGGCGAAGCGGTCTCTCCAAGGTGATTACCAGCAGCAAAATCAGCCGCCCCGGCCTACCCTTGGCCGGTTTCTTCGAACAATTCTCCGCCTTTGCTATCCAAGTTTTCGGTAGAGGAGAACAAGCATACATCGCCAAACAAGAGACCGAAGGCGACTTTGGCAGCATCACCCGTTTCTTCGATAGCGACCTACCTTGCTGTATCTTCAGCGATGGAGGAAAGCCATCGGCCAAGATCATCGAACTCTCCAATGAGACAGCGACTCCGCTTCTGGTGACCGATCTTGCCTCCAGCGATTTCACCCGTCGTCTTATCCAAAGCCTCGATGAGGTCTTTGCCCCCACCCAGACCATCCATGCCGTCTTTGTTGAGGTCTACGGCATCGGGGTGCTGATCACCGGTGAGAGCGGAGTGGGTAAGAGTGAGACTGCCTTGGAGCTGGTCGAACGCGGTCATCGCCTCATCAGCGACGATACGGTAAAACTTCGATCGATCAGCGACAACTATCTTATCGGCATGGGGCAGAACCCCCTATTGGCCCACCACATGGAGATCCGTGGGCTCGGGATCATCAACCTCGCCTCCATCTACGGAGTCGGCTCGATCCGAGAGCGCAAACAAGTGCAGCTAGCCATCCATCTCGAACAGTGGGATGCTGAGAAGCACTACGACCGCATCGGAGACCAAAACCTTGCCGATACCTACCTGGGTATCGCTGTTCCCAAAGTCATCATCCCGGTTAAGCCGGGACGTAATATACCCATTATCATCGAGACTGCTGCCCGTAACGAGCGGCTGAAGAAGATGGGATACTACTCGGCCAAACAGTTTGACCAGTCGGTACTTAGGTGGCTGGAGAGTGAAGCGGTACGCCGTTCATACATTGAAGATTCGGAGGTACCGTAATGGTCACCAGGACATTGATAGTCGCAAACCGAGCAGGGATCCATGCTCGGCCTGCGGCCTCCATTGTAAAGACTGCCAACCAGTATAAGAGTGATCTCTTCCTTGAGAAGGATACGATGAAGATCAATGGTAAATCGATCATGGGCATCATAACCCTTGGGGCTACCTACCAGAGCACCATTACCATGATCTGCGAAGGACCTGACGAAGAGGAGCTCGCCGATGCGATCGGCGCCCTCTTTGAGAATAGGTTTGAGGAGTAAGCGATGCGTGCACTTACCCAACGTCAGCGGGATGTGGCCGAATTTATCAGTTCGTACATCCAACAGAACAACTACGCCCCAGCGGTCAGGGACATTGCCGCCCACTTCAAGTTCTCAGTGAAGGCAGCCCATGACCACCTCAAGGCCTTGGAGGCCAAGGAGGTCATCCGAACCACCGGAGGGGTCTCCCGGTCCATCGAGATTATCGGTGAGGAGTTCTTCCCCTATGAGGAGCTGATCCAAATCCCAGTCATTGGCTCCATCGCAGCAGGGCTTCCCCTGATGAGCGAGGAGAACACCGAGTACCACCTGAGCCTGCCAGCAGGAATGCTCAGCGGAAGCAGAAGCACCTATTTTGCCCTCAAAGTACGCGGTGAATCGATGATCGAGGATGGTATCTTCGATGGGGACATCGCCATCATGAAGAAGTGCGAGGTCGCCAACACCGGAGATGTAGTCGCTGCAACCGTTGGAGAAGCCGATGATGGCATCACCCTCAAGGGCTTTTACCCAAGAGGCAACAACATCGAGCTCAGACCGGCAAACGCATCAATGGGATCGATCATCACCCGCTCGTGTACCATCCACGGTAAACTCTTTCTCTTGATCAGGAACTATACGTGAGTACCTACCTCTTGCTTGGCCCCGAAACTGGGGCCAAGGAGACAGCTCTGCGCGAAATCCGCGACCAGCTACGCCAACAGCATGGTGATCAGCTGGAGTTGGTACGCTTCTACCCTTTTGAGTGTGAGAGCGGAGAGCTTACCCAAGCTCTTTTCAACTCCTCTCTTTTTAGTGACCACCGCCTGGTGATCCTCAGTCAGGCGGAAGGGGCCAATGCATCACTGATGAAGGAGATCCTCGACTACCTGGAGCGCCCAACCGAAGGCTCAACGCTCGTTCTCATCTCAAATGACCTATACCTCAGTTCCAAGATTTCAAAGCTCGTACCCAAGGCCAACACCCAAACCTTCTATGATCTCTTGGAACGCGAGAAGGGGGACTGGATTCGCACCTACTTTCGTAAACTGGGTATCATGATCACCGCCGATGCAGTGGATACCCTCATCGATATCAGCGAAGACAACACCCAAGAACTGCGCACCATCTGCTCGCAACTCGGCCTCTTCTGGCAAATCGCCGATAAGGGTCGGCCTATCGAAGAGGAAGATGTTGATACCTACGTCTTTCACAGCCGCCAAGAGGATGCCTTCACCCTCTTCCCTCTCATGGCTCGAGGCGACCTGCGTCAGAGCCTACGCTCTTTAGCCGTCATTTTGGGCAGCGGGGAGAGCCAGACCCCGATTCTTCTTTTGCGCGGACTCTTATGGCAATTTCGCCGCCTCCTCTCCATCCAAGAGGCAATGGCAGGCGGCTCCAATGAGTTCGATGCCTTTGGACAAGCATCAGTTTTGGGCAAACCAAACTCCATCCGACGTCCCAAGGACAAGACCACCTACCGCAACGCAGTGAGGCGGTGGGACCTTAACCAGACCCAGGCAATTATCGCAGCTCTGGTAGAGGCTGACCTGAACATTAAGGAAGGGGGGACTGAGTTGACCCAACTCCTCTTTGAGCGACTGGTTCATCAAATCATCGTCAAACGAGGCGCCCCGTTCTATGAGGCGCAGTTTGCTGCCTTTTAAAGGGAGAGTTGGCGCAGTAGACGTT
>JBAZCM010000105.1:0-6561 GCA_041654935.1 Sphaerochaeta sp. | reverse complement strand
ACGCAGCGCCTGGCTCATCAGGCGGGCCTGCAATCCCATGTGGCTGTCACCCATATCCCCATCGATCTCGGCTTGGGGGGTAAGGGCTGCAACGGAGTCGATGACGATGATGTCCATCGCACCGCTACGCACCAGCGACTCGGTGATCTCCAGTGCCTGCTCACCGCTGTCCGGCTGGCTGATCCATAACTCGTCGATATTGACCCCTAGCTTCTTTGCATAGGAAGGGTCCATCGCGTGTTCGGCGTCAATGAATGCGGCGATGCCACCGGCCTTTTGGGCTTCGGCAACGGCGTGGAGGGCCAAGGTGGTCTTTCCACTGCTCTCAGGGCCGTAGATCTCCACTACCCTGCCCCGTGGATACCCACCGATACCGAGGGCCTCGTCGAGGAGCAGCGAGCCGCTGGGAATGAAGCCGATATCCAGGTCCTTCTCCCCGTCGCCAAGCTTCATCAACGACCCCTTGCCGTATTGTTTATCAATCTGTAGTCGAGCCGCCTCCAGGGCTTCTCGTTTCTGTTTCAAATCAGTTGGGATCAATGTCTCTTTGCTCTTGGCCATATTTTCTCCTCTTCACCCTTCAGAGGGTGCTCTTTCCATTCATTGCTTCAATCATGCTTCAAGGATGAAGGTCACCGGACCATCATTGGTATAGGTTACCTGCATACTCGCTCCAAATACACCACACTCCACCTTTTGTACCAACTGGCCCATCCGCTTCACAAATCGCTCATAGAGGCCCTGGGCAAGAGCGGGCTCTGCGCTGTCATCCCAGGAGGGGCGATTGCCCTTGCGGAGGTTGGCCAGCAAGGTGAATTGGCTGACCACCAAAACAGCGCCTCCGACCTCCCCGAGGGCTTTGTTCATCTTGCCCTCACTGTCTTGGAAAATTCGTAGTTTGGCGATCTTCTCTGCAAGCCAATCGGCCTGCTCCTCGGTATCGCCCTTTGCAACGCCGAAGTAGACCAAGAGTCCCTGCTCTATGGCACCGACGGTCTTCCCATCGACTTGGACACTGGCATCCCTTACCCGCTGGATAACCGTTTTCATCGTCCAGCTGCCTCGTGCATCTTTTTTACAAAGGCTTGTCGGTCAGCGCTGTCGAAGAAGGCGCTGCCACAGACTGCCACATCGGCTCCCCTGCGGGCAACTTCCTCAATGGTTGAGAGGTTCACCCCCCCATCGACACTGATCAAGAAGTCCAGGCCTGTCTCCTTGCGAATGCGCGAGAGCACCTCGATCTTACGAAGGGTCGATGGGATCAACGCCTGGCCACCGAAGCCAGGGTTTACACTCATCACCAACACCAAATCGACCATCTCCAATACTTCGGTGATGGAGGCGACCGGCGCCGATGGGATCAAGGAGAGCCCACTCTTCATCCCACGGTCCCGGATCATCTGTAAGGTGCGATGGACATGCACGCTCGCTTCGGTGTGGATCGTCAGGTAATTGCAGCCAGCTTCAGCAAATTCATCAATATAGCGCTCCGGGGCCTCGATCATCAGATGGGCATCGAAGGGCAACTCGGAATGACCTCTGAGGTCTGCGATGAATTTAGCGCCGAAGCTGATGTTCGGCACAAAAGAGCCATCCATTACATCCAGGTGGACCCAGTCGGCACCACTTTGAGCGATGGTCTGGACCTCCTCACCGGTGCGGGAAAAATCGGCGGCAAGCATGCTTGGTGCAAGCCTCAAAGATGGTTGTATCATAGTCATGTTATACCAGCATACCCGTCGTTTTGCAACGACCATTGAAGTGTCACTACTATATATTTGTTAATGGGTAAAAAGAAGTTCCCATCAATTGCTCGTTTTGGTGATTTGTGCTATAATAGTGCTACAAGTTAGTTCCGACAAAAACCGAGCAGGCTATGTCCGGTCTGCCCGGTTTCTTTTACGTGTTGTAATTGTCAGGATTTTGGGAGGAAACCATGGGGTTCCAAGAAATAGAGAATGTATTGAAAGAAGAACAATGGACACGCAGCTCCGTAGCCACGTATACCTTAGGGAATTTTGAAGCCCTGGATGGCTATCTCTCTAAAATGGATGAAGATGAAAAGACCGAAGCGAAGGCATTGTGTGATACACATCTGGCCGAAAGAGAGAAGAACAGCATCATCGCTATGTACGTCAGTGGCTCGATCCAGCTCGAGCGGCGGGGAGCTGATGACTACCTTCAACTATTGACTCTCATCGAGATGTTCATCGAAGCGAAGAAGCATAAAATCGTAGAGATGCTCTGTCAAAAAATCCTTGCTCGCAGTGAGAATAAACATGCTTTGCGCCTCCTTGCCTCCTCATATGAGATAACCGGCAAGCAGGAGGAGAAGTTTGCACTCTGGGAGCGGTTGGTGAAGGTCGATTACGAGGAAGTTGAGATTGTCCGCCAACTGGCTGTCCATGCCAACCAACAAGGCGACCCTGAGTTGGCCGCCTCCTTCTACAAGAAGGCTATCCACCGCCTCATCAAGCGCCGCGACATCTCCTCAGTAAGGGGTGTCTTCCATGCCCTGTTGGCCCTCGACACCGAGGAGTTCGGCTACTTCATGGGCGTCGTTGAGCAAGTCTCTGTGGAGAGCAAATCTACTGCTGTAGCCCTCTTGCGCGAGCTGGAGGGTGCGAACAGTGACAATGTCGATAACCTCATCGACATCCAAAAGCAGATGCTGATGCTCGACGGAGAGGATACGGTGGCCCGAGATAGCCTGATCAAGAGCTATAAACTCAAGTACAAGGATCACTCCCGGCTCAAGAGCTGCCTCGATTCATCACACCTCACCAGCAGTTTCAACCGCGATATCATCTACTCGATCGAGGACTTTGAGACGAACATCGCCTTTGACAAGGGCACGTTCGTCTTCCAGAACTCCACCAACCGCATCGGGCGCATCCGCTCGATCGATGAGAACGATGTGATCGTAGATTTTGCCGGACAGAGCTCCAAGCAGGGCTCTCGCCTCTCCACCAATATGGCATTCAAGAGCCTGCAGGCCCTGGACCGAGGCCATATCTGGGTACTGAAGAGCGTCATCGCACGAGACCGCCTCTTTGAGAAGGTTGCCGAGGACATTCCTTGGACCCTGATGACCGTCATGAAGAGCTTCGATGGCAAGATCAGCCTCAAGGAGCTGAAGAGTGAGTTGGTTCCCTCCATCCTGCCTGCCCGCCAGTGGACCAGCTGGCAAGCCAAGGCAAAGAAGGAGCTGATGACCAATCCCCTCTTTGACCTCTCCATCACCGAGACCGATACCTACCTGCTTCGCTCTACCCCGGTAAGCTATGAGGAGAAGCAGCTTTCGGTCTTCCGAAGCGAGAAGGACCTCTATGATAAGATCAAACGCCTGAAGGACTTCATCAGTAGCAAGGGCGATGTGGAGAGCGACTTCTTCTTTGAGATGGTGCGCTACTTCAGCGACATGTTCTTTGAGGAGAACGGCGCCTACAAGCCGATCGTCGATGTCACCGACTCGGTCTTCGCCTCCTACCTCTTGCTCAAGGACCTGGTCGTCCGCCAGAACATGAACTTCCTCTCTTGGCCTGAGAACCTTGCCTTTGCAACGCTCTTTGAGCGGGCAGAGGGCGTGGAGGAGATCTTCGGCTCCATCAAGGACTCGGAGATCAAGAAGAGCTTCATCGACCACGTGGTAGCAGAGGTGCCGCAGTGGCCTAAGGTCCTCTCCCGCCTCTTCCCCTACTACCTCACCGGTTATATCCCCGAGGTCTTCCGTCACCACAAGAAGAATGGCGAATTTGCCAAGGTCTACAAGGATGCGGTGGAGAACTTCAAGGATAAGAGTGCGACCTTCCTCTACTTGTTGAAGAGCGGAGATGCCAAACTGTGGGCCAGAAGCGGTGTGACCGATGAGCAGCTCTTGTTCACCCAGTTGCAGCTCCTCGATTACGTCAACCGACTCATCGAGAACCGCAAGGATGTCACCGAGAGCCGCAAGACCGCCAAAGCACTCATGGGCTTCCTCTTTGATGAGAAGCGAGTCTTCACCTATATCGAGGAGGGCAATGAGGAGAACGCCCAGAAGATCTACAGCCTGGTGGCCAATGTCTTCGCCCTTCCGGGAGGCCGGAAGATCGAGGTGAAGCACACCATCAGTGAACGTTTCCCCTCTTTCAAGTTCTTCGATGAGAAGAGCCAGCTGGATAAGGAGGGGGTTGTCCCCACCGGCCTGTTCTGCTCCCCTGCAGCCCTAGAGGCGAAGAAGAAGGAGCTGGAGCATATCCAGCACGTTGAGCTGCCTGAGGTTGCCCGGGAGATCGGGGAAGCCCGGGAGATGGGAGATCTGCGGGAGAACAGCGAGTACAAGTATGGCAAGGAGAAGCAGACCCTGCTCTCCAACACCCTACGCCGCTTGGCCGAGGAGATTGACCGGGCAACGGTCATCACCCGAGACAAGGTCAATCCGACCCGGGTAGGGTTTGGCACCCGTGCTGTCTTCACCGATCACAAGAAGGGCGATGAAGAGGTCGTCTATACGATCATGGGTCCGTGGGAGTCCGATCCCGATAAGAACGTGATCAACATCAGTGCCCCCTTTGGCAGGTCGTTGGCAAACCGCAAGGTCGGTGAGCGTTTCAGCTTCACCCTCAATGACATCGACTATGATTTGACCGTAAAGGAGATCTCAGTCTCAGACTTCTAAGTCATCGATTCCGAGAAGACCCAAGTCCCCCTCGTCGCTCTGCTTAAGGAGCTCGATGAGGGGGATTTTTGCAACATGGTAGCTAGCGAGGACCAATGCAACCGCACCAAGGCCAAGGATTGCCAGAAGGGCTAGATTCTTCCATGTCGACCCATCGTGGTACCAGACAGTGCCCAGGTGACGGTACAAAAGTCCTGCTGAGAGCAGGGGCACATTAGCCAGGATGATGCGACCAAGCCGTCTTCTCAGACCACGGTCACGGTGGATGGGATACAGGTCAGCGAGGATTATGCATAAGGCGATGAAGCCGCCGATCACCGAGATCCCATTGGCCAAGGGAAGGGCCGCGATTCCTACTCCACTTTTGAGCAGTATCCACATGAGGGCGATATCCACTCCATTCTGCACCACAACCACCCGCGTCATCATCCGGTGACGGTGGGCACTGTAGCCCAGGCGCAACATCATTGCATAGAAGGCCATTGGCGTGAGGAAGATGAGGTAGGTCCGCAGTACCTGGGCAGTCAACAAGGCACTTTCATGAGTGAAGAGCCCGGCTTGGAGGATTGTGCTCACACTCTCGCGGCTGAGAAAGAAGAGGATGATCGATGAGGGCAGCAAGAGGGAGGCCAGAGCGCCAAGGGCGCCTGCGGTGATGGTCTGGACCCGCTTGTGCTGGCCAAGGGTGTGAGCGGTGCTGAGCAGGGGCAGGCTCACCGCCGCGATGGCATTGAAGAAGATCCCATAGGGGGTTTGGTGGAAGATCGTTGAGTTGGCAAGGGCGGTGACACTGCCTACGCTGAGCGTTGAGGCAAAACGGTAGGTGATCAATTGGGTGGCTACCTGCACGCCCATCCCGATCGAGACAAGGGCCCAGGCTTTCAGGACCTTCGCAAGAGCGGTCCCTCCCCCATCAAGGGCAAAGCGCAGGCGATATCCATGCCTTCGTACCCCCAGGTAGTTTACCGCAGCCTGCATCCCTCCCCCCAAGACCGTGGAGACGGCCATGCTCATCGGCCCCATGATGGGGGTTAATGTCAGTACACCGGCTATCACAAGAAGAGAGAAGAAGAGCGGGCTTACGTAGGCGATGAGAAAGCTATGGTGGGACTGCAGTACCCCACCGAAGATCGCCGCGAGGCTGATGAAGGTCAAATAGAGCATGAAGGGGGCAAGCAGTTGGCCGCCCAAGGTTATTTGTTGGGCGTCAAAATCGCTGAGGAAGGCGATCAGGCTCTCACGCCAGACGTATGAGATAAGCACGATCGGCACAAAGAGGAGGATTTGATAGGTACACAAGAGGCTGAAGAGCCTTTGGCGGGCAGAGCGCTCTTCCTCACTGTGCAGGGCCGAGAAGGCGGGAATCAAGGCAGAGTTCACTGCCCCCTCACCAAAGAGCTTACGGAAGTTGTTGGGGATATTGAAGGTGAAATTGATAACGTCTGCGGTCGCACCGCTGCCGAAGACCTGGGCGAGGACTCGAGTACGGACGATGCCAAACAACCGACTGGTGAAGGTTGCCCCCATGACGATGAGACTACTGATCCGTGTTCGCCTCTCAGCCGTAGAATCGCTCAAGGTAATCCCTCTTGAATGCGACGAAGCGGTCCTCGGCGATCGCGCGTCGGATACGCTGCATGAAGGTATAAAAGTATGTGAGGTTGTGGATCGTTGCGAGCATGGGTCCGAGCATCTCACCGGCCTTGAAGAGATGGTGCAGGTAGGCACGGCTATACTGTCTGCAGGCGATGCATGAGCAGCTCTCCTCCACAGGATTGTGGTCGAACTTATGGCGGACCTTCTTCATGGCAAGGACACCATCGTCGGTGAAGAGTCCTCCATTGCGTGCCATACGGGTGGCCAGGACGCAATCGAACATGTCGATACCGTTCTCCACTGCC
>JBAZCM010000104.1:0-6830 GCA_041654935.1 Sphaerochaeta sp. | reverse complement strand
TAGGTGCTGCATCTCAGCACTCACTGCCTTGGACCATCCGTCGTTGGTCATATTGACGATGACATCTGCCCCGTTACGGACGAAGGCAGCATTGAGGTAGCCAAAGACGTCCTCAAAACAGATCGGCGTGGAAAAGCGCACCCCGGTATCGGTCTCAAAGACTACCGGGTCATAGCCTGTCTCCCACCAGTTGTAATCATTTGCCAAGAGAAGGTTGTACAACCATGGTAACTGCTTCTCATAGGGGAAGTGCTCGGTAAAGGGGACAAGGTGTTGTTTGCGATAGGTGTTGTTGATCTTCCCGCCTTCAAAGAAGATGACGGTATTGTAGTCCTTGCGGTTCCAACTACCATCAGGGCCAAGCGGAGGCAGGGAGGGATCGTCGATCACCCCTTCGGGGTTTCCAGTAACCAGAGGAACCGGAAGGGACTTTCCGAAGGCAACGAACTCATCGACGAGGGCGCGGGTATCGGGATCACTAGGATAGGACTCGTGCCATGCCACCGAGGGGACAAAGGCTGTCTCACTCCAGATGATTGCCTCGGGCTGGGCAGTCAAAGCCTCCAAGCTCATCTTGCGCAAATTGTTGAAGTTCCGCTTGTAAGTGGCGTACCCGCCTTCCCAGGTGTCGGCGCTATGCTGAATGGTCGCAACCCGCCAGTGAAGGTCGGGTTCGGCCTTCTTCCAATAAGAAATGCGGCTGAAACCGAAGATCAGGTTGGCAACAATCAAAACCCCATAGACAATGAGAAAGACCATGTGCTCGCGCACATAGGAGACGAAGGAGGGCTTTTGCCTGTTATACCACTGAGAGAGGTAGGAGGCTAAAAAGGTCTGTGGCAGGACCATCAAAAAGGTCACTGCCCAGATGCCGGTATACTCGGCGATCTGAATAAAAGGCAGATAGCGATAGACTGCCGATCCCAACGTTCCGTAGGGATAGCCGGCAAACCAATCCTGACTGATATAGGCGTAGGCGACCCACACAACCGCCTCTACCAGGTAGCCCCGTTTCTTGAAGAAGCGTTGGGCCGCCTTGAGGGCGGGGAAGAGCAAGACCATCTCCCCTCCCTTGATGATCGGAACCAACAGGATTGCCAGCGGGTGGAAGGTCTTCAACCAGTAGTTGAAGAAGATATACACCATGAATCCATAGAAGAATCCGTAGACAGGGGTGAGGCGGAAGCTCGTATTGCGGATAACGGCGAAGACCGGAATCAACGCAATGAAGGCGATCATGCCAATTCCATTGGTGGATACAAGGCCAGGGAAGGCCAAAGAGTAGATAAATGATGAAGCTAATAGAATTAAAACCTCAAGACAAATTGTCCTGAGGTTTCGCCTACGTGTGAACTCAGTCAAGAGTAGATCTCCTTCGGTTAGTAGAGGACAGATTCACTTATTTGGAATCGTTGCTGCGCAAATCCCACACATAGTCCTTCAGTTCTTTGCCCGGGCGGAAAATTGCCACCCCATGGGTTTCAACTGAAACAATCTCCCCGGTCTTTGGGTTGCGGGCTTTCTCCCGACCCTTACGGGTGCGAACCTCAAATGTTCCAAATCCTCGAAGCTCGATGACTTGATCTTTTCTCAAGCCATTCTTTACCTCTTCAAAAAACTCATCGATAATCGTATGGATATCAGCTCTATTGATACCGTGCTTTTCATAGAGATTCTCGATAATGGCTGCTTTTGTTAATTTTGGTCCCGCCATGATTACTCCTTGATACGGTGGATTGCGGGTCATTCAACCCGCCGATGTTACAATCCTCAGGCCTGGGCTACAGGCTGCTCAACAAATGCGTTGTACTTGAGCTGCAGTCTGGACTTCTTGCGGTTTGCTGTATTGTGATGGATGATTCCCTTATTTGCCGTGGAGTCAAGCAGCTTGAGGCTCAGATCCAAAGCGTTCTTGGCCTTATCCTTGTCGTCGGCGAGCAGTGCAGCCTCAAATTTCTTGATGGCTGTGCGCATGGTGCTCTTAGCCGCACGGTTCCTCATCCTGCGGACTCGATTTTGTCGCTCTCGTTTCTCAGCAGACCTGTTACTCACGTAATACCTCCGAACATATTGCTCTGAATATGTAATCATGTATGAAAGATTGAGTCGGCAACTAAGGGCCGACGGTTTAAAAACATATCACAGTCTATAAAATCGGTCAATACAATGCTTTATCTCAGGTGGATAAATATTCGTTTGCCCACTGCCTCTCCACTTCCCACCGAGCAGCACCTTCGTTGTAGATGAGGGCCTTCTGCGGAAGGCTGAGCATCCGCCCCTCACTGCCACTGACGGTGATTTGCTTGGAGAGGATGTTTACCTCTGTGATGCGCATCAGCTCATGACCGATCTTAAGCCTACTCCCCTCAGGAGGATAGAGCTTCTTCTCCTCAACATAAAAGTCATACTCATAGGAGAGACAGCAAAGCAGTCTCCCACACGGACCACTGATTTTCATCGAGTTCAGTGAAAGATTCTGTTCCTTGGCCATCTTGATCGAGACGGGTCTCAGCTTATCGGTGACACTGTGACAACAATAATCTCGCCCACAGACTGCCAATCCCCCAAGGACCCGACTCTCATCACGGACCCCAATCTGGCGCAGCTCGATACGCATGCGGAAGACCGAGACCAGATCTTTGACCAGCTCTCTAAAGTCAACACGCACATCGGCGGTGAAGAAAAAGATGATCTTAGCCTCACCGAGCAAGTAGTGCGCAGTGACCAGCTTCATGTCCAGCTTGTGGTAGGCGATCTTCTCACGGCAGATGCGCATCGCCTCATCCTCTTTCTCGCACATCTCCTGGTATCGGTTCATGTCTGTCGGGGTGGCCAGGCGATCGATCCACAGCACATCGGGGGCGAGGTCGATTTCTTTAGGTTCAGTTGGCGGTTGACACCCATAGCAGCTGTCACATGGGTGCTCATCGACACCACTTTGATAGAGGATCTCTACCTCGTCTTCTTCTTCAGAGACTAAGCGGCGGTGGTGGCATGCCCCATGCAGATTGGTCGATCCTGGCTCATAATGACTGCCAAGGGTATCTGCACTCGCGATGATCAGGCCGAGGTCCAACCCATATCGTGTTGGGATGACGACACTGGTTCCCGGGTATAAGACCGAGTCCCAAGCACAGATGCTCACTTCATTGGAAGCTGGATTCTTTACTAGGTATATATATCCTACCGGTGGCCGCAGGCGTTGGGTGTTTCCGCTTTGGCCCCGTGTTCTCTCTCTCTTCATACAGATCCTTTGCCACAGAGGGCTTTGACGTTGTCACGCTACCACGCGCCGCCCAATTTGTCAAACTCTTGTTACTATATGGTAAGTAATTGAAGCGATTATGTTTACAGACATTCGATATCCGTCAACATATTGTTTTGCTCAATTATTCTTTGTACAAGGTGTAATCTTGGACCAACAACCCTGGTAGCACGGACCAAGATTGGTTACCAGCCTGCCTCACCATTTGTGGGAATGATTGCCGCTTATCGAGCTCTTGTGGCCACAGCAAGCAATAGAGACACTAATTGGTGCAGTCTAGCCATCGAATTTGTCAGGGTCATACCCACTATTACACATCCGGTGCCACGATCGCAAACCAGTTCATCACGTATGAGCGGGCGGGCCATCTCGTCCCCTCAGGTTATCTGCATGGAAGATTCTCACTTACGAATTGGCATATTTTGGCCATTTGTACGCAATAAAGCAAAAGATTGACGGCTAATTATGGCCATGGTATCATTTTGACACATCTCCCTACACGTGAGTATGTACCTCAAGGAGTCGGTATGAAGCTGTTCGACACACATGCCCATATTGGGTTGTTGCAAGATGACAAGATGGAACAGTTGCTCGCTGTCCAACGGGCTAAGGTCCGGTCGGTCCAGTATGTGGTCTCGATCACCAATAGCCTTGGCGATTTTGAGCGCACCTATGCCAATTTGGAGAGCGCCTCTGCCGTACTACATGCGGTGGGCGTCTCACCCACCGAGGTAGCAAACCCTGGTCGAGACTGGGAGGAGCGAGTTGTCGCCCATGCCCAGTCCAAGCGACGGATTGTAGCAATTGGGGAGACAGGCTTGGACTACCACCACATGTTCGGTGGTGAGAAGGGTGTGCAGATCGAACTGATGCTTCGCCACCTGGAGATTGCCCGTCAACTTGAACTGCCGGTCATCATCCACAACCGCAATGCAGGCGATGATCTTATGGGAATCCTTAACGAGAAATTGCCTCCCAAGGGGGGGATTTTGCACTGCTATAGTGAGGACTGGGCGTTTGCTAAGCGAGCCCTGAACCTCGATCTCTTTATCTCCTTTGCCGGGAATCTCACCTTCCGTACCAGCCGCGCCCTCCACGAAACGGCGGTACGATTGCCGATTGACCGAATCCTCATTGAGAGTGAGGCTCCTTTCATGACTCCCTTTGCCTACAAGGGGCAGCGCAACAAGATCCACTATCTCATTGAAACGGCAAAAACCTTGGCCGAATTGCGCCAAGAACCCCTTGAGGAGATTACCGAGGCACTCTATGCTAACAGCCTCAGGGCATTTGGCCTTGAAAGTGAGCATGAGTGAACAAAACCTATACCACCCTGTAACCATCGGCAACCTGAGGGTTGCCGGTAATCTATTCCTCGCCCCTCTTGCCGGCTACACCGATGTAGCCTTTCGTAGCCTCTGTATCCAAGGAGGAGCAGACCTGACCTTCTCCGAGATGGTCAGCGTGGAGGGGTTGAGTCGAGAGAGTGAAAAGACCCGCGAGCTGTTGATCCGCTCCCCACTGGAGAGCCAGTACGCAATCCAGCTCTTCCTCTACTCTACTGACTCCTTGCCTGCAGCCTTGGAGCAACTGACAGAGTTCAAGCCCAGCCTAATCGATATCAACTGCGGCTGTCCCGTTCCCAAGGTCACTAAAACTGGGGCGGGGTCGGCGATGATGCACAACCCAGACCTGGTTGCCCAAGCGGTGCGGATCATCAAGGAGGAGACGGGCCTGCCGGTCTCGGTGAAACTGCGCATCGGGTGGGACCAACAGAGCCGTAACTACCTTGCGTTCAGTAAAGCAGTCCTCGATGGTGGGGCCGATATGCTGACCCTCCATGCCCGCACCCGTAGCCAAGGGTACGCCCCATACGCTGAATGGCAGACATTGACAACGCTCAAGCAATGGTCCGTCGACCAGGGCTACGATATTCCAATCTTTGGTTCCGGCGATCTCTTTGAAGCCCAGGATGCCCAGCGGATGCTCAGCGAAACTGGCATTGATGGGGTGATGTTCGCTCGCGGAGCGATCGGTAACCCCTCCATCTTCTCCCAAGCCAAGGCTATCTTGGCTGGCAACGAACCTATCTACCCCACCCGAAGCGAGATTCGAGAGGCCATTGTTACCCATCTTGATCTGATGATCGAATACTTTGGGGAGGAGGCTGCATGCAAAGCGATGCGTAAGCATGCCGCAGCCTATCTGAGGGGAATCAGCAAGAGCTCGGCGATTAAGCAAGCCCTCGTCCAAGCGACAAGGCGCGACCAATATCTTGAGGCTCTGCGTGGGCTTGTTGACCTGTAAAGCGGTAAAATGGTAGCGTTATCGCACTGACTGAGAGAAGTTTAAGGACACGCAATGAAAGTATTAGTCTTGGGATCAGGGGCAAAGGATCATGCGATTACTTGGTGGTTCAGCCAGAGTCGACTCATTGATGGGCTGTTCGTTGCCCCCGGCAACATCGGTACCCAATATATCGCCAAGAACCTTGCCATCGACCCTGCCGATCCAGAGCAAGTCTATGAAGCATGCCAGGAGCATGGCATCGATTACGTCTTCGTAGGAACAGAGAACCCACTTTTCACCGGAGTCATCGATCATCTCAATGAGCGAGGAATTGAAACCTTTGGAGCCCCCAGCCGAGCACTGAAACTCGAAGGGGACCGCACCTTCTCACGGATGTTCACTAGTCGTCACAATATCCCTACACCCCGTCACACCCTCTTCACAGATGCCAAGCAACTGAGTGAGTATCTCAAAGCCCATGAAGGTGAGCGGTTTGTAGTTAAAAGCAATGCCATCGCTCCCAGCCGAGTAATGATTGACTCTTCGGAGTACCAAGCCCTGATGGACTTCTCTGAGACCATCCTGGCCACCGGCCCGATCATCCTAGAGGAACACCTGGAAGGACTACCTATCACAGTCACCCTCTTCCTTGATAACAATGGATACTTGGTCCTGCCTACGTGCAGTGACTATATGAAGAGCGAGACCGGAGGCCTTCCCACCGGTGGAATGGGCTCCATCTGCCCAGTACCCTTGCAAGAGGAAGTACAGCAGGCACTTTTTGAGCGAATCATCGATCCTACCCTTTTTGGGTTGAAAGCAGAGAAAATGGCCTACAAGGGAGTGCTGACAATCAGTGTCATCATTACCAAGAATGGACCGGTGCTCGTTGACTACCATGTGCGCTTCAATGATCCGGCAGCACAGGCGTTTGTCCCATTGATCCAAACTGACTTGGTCGAAATCCTTATCGCCATGAGAAACGATACCCTCAGTGAGCTGACATTGGATCTCTCTACCAACTCGGCAGTCGCCTTGGTTGTCGCCAGTGAGGGATACCCCCACAAGCCAATCGTGGGTAAGCCACTAGAACCAATTCCTACCCCACTGATGCTCAATGCCTTCGAAACTGCCCCACGGTTTTTCTTCGGTGGTGTGCACGAGGTAGAAGGGACCGCCCAGACTACCGGCGGACGCTGTGTCACTGTCGTAGGTATTGGATACAACATCATGAACGCTAACAAAAATGCCTATAAGGGTGTGGAGCACGCGCACT
>JBAZCM010000103.1:0-6928 GCA_041654935.1 Sphaerochaeta sp. | reverse complement strand
CTCAAGAAGTTCAATGAAGTACGCCCGATATCGCCCATCGACTTCAGAGGCAATTTCTCCATCACTGGAGAGGCGTGCCAAATCATCATCCCACGGTAGGCGCGAGATGATTGGAAGGTCATGGGCTATGGCGTACTCTTCGCTCGGGTTATATGACCCATCACACTTGTTGAGCAGTACCGCAGAAGGCTTTTCCATCAGCGTGGCCAGTTGATGAACCATCTCAAGGTTTTGTGCCCCAAAGATTGTGGGCTCGGCTACCAAGAGGCAGAAATCAGCTGCTGCGATCGTCTCATGGACAAGGCAGCCGGTTCCCGGAGGGCTATCGATGATGGTCACTCCGCGCCGAATCTCCTTGATCAGGGCTTCGATCAACGGGACTCCGCTGGGTTCACCGATTTTCATCTCGGCATCGAGTACCAAGAGGTCATTATGGCGACCTCTTCTGAGGGTGCCTAGCGGCCTTTGGACTTCAGTGAGAGCCCCTTGGGGGCAGAGGTCGTAGCAGAGGCCACAGCTGTGGCAAATCTCTTCGAAGATCAGAAGTTTTTTCTTAACAACCGCAAGAGCCTTGAAGGCACACGCGTCGCTACAAATCTTACAACCATCACACAGCGAGTTGTCCACCTCCGGTTTTCCGACGGTGATGACATCTTCACTGAAGATGGTGGGCTTGAGAAAAAGATACCCATTGGGATCTTCAACATCGCAATCGATGTAGGTGCCTCGCTGTACCATCGCAGCAAGGTTGACGCTGACCAGCGTCTTGCCTGTTCCTCCTTTTCCGCTGAGGACTGCGATGATAAGTGAATCAGCCATGGTGGTGGCCGGGGTGGATCTCATCCAGTTGTGTTAACTTGCCATCTATGTACTGGGCTATATTATCTGCAACACAAAGGTTCAATGCCTTCAGTAGGACAGTGTCTGCAGCCTTGAGGACCTTTGCGGCATTCTCGCCAAGACGGAAGGTGATTAAGGCATCGATCTCTTGGTCGACAAGCAGTTGGGCCGCTTCAATGCCAGCACCACTGGCCGAAGCCTTGGCACTATTGTCGATGAAGCGAGAGCTTTCGTTGGTGGTGTCGTAGATACAGTAGTAGGGGGCTCTGCCAAAGGATTGGCAGATGGCGCTATCTAGACTCTGCGCCTCAGCGGGAATTGCAATAATCATGAAAATCGAGCTCCTTGTCTCTGTCGTTGTCTTTGTCGTTGCCTGCAGCCTCTTCCACAGCCGTTGTTGCGGCCACGGTGTTCAGCTAGGCGATATTCGCCTCCTTCAATGAAGAGGGGACGAGCCTCCACCAGAGAACAGGCTACCTTCTTTCTGGCAGAGTCATAGATTCCTTGTACGGTTGATCGACTGACCCCCAGCTGCTCGGAACACTCCAGCTGGGTCATCCCCTCAAAGTCTATGAGGCGGACCGTCTCATACTCATCAACGCCCATGATGATGGGCGCGCGTTCATGCAAGGGGGCCCCGAGGGGCCCGAACTTGGTAGTACTGGGCAACGAACATACGTTGCGCCATTTTACTGGACGTGGCATCTAGGCATCACTCTCTTTAGCGAGCAGGGCCTCGATCTCCTTTAGCTCTTCCTCGAGCATTCGCTTGCGCTCAGCAAGAATATCGGCCGGAGGGGTAACCGGTTGGGCGCCTGCCCACCAACCCATTCCCATGGATCGACCCCATCCTCGGCCCCAGCCGCCACCCCAGCCACCGCCAAAGCGATGTCCCATGCCGCCTCTGAAGCCTCGGTTACAAGGTCCCATTCCTCTTCCACTCATCGGTCCTTGTCCCCAAGGTCCAGTTCCATCATATCTGGGCATTCTCTGCCTCCTTTTGTATCATTAGCGTTCTTGGCATATGCCAATTACTAGAATCTACTGTAGCAAAGTTATTGGCATATGTCAATAATGATTATGGAATAGTTGCCTTTGAAAGATTATGCAATTGTGATGAATTAGATGAAGATCAGTTTGTTGTCTATGGTTGAATCGAGGGAGAAAGAATAACGGGCTGCCTCGATGCAGCCCGTTGGAATGGTTTGAATGTGTCATCAATCCATGATGATGATCTGATCGCGCTCCGGCCCCACTGAGATGAATGAGATGGGAACTGCAATGAGCTCCTCGATGCGTTTACAGAATGCCTGGGCCTTTGGTGGAAGGTCCTCCCAAGTCCGAGCCTCGGTTGTGGGGCTCATCCACCCCTCAAGCTCTTCATAGATTGGCTTTGCCACCTCTTGGCCTGCTGTCTCAGGAAGGTGGTTGATGACCTCTCCATTAACCTCGTAGGCAGTACAGATCTTGATGGTCTCAAACGTGTCCAGCACGTCGAGTTTGGTCAGTGCCAGGGAGGTGAATCCATTGATCCATGCCGAGAAGTCCACTGCCACCGCATCGAACCAACCACAGCGACGAGGGCGACCGGTAGTTGCTCCGAACTCGCGTCCAATATCCTGTAGGCGTTTTCCATCCTCGTCAAAGAGTTCGGTCATGAAGGGGCCACCTCCAACTGAGGTGGAGTAGACCTTGGTCACCCCGATGACTTCATTTACTCGGCTTGGGCCAAGACCCGAACCGATGGCAGCACCGCCACTGGTTGGGCTAGAGCTGGTGGTGTAGGGGTAAATACCCCAGTCAAGGTCACGCATTACACCAAGCTGCCCCTCAAGGAAGATTTTTTTACCCTCCTCATAGGCTTGGCGGACAACCGGTAGGGTATCGATAATCTTGTTGCCAAAGCGTTCGCGCCACGTTGCACACTTCTCCATCAGCTGGTCAACGGTGTACTCCTCTAGGCCAAAGTAGGCGAGCTCTCGGTTCTTCTGGGGAAGGACCATCTCGATGCGGTTGCGCAGCCGATCCTCATCGAGGAGGTCGGCGGCTCGGATGCCGCTACGAGTTGCTTTGTCACTATAACAGGGGCCTACACCACGTTTGGTGGTACCGATTTGCATTTTGGCACTCTTTGCCTGCTCCTGAGCTCCATCGAGGGCGCGGTGGTAGGGCATGATCAGGTGTGCTCGCACGTCGATGAAGAGGTTCTCTCCCTCAACTCCTTTCTCCTGCAGGGCAGCGAGCTCATCGGCCATTGTATCAAAGTTTACGACCGTACCGGCTCCGACGATATTCATCGTCTCGTCGTTGAAGATTCCACTGGGGATGATATGTAAGGCGAACTTACCACGTTCGTTGATCACCGTGTGACCAGCGTTATCGCCGCCTTGGAATCGGATTACCAGATCTGCCTTGACGGCCAGGTAGTCCACTATCCGTCCCTTTCCCTCATCGCCCCACTGGGCACCTACAATCGCTGTCACATTAGCCATATCGCAACTCCTTGTTGTCTTCGAACATCTGTCTCTCTGCCTCGGTATGGGCAAGAATATCATTGGCATCCCAGGGGTACTTGATCCACAGATCAGGGATCTCGATGCCAGCAAAATATCGCTTGATCTCAACGGGGAAGTCCACGTCCTTCTCCTTAATCTTGTTGTGTAGCACCAAGACCGCTATCTCCTCAGGTTGGTACTTAAGCAGCTCGCCGATGCAGTAGGCGAGGGTCACCCGGCTGTCATCGACCTCGTCGATCAACAGCAATTTTTTGCCTGTTAATTGGGATTGGACCTCATCGATCCACTGGATCTTTGTCGGGCGGTCACGGTGTTTGTTATCCAGACCATAGTAGGAGATTCCCACCGCATAGATTGGTCGGTTGATAAAGGTCTTGATGATCCGGGCAGGGATAAAGCCACCGCTGCCGATCGCGACGATCACATCCGGATCATAGCCGGTCTCCAAGAGACGGCCGGCAAGGTCTTTGACCAGGGCATGGACGGTGTTGTAACTGACGTAATACTCTTTTGGATTCATCGCTTCTCCTACGCCTGGGGCACCATCTCTGCGATATAGGGCAGAGTGCGGTGTTGTTCATTGTAATCCAGTCCATAGCCCACCACCCATACGTCCTCGATAGTAAAGCCAAGGTAGGCGATGTCGATGGGTAGGATGTGACGGTCAGGTTTGTCCAAGAGGACTGCGGTACGCACACTTTTGGGGCTTCGGGTGCGGAAGTTTCTCATCAGGTAGTCGAGGGTGTTGCCGCTGTCGAGGATATCCTCGACGATCAAGACGTGCTTGCCTTCCATGTTCTCCCGGGTGTCCATCAAGAGGCGGACGTTACCACTCTCACCACCTTGGTAGGAGGAGAGGGCGATGAAGTCGACCACATGGTCGACCGTCAGCCTACGCACCAAATCGGAGAGGAAGATGAAGGAGCCTTTGAGGACCCCGACGAGGATTAGGGTGCTGTCGAGGTGCGCATAATCTTTATTGATCTGCTCTGCTAATTCGTCGACTCGTTTTTGGATCTGCTCCTCTGAAATGAGTACGCGAACCAAGCCGTCGGGAAGGGGGGTGTCGCTCACGCTGGGACCTCCTTGGGTAATTCGGTCTTACAACAAAGAAGTATACGAAAAGAGGGGCTCTGTCAACGTTGCCTTCACCGAAGGCTTTGCGCCTTGACCGCAGCTTTGGAGCAAAGTTACACTAAGAGCGAGCAAAAGGAGGCCCAGAATGTACGTTGAGGTACCAATCGAACATTTGCAAATAAATCCATTTACCGCCATCGGTGGCGATAAGATCCTCATCACAGCCGGCACTCCGGATAATTTCAATTTTATGACGGCAAGCTGGGGAGCGATGGGAGTCTTGTGGGAGCGTAACACCGTCACCGTCTACGTGCGCACCAGCCGCCATACCCGCACCTTCTTGGAGGCCAGTGAGGGTTTTACCATCTCCTTCCTTCCCCCTGAGATGAAAGATGTGCTGATATGGTGTGGGGAGCATAGTGGTCGTGCTGTCGATAAACTGAAGGAGAGTGGTCTAAAACCCACCTTTATCCCAGCTCCGAGTGGAGGGGAGCGGGTTGCCTTCAAGCAAGCTACCCTGATCTTCTCGTGCACCAAAGCTGCAGCTGTACCATTGAATGCCGATGTATTTTTCCTCGATGGGATCAAAGATTTCTACCAAGGCGGAGATTATCACACGCAATACATAGGATTTGTTGACAGCATCCTCACCAACCAATAGGATAGAGGAGACTTGGCCCACAGCCGGCTAGCATAGGCAAGACTGTATATCTTGCCGAGGAGCACGAATGGACCTTTCTAAAGACATAGCCCACCAGGCGCTCTCGACAATGGTGCGATCGCGCCGTTTCGAAGAACGCGTCGATGACTTCTTCAAACGAAAAGAGATGCACGGAACCACTCACCTGGCCATCGGCCAAGAGGCTGCCCATGTAGGGTTGGCCCTTGCGTTGCGTGAGGGGGACTGGATTGTCCCCACCCACCGCTGTCACGGCCACACCCTTGCCCGTGGTTCGAGCGAGCGCAAGATGTTCAGTGAAATGTTCGGCAGTCGCGACGGCCTCTCCAAAGGCTTGGGCGGCTCGATGCACATGAGCGATGTGCAGACCTGGAATCCGGGCTCATCGGCAGTGGTCGGCAGCGGTGTAGGCCTGGCCACTGGCCTCGCCTTTGCTCTGCAACAACAAGAGAGTGAGGCCATCAGTGTGGCAATCTTCGGCGATGGAGCAACGAGTCGTGGTATCGTCCACGAATCGATGAACCTGGCCGCCATCTGGAATCTGCCGGTCCTCTTCTACTGTGAGAACAACAACTATGGCATGAGTGCTGCCGCGTCTCGGATGATTGCAACCGAGGATCTTGCCCGGCGTAGTGAAGGCTATGGCATTGCTCACGCTACCGTCGATGGCAATGACCTAGAGGCTGTATTTGCTGCAGCCAAGGAGGCTGTCCACGCCATCCGCACCACCGGTAGGCCGTACTTCCTTGAAGTGAAGACCTACCGCCAATGTGGCCACTCAAAGAATGATCCTTGCCTCTACCGCACTCGGGAAGAGGAGGCAGAGTGGAAGAAGCGCGACCCCATCTCTCGCTTCTCCCAGCGCATGGTAGAGAGTGGACTCTTCACCGACGAAGAGGTCGCCGCCATCATCCTCGATGCCCGTAGCAGCGTCGATAAAAGCGCCCAAGCGGCTATTGCCCTGAAAGACGACCACCTCTCCATGGATGAGGCCCTCTCCCTGGTCTTTGCCCCGGAGGAGGAGCAGGCGTGGAATGTGGTGCAAAAGACTAAACGTCTGAGCTACCGTGATGCTATCCGTGAGGCCCTCGATGAGGAGATGGCCCGCGACAAGCGTGTACATCTCATCGGTGAGGACATCGGCCTCTATGGAGGATGCTTTAAGGTCACCGGAGATCTCTATAGTCGCCATCAAGAGCAGCTGCATGAGACCCCGGTCAGTGAGGAGGGCTTTACTAGCCTCGCCGTTGGATCGGCAATGCTTGGCCTGAGGCCGGTTGTCGAGCTGATGTACGGAGATTTTGTGACCTTAGCCAGTGACCCGATTATCAACCATGCAGCAAAAGTCCACTATATGAGTGGAGGTCAACTCTCCTGTCCGATGGTGCTTCGTGCCCCGATAGGCAGTGGTACAGGACACGGGGGCCAGCATACCCAGTGCCTGGAGACGATGTTCGCCAATGTTCCAGGTCTTATGATTGTCGCTCCATCGTGTCCGGGGGATGCAAAAGCGCTCCTCAAAAGTGCGATTCGCAGCAACAACCCGGTACTCTACTTTGAGCACAAAGGCTTGTACAACACCCTAGGCCAAGTGGGGGATCAGGATTACCTCCTTGAAATCGGTAAAGCCATTGTCAAAAAACGTGGCAAAGACCTGTCGATCGTCAGCTACAGCCGAGGGGTAACCGTTGCCTTGGAAGCAGCAACCCGCCTCGCCCTACAGGATGAGATGGAGGTCGAGGTCATCGATTTGGCTACCATCAAACCGATGGACACCCAGGCTGTTCTGCGCTCAGTACGTAAGACTGGACGTCTC
>JBAZCM010000102.1:0-6933 GCA_041654935.1 Sphaerochaeta sp. | reverse complement strand
TACGCCAAAGTAAAGCGTCTCATGAGTTATTTCATTGATGCGTAGCATCACTGACCGAATTCGCTCTAGTAAATCGCTGTCATTTACGTGTTTATTTCCATAAATAAAAAGGCTTTCGCCAGGATAGAAACGCTCTTCTCTACTTTTGTAGTAGAGGTACTTTCGTTCGGTAAGTGTGCAGGTAAGGGGGTGAAGGCTTCCCTTGGGGATGCAGAGTTCACGGGAAATCTGGGCCAAAGAGGAGCCCGGATTCTGGGATACATACTCGATGATATCGAGGATCCGAGAGGTTGTGCGATGGGTAGGCGCTATCTTTTCAACCATAATGTTCGTATATCAGAACGGTGTTCCGATGTACGAACTATTATACCATATCTTTTAAGTTTGTACAGTCCTTGACCGTATACCTGGAAAAATAGCCATAAACTCGAGCATATCAGTATTGCCGCTTGCATTGTCTCAAGAGAAAAGAGAGCAAGGATACAGTTGATAGTTTTGAGAGCTGATGATGTCTCTATTTAGGAAGTTAAGCCAATGACTGCATTATTTGATGCTTATTACCCGGCTCTTTGGTACCATACAGTAAGTGCATTGGAAATACGTTCTCTGAAGAAGAGAAGATCCAATTCAAAGAGTGGGGCAGTCTAGGCCTTTGGGTCTTGATCGACGAAGATGAGCTGATTTACTTAGCCAGGGATTCACGACAGGAGTAGCAAGAGATGGAAACAGAGCGTCTTGTAGCATTGCAAGAAGCGTTTAAAGATGAACTGACCGATAATATTCTTCCATTTTGGTTAGAGCACGGGTGGGATACCAAAAATGGTGGGATCCAAACTGCTTTGGGTGAAGATGGAGAGCTACTGGATAGCGATAAGTCAGTTTGGTTCCAGGGTCGGACGGCTTGGACGTATGCCACCGCTTATCGCATTATCAAAGAGGATGCTCAATACCTAGAAATGGCAAAATCCTGTCTCGACTTCATTGAGGAGTACTGCGTTGACAGTGATGGACGATACCTCTTTCGCGTTACGGCTGAAGGGAAGCCGGTCATCAAACGTCTTCGTTACATATTCAGCGAAGCTTTTGCAGTCCTCGGCATGGCTGCCTACAGTCGAGCCAGTGGCGACCTGAGGTATGCGCAAAAAGCTGAAGCACTCTTTGAGCAAATCCAGAGAACACTCAAGGACCCTGATGCGTTAGTGCCCAAGTTCAACCCCGAGATACGCTCGTCAACCGGTCTTGCAGTACCTATGATCTTATTGGTAGTAGCCCAAGAATTACGTGAAGCGGTTACCGAGCGTGCTGAATACTACAATGTTCTGATTGATGGTTTCATTAACACTATCCTCACTACCTTCGTTGATAGGGAGCGCAAAGCGATTGTTGAGCAGGTGGGGATGGATGGATCCTTCCAATACGATCATCTGGAAGGAAGACTGATCAATCCAGGTCATGGCATTGAGGCAATCTGGTTCATGCTCAAAGAAGCCAAAATCCGTGAGGATAAGGACCTTGAGCGTGAAGCGCTCACCCTCCTTGATTGGATGTGGGAGTGGGGGTGGGATAATGAATATGGTGGGATAATCTACTTCCGTGACGTGTTGGGTAAGCCTTCCTACGAGTACTGGCATGACATGAAGTTTTGGTGGCCACAAACAGAGGCTGTTCTCGCCACCCTGTATGCATGGCAATTATCCGCAGATCAAAAGTATCGTCAGATGTTCGAAGAGGTGTACACCTATACCATGAATCATTTCCCAGATCGTAAGGGAGGAGAGTGGTACGGATACCTGCACCGTGATGGACGTATTTCCACTCCCCTGAAGGGGACCATGTACAAAGGACCTTTCCATACCCCACGGATGTTCCTTGAGGGATATGAGATGCTGATAAAGAAGATTGAGTAGCAATTATCTTTAGAAAAATCCAAAGAGTAATGAGCTGCAATTCAAAACTAACTGAAAATACAAAGAGATATTTGAGTGACGGAACAGTGAACGATAGAGGTGTACTTGTAAGTAGATGGGGCTTGGTTATACTCCGAATTCTCCAAATTGAGGAAAGTGTATTCGTTTTGACTAAATGAATTAACTATCTAGGATTTTTCAAAGGAGGCTTTTCAGTTGCTAACAAAATCGGGTTTTTGAATCAAAGTCATGATAAACTGCCCTTAGGATAGTAAATCAAAGGTACCCGAAATATCTATGAAAACTATTATTAATGTAACTGAATTTCAGCTATTCCATGAGAGAGTAATAAATTATACTCCTGATATGATTTATCGGGGAGTATCTCACAGTTCTCACAAGTTAATCCCGAAGATAGGAAGAGATCATTATAAAAACACATCATCAGAAAAAGATGAACAGAAAATTATGCAGTACTTTCAGAATGATGCTACTCCATTTTTAACCTTTTATCCTCAATCCCGGTGGGAGTGGTGGGCGATTGCTCAGCATCATGGCTTACCTACAAGATTTTTGGACTGGACTAGGAATCCGTTGGTTGCTGCTTATTTTGCGGTTGAAAATTGTAGCCAGGAAGAAGATGCTGTGGTGTATGCTTGTGACAGCAGACAGTTTAATTCGATTATCGATCTCAGTGATAACCCTGATCCTTTGGGGATTGATGAAATATTCCTATACAATCCTCCACGACTTACTCAACGGATAACAGCGCAAACCGGTCTTTTTACCGTGCACAATAATCCTAAAATCGCGCTGGACGAAACTGAATCTCCAAAAATTGGAAAATCAAAACCAGATGGAACTCGTGATCACTATACTATAGATAGTATTGTTATAAAGAAAGAATTCAAAAAAGAATTTAAAAGAATTTTGAGCCTTTATGGATGGAATCAGGCTACAATCTATCCAGGGTTAGATGGCATTGCTAGCCATTTGGATTGGCAGCTGACCCAATCTAGCTAGGGGGAAAAGACACTGATGTATGTACCTATTTTAAAAAATAGAGCAATTGAAATTTCTGTCATTAAGGAACTAGTTGAAGGAAATTTAACAAATAACACCATTCCTCTCTTTGAGATTGTTCAAGAAAAGTCTAGAAGTAACTCTAAAAAAACCTACATCGATGAGTTGCGAGAAATTTTTTCTAAAAGTAGGAATCGATTTTTAATTGATTTTCCTCAGTTAGATGTCACCGCTGCAACGAGTGATTCTATGCGTAATTTTTTAATACAAGTTAATCGAAATAAAGACTTTATTTTCGAACAATTCAACCAATGTAAAAATATAGATAATGCAATACCTGTAATTTCCTTTAGAAAAAATGATTTGGTGTCATCTGAACAAATAAATGAGAGAATACATAAGCTACGACAAGATTTTACCAACCTCGCTTTACGCCTTACTCCTTCTCAAGCTAGTGAACAAACCTTGCTGGAACTAAGGTTGCAAGAAGGGGATATGGTAATACTCGATATTGATGACAATAGTCACACAAATCCCATTTTTAAGATTAATTACAAAGCACTGCGTGAGTTGAAGAGGACACATGCTATTAGGACCATTATTGCAAATTCCCATCGACCGACATCTATGTTGAATAAGAACATTAGAGATGGTCTGCCCATTGAAGAGATTGATAATAGCTTGTTGGAGCTATACAAGACAAATACATATGGATTTGATGGCTTTGCTGATTATGCTAGTGTTACAAAAACATTACCCACTACGGGTGGATCAATAAGTCCGGCAGGCGTCTACTATTCATTTGAATCCAATTATTTTGTTGGTTTTCGTGGAGAAACCTCTTTGTTGAATGAATTTCAAGATCACATTGCTCCGGCAATTATCAATTCACCGTATTGGCGTGAATTTAGTGATCATCATCATGACCAGTGCCCCGGTTGTAGAAAAATAAAGGACATTAAAGAGGCTATCCAATCGGGGAAAAGTCAGGGTTTGTGGAAAGGAATTACCATGAGCCACTATATATACACGCTTGATGAGAATAACGTTTGATGATTATCTACTTTGAATATAGTAGTGCAGGCTCAGTTGAACTGCTAAATATTGGTTGTAAATCAATCGGGAGGATTGAGGAGTAACGTTCACGCACAAAATCCCATTGAGGATCATATATCTCTCGTACTATAGATTTGAATTTGAAATTAATAGTACGGGGAGCATATACAGTTGTGATTAATTGTATTCTCTCGTCTTTATTTGCCGGGACCTTTTTTATCCTCTTATCTTTTAGAATACGCAATAAAGATTGTTGGGAGAGACATTGTAGTTGAGAGTAAGGACAAATGTGAGGTGATCTTTTTGCTGACTTTTTAGTAGTAAAACTAATTTTGCCCGTATGTTGATCATGTGAATAAGTCCAAATTCCACAATGCATTGGGGCAATTGTCAGTACTTCCTCAAGAAAGGATGGCGATATGACAAGCGTTACATACTCGAAGATTTGTGAATAGTCTGAAATTTGTTTCTTGATTCGTCTGAGCGAATCTAGCTCTGTTTTGATTTCATAAGCAAAAGAATAGCCGTTTATTCTACCTACATCTATTCGACTCTCTAACACTGGCATTTCAAAGATAACCGTATCAGGCTTACTTTTGAGTTTTTCGACCAGAGCGTATTTAACAGCCCTTTCAGAAGGGTAATACTTTAATATAAGCCTATTTATGAACTTATTTGCGATTATCAAATCGCTATACTTGCCAAATATCTGGCTATGGACTGGATTGAAAGCTGATTTAACTTCTTGCCATAAGATCGAATCTATTGAGAAGACATTATAGATAGTATTCAGATACTTTGCTGCTGCCACGATTTCTGGCAGTGAAGCATTTTTTTCAATTTCAGATAAAAGCAAATCTTCTGGTAATGTCATGATTCTCAGATCTCAATATAAAACATGGATTCTTAAAATAGCGCATTTAATAATACCATTAACAAAGGCTCAATCATAGCAGAGTGTCACAGTGTGTAAAAAAACGCCCCAGGCCCTTAGGCAACCGGAGCTCGATCGCTCATCCATACGATAGTGGTTCGAAAATACATAGTCACGCAAGCATCTCGATACTGAAATAATAACAGGAGGCAACTGTTCAGTCACCTCCTGTTATCAGTAGTCGGGGCGAAAGGACTCGAACCTTCGATATCCTGCTCCCAAAGCAGGCGCCATAGCCACTAGGCTACGCCCCGAAACTCTAAACGAGTATACGGGCTTGTGAGAGTGAGGGTCAAGGGGGGGTGGGGTGAATCATATTTTAGGAGGCACCTTTCATAAAAATACCATCGAAGTCGAAACTCCGATGGTAAGAACAGAACAAGGTAAAATAGCTTAGCTTGTCATAGCCAGGGGTTGGACTTCAGCTTTGGTTCGTTTCTCTCTGACCTCTCCAGGCTTGAAGCGATTGCCAATGATATTTACCACAGCCACCATGATGGTGGAAATTGCAATCATGATGAGCCCTAGGGCCGAGAGGCGACCCCACTGCCCATCCTCGCTGAAGCGGAGAATCTGTACGGCCAGCACCTCAGTGCCTGGTCGGCTCAATACAACCGAGATAGAGAGTTCTCGCAAGAACATCGAAGCAAGTAACACCCAGCTAGATACAATGCCAGGAACCAGGAGCGGTATGACAATGCGCCGCAATGTAGTGGCAAAGGAGGCTCCACAGACTAGCGATGATTCCTCTAGGCTGCCATGAATTTGAACGAATGCGCTCGTCATCGGCCTAATTCCATACGGCAAGTATGTGGCAACATATCCAAAGAAGAGTGCCCAAATCGTTGCATAGATGGGGGTGCGGACAAAGTACCACATAAAGCCGATACCAATGACAATTCCTGGGAATGAGAAGGAGAGGAAGCTGATGGACTCCAAGAATCCTGAGGCTTTGCTCTTCACTTTGACAATGACATACGCAACGAGTATTGAAAGGAACGTTCCGAGCGTAGCCCCCGCAAGACCGAGGAAGAGGCTGTTGTTCAATGATCTTAACGAGACTGGATCCTTTATGACGACTTTCCAGTTCTGCAGGCTCATCGCAGCGAATGCCTGCTTGCCCGGTACCATTACGTAGGGGATGAGCGAGGTGTAGAGCAGAATTAATATCGGCAAGACAATCAAGACGAAGGAGATTATGAGCAGGATAATGAACAAGGGGACCTTTGCCTTGCGTAGTTCGACCATCGTCGGCTTAAAGCCTCGGCTGCTGATGGTCACAAACTTATCACTTGAGCGAGTGAAGTACCGGTAGACATAGATAAGTCCCACTGAGATGACCAGGATGCTCATGCCGATAGCCGCGGCCTTTCCGTAGTCAGCAATCAGACTCATCGTCACCACACGGTAAATGAAGGTACTCAGCACATAGATCCTACCAGGCATACCGAGAACCGACGGGACGCTGAATGAGGCGAGCCCGCGTACAATGCAGAGAATGAATGCTGCCATGATCGCTGGCCTGAGGATTGGCAAGGTGATGCGAAAGAGCGTTTTGATAGGACCACTTTTGAAGACCCGCGACGACTCCTCAAGGGAAGCATCAAAAGACCCCATCGCAGGCGAGATGATCAGATAGGCGACCGGTAGGTCCAATAGTCCCTCCACGACGATCATCCCGGGCAGCGTATAGATATTGAAGGGGGCTCTGGATAACAGAAATAGTTTTTGCAGCCACATGTTGAGGATTCCATTAGTTGGGTTGAGCAGCAGTGCCCAACTGACACTAAAGAGAACGTGTGGAATCATCATGGGCATGACCGACAACACCTTGAAGAGAAACTTGAAGGGGATGTCGGTACGGTTGTTCAAATAGGCGAGAAAGAGAGCCAATATTGTTGCAAATGCCGCTGCGCCGATTACAAAGATCGCCGTATTGAGGAGAATCGAAGCGAGCATTGGGTCGGTGTAGACATTAACATACTTTTGAAGGGTGAAATTTCCAAAAGAGTT
>JBAZCM010000101.1:0-7095 GCA_041654935.1 Sphaerochaeta sp. | reverse complement strand
TCACTGATATCTTCCCTATTGGATTGATAACCCATCCCTTTACCAAAGGACTTTCATTGCCTATCCTGAGACCAGGAGGATGCTATGAAAAGCTATCGAAAAGAATTGACATTCAATACCAATACCCGCAGGGCAATCATCAACATCACCCCACAGGTCCAACAGGCAATAAATGAGAGTGGTGTAAAAGAAGGGCTGGTACTGGTCAATGCAATGCATATCACCGCCAGTGTCTTTATCAATGACGATGAAAGTGGGCTACATCATGATTATGAGGTCTGGCTTGAAAAGCTGGCCCCTGAGAAGCCACATAGCCAGTATCGACACAATGGATATGAGGATAATGCCGATGCCCATATGAAGCGCCAAATCATGGGCAGAGAGAGTGTGGTGGCCATCACTGATGGAAAACTGGATTTTGGCACCTGGGAACAAATCTTCTACTATGAGTTTGATGGCAAGCGCTCCAAGCGTGTTTTGATCAAGGTCATCGGCTCTTGACCCCTTGAGTGCACTCGACCTTTTTGCCATACTCTGCGTGTCATGAAAAAACGCCTGTTCATCTCCCCTTCACTCACTAAAGCTCACCCTGACTCGTTTGTCAGGGTAGAGCAGACCCATGACCTGCTCTTCCTTGGCGATGAAGAGGTTCAGGATGGAGACTTGGTACTGCAAGAAGGGTATCAGCTACGCTTCTGGACCCATCTTCCCCATCGGCAGAGAGAGCAGCTGTCCCTTCTCTTTCATACTCTGGATGAGGCTCTTGTGTTTTTGGCCGCTCATCCAGATCCTGCAGGCGAGTACCCCATCTTAATACAGGAGTATGGGAAGCTGTTGCGTGAAGGAAAACTGGTAGCCTTCCCAACTGAGACGGTCTATGGATTGGGTGCCGATGCTACCGATGAGAGGGCAGCGAGGGCAATATTCACTGCAAAGGAACGCCCGCTCTTCGATCCCTTGATCGTCCACGTTGCCACCCTTGGGCAACTGGAGGGGGTGGTCGCTTCCCTTGATGAGCGAGCGAAGCTGCTGATCGAACATTTTTGGCCAGGCCCGTTGACGCTGGTGGTAGAGAAACACCCTTCCCTTCCTTCTATTATCACAGCCGACGGTGACACCGTTGCAATTCGGATGCCAGCGAGCCCTCTGGCCCTCAGCTTGATCGAAGAGAGCGGTAAGCCCATTGCAGCGCCTTCGGCAAATCGCTTCGGCTATACCAGCCCAACGACAGCAGCCCACGTGCAGCAACAGCTAGGGGAGCGCATTGCAGCGATCCTTGACGGTGGCTCCTCCTCTGTAGGAATCGAGAGTACCGTCCTCTCTTTGGCCGGCGACACTCCTAAGATCCTCAGACCTGGCAAGATTGGCGCTGAAGAACTTTACCCCATAATCGGGCCAGTCTCTGCCGGCCAGGATGGGCCCACTACACTGCTGGAGAGCCCGGGATTACTAGAAAACCACTATGCGCCCACCACGCCCCTTGTATTGGTCGACGATGTCTCTGTCTATGCGCACGACCCGCAAGTAGGGGTCTTACTCTTTGAGCGCAGCGAAGAAACCTTCAAGGGGCCGGTGCGGTATATCAGTGAAGATGAGGATCCCAATGAGGCGGCCAGTCGCCTCTACTGGGCGATGCGCGAACTCGATGGCTTAGGATTAAAGATGATGGTCTGTACCCTCCTTGCTGAAAAGGGTATTGGCATTGCCATCAACAATCGCCTGAGAAAAGCTTCATTCAAAGGTTAGAGCAGCGTCCACCCTCCATCGACAAGTAGCAGCGTTCCGGTGACCATTGAAGCGTGTTCACTTGCTAGATAGAGGACTGCGGCTCCCACATCGTCGATCGTGGCATACCGGCCCCGTGGAATCTTTGCCAAGATTGCAGCTCCTATTGCAGGATCATCAAGGCGCTCGGCAGTACCAGGGGTATGGACGAAGGTAGGTCCTACGGCATTGACCGTAACACCAAAGGGCGCCCACTCCACTGCAAGGGTCTTGGTCAGCATGTTGAGCCCACCCTTGCTGGCGCAGTAGATGGCCTCCCCTTCGATGGCAACTATCGAAGCCTGGCTACTCATGTTGATGATTCGCCCACCTCCACGCCCAATCATCCGCCTTCCGGCCTCTTGGCAGCAGAAGAACGTACCCTTGAGATTGAGATCCATCATCCAGTCCCAATCCTCTTCGGTGATATCGACTGCGGCTATTGGGTTGCCAGCCCCGGCATTGTTCACCAGTACATCGATGGGCCCCATCTTCTCCTCTATATCGGCAAAGCATTGCTTGATTGACGATAGATCTCGTAGATCCAAGTAATAGGTCTGCGTCGATGGGCCAAGTTCTTGGCTCAGGGTTTCCAACTCGGTGAGGCTTCGGGCACAAAGGGCAACACGAGCACCCTCGTTTGCAAGAATCTTGGCTAGCCCCCGTCCGATTCCTCGACTCGCCCCAGTGACCACTACGACCTTATCCTGTAGCGTTGATCTGTTGTCCATAATGCCCTCCTCTTTTTACTCTATTGTCCAAGATGGGCTTTTGCAACCTCCTTCTGTTGACAAGGCCGATTAATGCACGCATAGTCCATTTATTGTGAAACCGAAGAAACCATCCATTTACTTGCCACAAGAGGGCCTCAAAGCATTTCTGGCAGTCATCCTCTTCACCGGCCTTGCCCACGGACTCTATAAAGGAGTGCAGGACAACTACCTTGCCGAAGTTGTCATGATCACTGAATTCGAGCGCGGAATCGTTGAGTTCTTTAGAGAGCTCCCTGGCTTGATGTTGGTCTTCATCCTTGCCTGGATGTATCGGTTCAGTGAGACAAAGGTCTTCAAGGTAGGAACTGGCATCACCCTCATCGGCTTATTGGGGCTTCTTGCTATGGGATCGGCTAAGTGGATGGTCATCCTCTTTATGGTCGTCTACAGCCTCGGTGAGCACATCATCATGCCGATCAAGAGTTCGATGAGCCTCTACTTTGCCAAGGAGGAGAAAGGCGGGGCGAGTTTGGGGATGACCAGTGCCATCAGCCACGGAGGCAACATCATTGGCTTCGTCGTTGTCTCCGTTCTTTTTCTCGTTTTGGGAAAACTTGGCTATAGCCGCAGTAGCCAAGGCGGCTTTACCCTGACCTTCGCCCTCGCTTCCCTCTTGATGGTCATAGCCACTGTTCTCGTCCTCACCATGAAGGAACAAGGACGTGCGGTGAGACGCTCACGCCTCTATGTGCGTAAGAAGTATACCAAGTACTACATGCTTGAGGTCTTCTACGGAGCGCGCAAGCAAATCTTCATCACCTTTGCCCCCTACGTGATGATCCTCGTCTACGGCGCAGATACTTCGGTCATTGCCATGCTCCTAGCTGTCTGTGCACTCTTTGGCATGCTCCTCTCACCGGCTATCGGGTACTTGGTCGACCGCCTTGGGTATAAATTTGTCATGGTCACCGACACCTTGATTCTGGTGGTGGTCTGCCTGCTCTACGGCTTTGCCCACCGCCTCTTTCCGATGCATATCGCCTTCATTGTGGTGTGTGTCAACTTTGTCCTGGACTCAATCATCAGCTTGGCAAGCATGGCTACCAACGTCTATGTGCGCGACCTCTCTGAGAGCCGGGAGGAGCTCACAGCAACTCTTTCCACCGGTATCTCGGTCAACCACCTCATCTCGATCATCATCGCTTTGTTGGGTGGATGGATTTGGCAGACTGTGGGTATCGAGACACTCTTCACGCTCTCAGCGATCCTGGGAGTGATAAACTCTATCTTTGCAGCAACGATCAAAAAGCCCGCTCCCTTGGAGGGGATGCTCAAGAGCCAATAGAGATAAGCGCTGCCCACACCATCGCTACAACGAACCCTGCGCAAAAGAGCACATATCCTTGTGCTGCAAAACCCATGTGGGCAGACTTTGTCTCTGCCCTGTACCCTTCTTTACGTACGTTGTGATGAGCCCGTGCAAAGATGATGAGAGTTATTGCATGGGGAATGATCAAGGTTTTTGGATAGACACCAACGCCTATGAGAAGCGCCGAGAGCGCATAGGCACCAAAGCCTTCGAGGCCAACCAGGTTAGGTGCATGCTTCTCCCCAAGTAAAATTGCCATGGTACGACGCCCATTGGCTTGATCGCCTACTCGGTCACAGGCGTTGTTCACCGAAAGGATCATGGCAATAAAGAGTAAGAAAGGAAGAGAGGCGACAATTGAGCGACCTGTTGGCAAGATTTCTTGGGTATAAAGGGTGATCAAGAAGAGGATGGTTCCCAAAAAGCCTCCGGCAAAGAGCTCTCCTACTGGTGTTCGGGAGATCGGAAATGGTCCACCAGTGTATAAGTATCCAGTTGCCATGCATATTGCACCGACGGGAATAAGCAACCAACTGCTCTGACTGGCCAACCACAACCCCAGGATGGCAGCGATGCCAAACATCAACGCTGAGACAGCCAAGGCCGATTGCGGGCTGACGTCCTGATGGACGAGCACCTTCTCCTCTTCGACGGTGTAGGTCTTGTTGTCGGTGCCCCGGATAAAATCATAGAAGGTATTGAAACCGGTGGTTCCCATATCTACAAAAAGAGTGGCCAAGCCCATGAGTAGAACATTTTTCAGTGAAAGGCGTGATTGTATAAAAAGTGCATACGAGGTTGCACTGAAAAAAGTTCCCATGCTGATGACTTTGGTCTTCATCTCGACAATTCGAGCAAATTGGTGGCGTGTCATACGGCGATTTTACTGATTTTATCAAAATTTATCTATTGGTTTGTACTAATTTTCTTGATTTGTAGCCCTTGTGGCCATATCCTAGTCTTTGCATATTGATGCAAAAGATATGCATCAATATAATACCAACTTGGTATAAGGAGCAGGCCTTGCATCCCTGCAAAATGTATGTAGGAGTTTTTCATGAAGAAAAGATTTCTTATTTTGAGCGTAATCATGCTGATTGCCATCGCATTCACCCTCACCGCAGCAGGTGATAAGGAGAAGGCGGCAGGCGACGGTCTTGATCGATCCAAGCACTTCATCACCGTAGCAACTGGGCCGACCAGTGGTTTGTACTATCCCATCGGCGGTGCCTTTGCCTCTACGTTGAAGAACAAGCTTGGCTACCAGACCTCAGCCCAAGCAACTGGCGCATCGGCAGAGAACCTCACCCTGATCCTCGAGAAGCGTGCTGAGATTGCCATCGCCATGAGTGACGTTGTCGCCCAGGCCTACGATGGCTTTGCAGCATATGAAGGAAAGAAGCCTGCCACCGAGCTACGTGCTCTGATGGGCCTCTATCCGAATATTGTCCAGCTCGTTACCACCGAGCGGACCGGTATCAAGAAGTTCACCGACCTCAAAGGCAAGCGCGTTGGCGTGGGAGCCCCCAACAGCGGTGTTGAAGTCAATGCTCGCATGATGTACGAGGCCCATGGCATGAGCTATGAAGACAGTAAGATCGACTTCCTCAACTATGGTGAGGCAATCGGTCAGCTGAAGAACAACCTCGTCGATGCGGTCTTTGTCACCAGTGGTGTACCCAATGCCACGATCATGGAGCTGGGCACCACCCATCAGATCGTCATCGTTCCCATCGAAGGCGAGCCGCTTGATGCACTGATGGCTAAGTATCCCTTCTTCGTCAAAGAAGTGATCGCCGCTGATGCCTATGGCACCAAGACCGATGTGAATACCACGGCAGTAAACAACATCCTCGTGTTACACAAGGATATGGATGCTGAGGTGGTCTATGATATGACCAAGGGTATCTTCGAGAACATCGAGGACATCCAGGCCTCTCACTCCACCGCCAAGGAGAACATCAGCCTTGAGAACGCCAAGAAGGGCGTAGGTATTCCCTTCCACGAGGGAGCAGAGCGCTACTATCGTGAGATGGGCCTCTAGGCACAAGTATGTCTATCTGGGCATTGTCCTCATCCTCGTGGTGGGGACAGTGCTCTTCTTTCCTTTCTTCGGCGACTCATTTGTTCTGATTCTTCGCGAACAAGGAGAGAGCCAGCCGCTGATCACCAGAGCAGTCAATGCTCACGATCGATTGATTTTTCATTGGATCCACTCTTTTGAGTTGATCCCCTGGACAGAGGAGTACACCGTCGAGGCTGACGGGACCTTTGTTCTGCACACCATTACTGTCGCCGGCTTTGGAGCGGGAATACCTGCCAATAAAGGGGTGACATTCATTGAGGATGGGATGGTGGTGATGCGCTCGATTGAAGAGCGTTTTGACCGTTTTACTTGGCTCCATTCCCAAACAGCCCTCACTTCCATTACAATCGAGGGAAGCATATTCATCAATGGAGCTGATGTGGCGCACCACATGCCCGTCGAGCTTCTGGTCAAAGGAACACAGAACGTATGGAAAAGATTTCACTGGATGAGATGAGCCCTGAGCTCCAAGCCAAGCAAGATGCCTTGCTCGAGCAGTATGAGAAGGAGTCGAAGACACGAAGCTTCGATCACTTCTTCTTGGCCCAAATCGTCTACTGGCTTTCTATCGGTATTGCGCTCTACCACTTCATTACCTCTTTCATTGGTTACCCGGCAACGCACCTGCACCGTTCGGCTCACGTAGCGATGATGCTGTTCATGGCATTCTTTCTCTATCCTGCCCGATCGCGAGGCAGTCGCACAAAATTGCCATGGTACGATATCGCCCTAGCTCTTTTGTCGGTCTCTGTAGCGGTCTACGTCTGGATCGATTACATCCCTTTTATCAATAGGATGGGTAGCCCCAATACCGCCGACATCATCATGGGCACCATTTTGGTCGTTACTGTCCTTGAGGCAAGCAGGCGAATCAGCGGATGGCCTCTGGTGATCCTCAGCCTGGTCTTCTTGCTCTATGGCCTTATCGGCCGCTCAATGCCGGGTCTATTGCTACACCGTGGCTACAACTGGCGCAGTTTGATCAACCATATCTTCATCAACACCGAAGGAATCTATGGAACGTCGGTTGATGTAGCCGCTTCCTATATCTTCCTCTTCATCCTCTTTGGGACGATCATGAACAAGTGTGGCATGGGCCGATTCTTCAACGACCTTGCCCTCGCCTTTGCCGGCTCCTCCAAAGGGGGGCCCGCCAAAGTGGC
>JBAZCM010000100.1:0-7281 GCA_041654935.1 Sphaerochaeta sp. | reverse complement strand
CACAGATGGGGATTGAGCCAGAAGAGGCGGCTATGATTTTGGGTGCTGGCTGGACGACTAGGATAACTAAAATTGTCATCCCAATTCAAAAGAAGTCATTATTCAGTGGAATATTATTAGCGTTCGTACAAGGAATGAAGGAATTGAGCCTTGTCATTATGTTGGCAATTCCCGGATTGGAAGTACTCACTACATTATCAATTCGCTACACGGATAACGCACTTATGCAGATGTCAAATGGAGTAATTCTGATAATTGCCTTATTAACTTTCACTTTAACTGCAATCGCTCAACGATTGACGAACACAAGCTTTGCCCAGGGAATTGGGGGCTGATTAATCATAATAAAGGAACAAAAGATGACTGATATTACCCTTGAACGAATTGTTAAACGATTTGGACCTGATGCATTAGCTGTTGACGACTTAACGCTACATGTTGAGCCTGGAAGTTTTGTTTGTCTTCTCGGTCCTTCTGGATGTGGGAAAACAACCACACTCCGAATGATATCCGGCCTTGAACGAGTAGACAGCGGAGCAATTTCCATTGGAGGGGAGATGTTTGACTCTCCCGACCAGAGTGTTTTTGTAAAGCCTGAAAATAGAAAACTCGGATTGGTCTTCCAAAGCTATGCTCTATGGCCACATATGACGGTCGAGGAAAATGTTGAGTTTGGTTTGAAAATGCAAAAAATTTCTAAAGAGGAAAGAGAGCAAAAAATCTCCGAATCATTGAATTTACTGAGGATGAGCTCATATCGCAAACGCTATCCTGCTCAGCTAAGTGGCGGGCAACAACAGCGTGTTGCTCTAGCCCGAATGCTAGCTGTCCAGCCAGACATTCTTTTATTAGATGAACCGCTGTCAAATTTAGATGCCGCATTGCGTCTTGAGATGAGGTCTGAGTTAAAAGCTTTGCATGAGCGATTGGGTAGCACAATCGTCTTTGTAACTCATGACCAACTAGAAGCAATGAGTCTTGCTACACACGTGGCAGTGATGAATGAAGGAAAACTTGAGCAGTATGCTGACCCTATGACAATTTATCAAAAACCAGCAACTGAGTTTGTAGCAACGTTTGTAGGTAGTCCTCCTATGAATATGCTGAGCCTTGATTCAACTGATCAATGGAAAAAAGATCTATTAGTAAAAGTTGTTCAGGAGCGTAAGATAAATGCTCAAGATAATCCTGTAGGGAAAATAGGGTTCAGGCCCGAAATTATAACAATATCGTCTATCAATGAAGAAACAGAGAAAACGAATAATCGTAATATTCGAATTGAGGGTGAAGTCAAGGCTGTGTTACCAACCGGACCTGACAAGATTGTAAGTATTATTGTTGAAAATTCTGAGTATTACGCAATCGCTCCGACAAATATTTCTTATGAAAATGGAGAGAAGGTCTGGCTGAATGTTCCTCTGGATCAACTACATGTTTTTGATCATCAAGGTTTAAGGATCTAGAAGGAGAGGAACCCATGAATGAAATCCAAAGCATTGAACATATTCTTCGGGAAGTATCAACATACATTGCCCAAATGTATTTTTCACGCGACACATTAAAAGTACAGACCAAGGCCAATAGTACAGACTTTTTGACAGAAGTTGATATAAATGTTCAAAAAAAGATAGTAGATTTTTTAACAGATCGATACCCTACAGATGTTATAATCGCTGAGGAATCTGGCTTGGATTCTATTGGCAATACGATTCCTTCTCGTTCCTGGATGGTTGACCCGATTGATGGAACTCAGAATTTTTTACGAGGTTTGTTTCCTGAATTTGGTGTAAGTATCGGGTTTTTGAAAGATGGTGAATCGATTGCTGGAGGGGTAATTTTTCCCATAACAGGGGATCTCTTTCTCTCTGAAAAGGGGTCAGGATCATATAAAAATGGTGTAAAAATTTCCGTCACTTCAATAGATGAGCCAAAAAATGCAAGAGTTGATATTGATTTTGGCGCATTAGAAGATCGGCAACAGTTTCTTGGAAAGTCACAAAGGCTTTTACAGTCTGTTGGGCAGGTTCGATCATATGGATGTTCTGTGATGGGTTTTTGTCAGGTAGCAGAGGGTCAGCAAGATGCATATATACCGTTTAGTGTAAAACCTTGGGATGTGGCTGCTGGTATCCTGCTCGTTCAAGAGGCAGGAGGTACTGTGACCTCCTTTGAAAATGAACCAGTTTCAGCATTCAACGCAGAAAAGATTGGTATTGTCTCAAATACCAAACTTCATTCTGCTTGCCTGAGAATTCTAAACAGTTAAATTCGTTTTTCGCGATAGGGATTTACATGAACCATGCAGTGTTTCACTGTAGGAAAGGTTTGTTCGATGATATCGTGGACCCGTTCGGCGATAGCGTGGGCTTCAGTCAAGCTCTGCGAGCCCTCTGCCGAAATCTCGACATCAACGTAACAGCGATTGCCAAAGGTGCGGCTACGCAGCACATCCAAGCCCCTCACCCCCTCTTGGGCAACGATGACCGTGCGAATCTCCTCAACCATCTCCGCACTGCAGGCGCGGTCCACCATCTTGTCCGTTCCATCTTTGAAGACTTCCAGGCCTACCCTAAAGATAAAGAGAGCGATGATGATGGCAGCTATCGAGTCGGCGATAGGGTAGCCTAAGCGCGCAAAGATGATACCGATCAGACCACCGGTGGTAGCAAAGACGTCGCTCTGGCTATCCCACGCTGAGGCAAGCAGTGCCACAGAATCACTTTTCTTGCCCGCCCAGCGGGTGTAGAGGACCATGATTTGCTTAGTGATGATGGAGAAGACTGCAAGGAAGACTGCCGATAAACCTGGAAGGGCACGCAGGCGGTACGTTCCTCTGATTATGGTAGTGATGCCGTCGGCAAAGAGGGCGATACCCACAACCATGATGATGCCTGACAGAAGAATTGCTGCAACACATTCGAGTCGTTCATGTCCATACTGATGCTCTTCATCACTTGCCTTGGAACCAGCTGCGATTCCCACCGAAGCGATTACCGAGCTCACTACATCTCCGGCATTGTTGATACCATCGTTGAAGAGTGCCACCGAGTGGGCAAGGACACCGATGGCGATTTTGCTGATTGCCAAGAGAGCATTGATCGCCACGTTGATTTGTGAGACCCGTAGGGCCAGGTTTTTCTTCATTGGGTGGCCCGTCTTACTCCTTCTTCTCTGGATACTTGATCATCAAGTGCAACTCTTCAAGCTGCTTGGGGTCGACTTCACTGGGCGAATCGTCCATCGGACTCACTGCTGCAGTGTTCTTGGGGAAGGCGATTACCTCATGGATCGACGACTGGTCGGCCATGATCATCACAAATCGATCAATACCCGGGGCGATACCTCCGTGCGGAGGGGGTGAGTAGCGGAACGCGTTGAGAAGGAAGCCAAAGCGAGTCTCTGCATCCTCATCATCGATACCACAGATTCTAAAGATCCGCTTCTGGAGCTCGACATCATGGATTCTGATCGAGCCGCTGGCAACCTCATACCCATTGAGTACCAGGTCGTACAGATCTCCCTTCACCTTACCCGGGTCGTCTTCCATTGTCTCTAGGTACTCTTGCTGGGGCATGCTGAACATGTGATGAGCGGCGTGCCAACTCTCACTCTCCTCATCATACTCAAAGAGGGGGAAGTCGATGATCCAGCAGAACTCAAAGCCTTTTTTGATCAAGTTGAGGTCGCGCCCGAGCTTGTTGCGAACAGCACTAAGGCTTGCACAACAGCGCCTCCAGTTTGCATGGGCAACAAAGAGGATCATATCTCCTTCTCTGGCCCCGGTGCGTTCGAGAAGCTCAGACTCCAGGCCTTCGAAGAACTTGGAGATTCCTCCACTGAGTTCTTGGCCCTCTCCAACCTTCATCCAGGCGAGGCCTTGGGCCCCGTAGACCTTTGCGGCATCTTCAAGGGCGGTGATGTACTTACGGCTAAAGTCGACTGTCTCACTCTTGGGGGCGACAATCGCTTTGATAAATCCACCAGCATCAGCGATCGCCTTGAAGGTGGTGAATGTACTCTTTTGGGCGAGGTCGGCAACATCCTTCAATTCAAGGCCAAAGCGGAGGTCCGGCTTGTCAGTGCCGTAAGTGTTCATCGCATCATCGAAGGTGAGGCGACGGAACGTGGCAGGAAGATCGTAGTCCATGACTTCTTTGAAGACATGGCCAAAGAGGCCTTCCATCAAGGAGAGCACGTCATCGCGCTTGACGAAGCTCATCTCCAAGTCCAGCTGAGTGAACTCGAGCTGACGGTCTCCACGTGCATCCTCATCACGGTAACAGCGAGCGATCTGGAAGTACTTGTCCATACCGCTGACCATCAAGATCTGTTTGAAGAGCTGAGGGCTCTGGGGAAGGGCATAGAATTTTCCAGGGTAGTGGCGGCTGGGGACCAGGAAGTCCCGAGCTCCCTCTGGGGTGCTGCGGATTAAAGTAGGAGTCTCAATCTCATAGAAATCTCTTGCTGAGAGGTAGTTTCTGATGGAGAGGATGAACTCATGGCGCAGTCGCATTCGCTCCTGCATCCCGCTTGAGCGCAGGTCGAGATAGCGATATTTGAGCCTCAGCTCCTCTCGGGCAAGAGTGCCGTCGTCGATCTGGAAGGGAAGTGCAGGACATGTTGAAAGAACCTCTATACTCTCAGCCTTTACTTCGATCTCTCCGGTGGACATCTCGGCATTGATCATGGAGTCGGGGCGTAGGCGTACTACACCTGTTACTGCAATGCAGTATTCAAGCCGTAGCGAGTCGGCAACCGCTTGCAACTCAGCAGGTGCATCGTCATCGACCACCACCTGAGTGATACCATATCGATCGCGGAGGTTGATGAAGTGCACCGATCCGTGGTTGCGGTTACGATGGACCCATCCATTGAGGATGACCCGATCGTTGTTATTGGCTTTGGTAAGGGCACCACAGGTTGTGGTTCTTTGGGAAAATTGGGCTTCACTCATCCTTTCATCCTTGTCATTGCTGGTTGCAAAGTACTGTCATACTAGCGTAAGGCCTTTCAAATGGCAATTGTCCCAAAAGGGTCTATCCCTTGGCCAAGAGTCGATATTGCCGATACACACCTTCGAGGATTGGCTCGGATACATCTATGGGAAAGTCTTGTGGAATGACAGCATGTATGCGCTCTAGTGCGTTTGGGAGCTGAGTGACCATATCGGCGATGATTGCTTCAATGGATGAGCCAAGGCCAAGCACTCTTGCTGTCTCTTCAATATGGCGAACTGCAATACGATTCCAAGAATAGTGCTTTCTCTCAGTGGTAAAGCTCATCGCCATTTTTAATTTTTCAAGAGCTATGTTGTTACTTCTCTTTCCAAGGAAAGGATAGGCACTGATAATATCGTAAAGAGGAGTGAGGCGGTACCGACTTCCGCTTTCAAGAAAAATCGAGAAGTTTTTTGCGTGCCCATCTGGGGCTGCGAGTAACCAGAAAAAGATTTGGCTCCGATAAAAATGTTCGCGATCTTCAACGCCTTTGGATGATCCAAGCAACAAATTCATGATAGTGGCCATTGTGGGACCGCCGTCACTCTCATACTTGCGATCAAACGCGACGCCTGTTGCTTGACAGAAATCTTCTTGGGGAAGGCGAATGATGTGGGTTCGATCTGCTGAATAGCGGCGATCAAAGCGCTGGACTATCAAGACACGTTGATCTTCAAATCGATGGAGTGTGGTATTGGCTACCTGAAGACCAAGTTCTTTTGCAATCAAAGAGCAGAGCCACTCATTCTCGATTGAAAAGTCAAGATTGATGCCAAACGGTCCGATAGTACCCAGTGGAAGCTTTATGATATGGGTCGAAGGAGTTGTCCCAGAAGGGATATACCACCTATTGTCATGGAATAAGAATGCTGTTTTTTCTTGGGACCCGGCTAAGGAAAGACGAAAATCATCTTCACTGAGAATTGTAGATGAAGCCGGATTTATCACTGCTCTGAGGGCTGCAGCTACTTCAGATTCAGTAAGCATTTTGCCCTCAATATTTGATGGCTCGGGCACCTCTTCGAGGCCCAATAATTGAATTGCTCCGACGCAGTCACGACCGATTTGAGCAAGGAGCTCAAAAGGAGAGTCAGAACGAAGATTGTAGCGAGCCCTAATGCGCTGTCTGATTGCCTCTGAATCAGGTAATAGGTTTTCAAAGAATGATCGGACTTTCTCGCCCTGATAGACTTCATTTGTAACAGTCAATGGCATAGAGAGCGAGAGAGGTCGTCTTTGGGCCGAGGCTGCCCATGCCTCATCATAAGAGAAGGTATGTTGAGACGAAGAGACGGACCACGTGCCTACGCGCACTCCATTTTGCCACACAGATAACGATTGTCGTTTCATTGCCTACCACTCTCCTTGATATTCATCAGGATGAGGTTTGGGTTGAATCACAAGCTCCATCTCCAATGCTGAGAGAAGCTTGAGCAAACTGATTATCGATACAGTAGTACTGTCATTTTCCAGGGCACTAATCGTCTTGGGTAAAAGTCCAACCAACGATCCTGCCTGCTCTTGGGTCAAGCCTTTTCCTTTGCGTAGTGCACGTAAGGTGTTAGAGAGAAGGAGTGGATTACTCACATTATGTTGCACGGATAGGCCTCCAAGCTTGGTACGTATTTGACGAAACTTGAACATAGAATAATACCCTACAGGGTAAAAGTCAACAATGCACCCTATAAGGTAAATTCTTTCAACTTACCCTATAGGGTAAATTCAATTACGTGTGCTCTTCCACAGTGAAGTCTTTCGGGTTGAAGGCATCGCTGCCCAGCCAGAGATCAATCTTGATACCGCTCTTGCTGTTGGAGACGGTGGCATGCTTGATCTGCCACCCGATTAACTTCAGGCGAGCATCGATGTTGAGCGTACTGCCGGCCATAGCCCCGTAATACTCAGCAAGCTCTGGTCTCACTTTTTTGGGATTGAGCGCCTCTCGAATTTTTGCCACCTGCGCTTCGGTGCGTTGATGGTCATCAAAGAAGGTGATATGTGCACCATCATCCTCCTGGTGGAGGCTGACAACCAGGCGTAAGGGGTTGTTCTGTAGTAAGAAACTCGTCATCTCTCCGATGAGGCGCCCGAGAAACTCCTTTCGTTTCATCAGTTGAAATCCTCCTTTGGCCGGTTCGTCTTATACCATTGTAGGATAGCTACAAAGAGAGCGGCTGTCAGTCCTCCCGCAAATCCATTGTTATAGAGATCCAGCCCTCCATGCCACGCTCCGGTTGCCTCTACCATCACCAGGTGAACTGCTCCAGCTGCGATACCGGCGATG
>JBAZCM010000099.1:0-7342 GCA_041654935.1 Sphaerochaeta sp. | reverse complement strand
GCATGGAGAGAACGGCTATGCCTTTACGGTACGGGAAGCGGTGGCGATGGGCCGCTATGCCCACAATGGCAATGAGCGAGACCACATTGTCACCGAAGCAATGAAGGGCTGCTCCATCGACCACCTTGCCGACAAATTAATCACCGATCTCAGTGGAGGAGAGGTGCAGCGCGTCCACCTGGCACGTGCTCTCGCCCAAGAGGGCAAGCTCCTTCTGCTCGATGAGCCGGTCAACCACTTGGACGTCAAGCATCAGCGTTCGATCATGCGCCTGCTGCTCACCCTCAAAGAACGCGGCTACACCATTGTTTGTGTCCTCCATGACCTGTTGCTCGCCCAGATTTATAGTGACCGGGCAATCATGCTCAAAGAGGGAGCTGTTCATGCTAATGGAGCTGCCAATGAGGTCTTTACCAAGGAGAATCTGGAGGCGGTCTATCAGATCGAGGTACATCAAGTGCATGACCCGATCCTCGATCACCCACTGTGGCTGCCAAGCCACAATCTGGTGTAACGTTTTCTCCTACACGATCGTCGTTTGTGGCTATCTTTGAGCATACAAAGCCCCTATACTGAACAAGAGAAAAGGAGAATGCTCATGAAACTTGGAATCATCGGTGCCGGAGGCATTGCCCGCAAGATGGCCTATACGGTCAATCAGATGGAAAAGGTTGAGATGTACGCCATAGGGTCGCGTAGTGAAGAACGCGCCCGACAGTTTGCTGAGGAGCAAGGGGTACAGAAAGCGTATGGCTCGTATGAGGAGTTGGTCAGCGACCCCAAGGTTGACCTTGTCTATGTGGCGTCCCCTCATTCGCACCACTACGAACATATGATGCTCGCCCTTGAGCACGGCAAGCCAGTTCTTTGTGAAAAATCTTTTACCACCAACACCAAGCAAGCCAAAGAGGTCATCGCCTTCGGTAAATCCAAAGGTCTATTGGTAGCCGAAGCTATCTGGACCCGTTACCTTCCGATGCGCCTTGTCCTTGACCAGGTTCTTGAGAGACGAGTCATCGGAGAAGTCCACTCACTGACAGCGAACCTTGGGTATCCGGTCATGGCAGCGAAACGGATTGTCGACCCTGCCCTCTCAGGCGGTGCTCTTTTGGACGTAGGAGTCTATCCGATCAACTTTGCCATGATGGTGCTCGGCAACCAAATCGAAGCCATCGACTCGACCTGTGTAAAGATGGAGAGTGGGGTTGATGAGTCCAATGCAATGACGTTGACCTTCAAAGGTGGTAAGCTTGCTGTGCTACACTCAACGGTCAATGCAATGACTGACCGAAGAGGTGTTATTTTTGGTACCCGCGGCTATATTGAATTTTTGAATATCAACAACTGTGAAGGCATCAATGTCTATGACCGTGAATACAACTTGGTGGAGACCTATAAACCCTTCAAGTTCATCACCGGCTTCGAACACCAAGTAGAGGCATGTCGCCTCGCCTTGGAGGAGGGAGCTGTAGAGGTCAAGCAGATGCCACACAGTGAGATCATCAACGTAATGCAGATCATGGATACAATCAGAGGCCAGTGGGGCCTGAAGTATCCGGGGGAGTAACAATGGACTTACATGAGAGAATTGCAATCGTCAAAGCTCAGGAAGAGCTTTTGAAGTTCGACACGTTTACCGCCGAAGATGCCTGGGAGCTGGGTAAGCTCTTTGTTGCCGAGGCCATGGATCATGATATCCCGATCGCCATCTCAATCAGAGCGATGAGTGGCAAGCGGATGTTCCACTATGCTGCTGAAGGAACAAACCATGGTGCTGACGCCTGGTTGGACCGAAAATTTAAGACGGTACAACACTTTGAGTCCTCAACCCTCGGCTATGCGCTCTTCTTACAACGGCGCGGGGGCCTCACGCTCGAACAGCGTGGCCTCGATCCCACCAAGTTTGTCGCATGTGGGGGAGGATTTCCAATCTTCATCGATGGTATTGGGTGTGTTGCTGCAGTGATGGTCAGTGGCTTGACCGATGTGGAGGACCACGACGTACTGGTCAGGGTCTTTGCTCGCTACCTTGGTGTTGAGGACGTACCTCGCTACCCTGTTCCTTGAGCAGGTTCATATAGGGACGGCTCTCTACGAGAGAGCGGTCGATTTCAACCAAGGAGAGCGTTTGTAAAAGCGCTCTCCTTGCCTTTTCTACAAGGCTAGGATCATCAACCAAGTACTCCATCTCCAAGAACCACCCCAGCGGTGAAACCTCACAGACTTCAATCGTCAAAGGCCCTAGCTCATCGACTGCTTCGAGCGTATAACGAAGGCCAGTTTTACGTTTGGTGAGCTGCTCTGTATAGCCTAGGACAGCAAAGAGATCCAATACCGCACCCTTTTGACGCAACTCTGTAGAGAACTCTATCTCTTGGTTGGTCTCTACGCCATCGGCAATAGTGCGTTTTTTGTGGGTAATGGCAAGGGTATCGTTTTCACTGCGAAGACGGACCACAAAGGTATCGGCATCAGGGCCGATGTAGCAGTCTTGTTTGTCAATCGCCGTTGCCTCTGAAATTCCTTCAAGCCCCTCCAAGGTCACTTGGAGACGTCGAGGGTCGGCGATGTGGGCTTTCAATTCAACTTCGAGGGCCATCAATCAATCCTTCCAGGGGAAGATCATGTTTTTGAGGGTTCGGTGGCCTACACTCTCGCGCTCCTCATACAAGAGGTCATCCCACGGTACCTGTTTTCGATCCTCACCCGGGTTCTCTTCAAGCCAATCATACTTGTACATCAAGAGCTTTAGGGCAACGCTTTGGCCCAGAAGCACTCCCCCAACCCCAGGAGCAAGGCCAGCGAGGACGATGCTGAAGATAACGGTGATCAGTTGGTGAATTGCAAAGAAGAGGGAGAAGAAGAGGTTATCGGCAAGAATAATGAAACTCTTCTTCAGCGTCTTTGTTGGACGGTCACCCTGCATCGAAAAGAAAAGCGGCCAGTAGTAGAGCAGCGCAAGGGACAAGCCCAAAAAGAGCCAGAAGAGGATAACGCTGAGCAGCGTTCCTACAATGTTGGCATAGCTTAGATAAAACGGAATGACAAAGACCACCAGCGAAAGGTCCAGGAGGATCAAGAACCAATACAAGAGTGCGTGGCGCCAGCTGATGCGAACTCCGCGGACAAAGCCGTCCCATCCTGGACGCTCGTACTTGGCGTACTCCCACGTCGAGTGGGCAGCCCCTGCGCTATAGAAGGAGAAGGCTCCTGCTGACAAGATCATGAGGATGAACGCAAGGCTCGTAGCCTCTCCCAAAAGCGTGAGGCTGCCGATTCCAGCAAAGAGAATTACCAGAAAGCCCAGATTGAGGACTACCAGCCCAATGAGATTATCCCACCCGTCGAAGAAAGCCTTTTTGATGAAGAATCCAGTCATACCAAGAGAGTACCTAGACTCGCTTCCAATGACAAGGGTACTGCTTAAAAGTTTGCTTCGTCAGGATTGCGTGTTGGTCCGACGATATTCTCCATCGCATCCAGCTTTGTCATCTCATCATCGTTCAAGGCAAAGTCAAAGATTGCCAGATTCTCTACCATAATCTCTTTTCGGATTGTCTTTGGCAGAACGACAAAACCCTTTTGCACCAGGTACCGTAGTGATATCTGGGCAACAGTTTTGGAGTGGTTTTGGGCAATCTTAGCAATGACCGGGCTCTTGAGAAGGGTTCCGGTGCCCAGCGGGCTGTATGCCTGAAGAACCATCCCCTTCTCTTTACAGTAACGTACCAGATCGGGCTGCTGCTCACCTGCAAAGAGACGGATTTGGTTGACCATCGGTGCAATGGTAGCCGTTTGTAGCAAGGTCTCGATATGGCGTTTGTCAAAGTTGGAGATCCCAATGGCCTTGATGAGGCCTTGCTCATAGAACTCCTCCATTGCCTTCCAAGAGCCAGCGTTGGCCTCTTGCCAATGATGGCGATGGGCAATCGGATTGGGCCAATGGATCAGATACAAATCAACATAGTCTAAGCCCAAAGCTTCCAGGCTCTTGAGAAATCCGGCTCTCGTCAGTTCATAGCCATGGTCGCTGTTGTGCAGTTTGGTCGTGATGAACAGTTTCTCTCGGTCGATAGCACTGTCAGCAATAGCCTTACCAACGCTCTCTTCGTTGTAATACGAAGCGGCGGTATCAATATGTCGATAGCCGACCTCAAGGGCAGAGAGTGCACTTTCATAGCCGATAATTCCACTGGGGATTTGCCAAGTACCAAAGCCAATTTGTGGGATTTCAACCCCATTGATCAGTTGTATAGTCTGCATGCATAGAGCATACCATATACGGCTGAGGGACAAAACCCAAATACCCCTTGACTAACAAGACAAGCTTTGGCTATAGTGCGAACGTTGAGACGGTGGCATAGCTCAGTCGGTAGAGCAAGCGGCTCATATCCGCTCGGTCAGGGGTTCAAGTCCCTTTGCCACTAAAAACCTCCCAAATTGGGAGGTTTTCTCGTCTTTAGCCTACTGAAGATAACCAAGCCATCGGTTTTGGCGCTCGATCATAAGGTCCACAAGCTCGGCCACCTGGGTGATTCGGTCAACCACCGGGTTTGCCAAGAGCGCTTGGATGACATACTCCTTCTTACCGGTCAAAACTGCCTCGGCGGTCAGGTCATAGACACCACAGTAGTTACGCAAAAGTGCTGCCATACCCTTTGGATAGTTATCCAATACCACTCCCTTGATTCCCTTTGCGTAGATGCGCCCGGGCACCTCTACGGCTATCCAAGAGGGAAGGTCGGCAATCAGGCCGTCGTTTTGAATGTTGACAGCACTCTCCTCATACCCACTGTTCTGAATGACCCCTTCCAGGATATGCACCAGTCGCTCATGGCGCTTCTTCTCTATCTTGAAGGTGGCAGAGCGAGCGAGGCGCTCTCGGTAGTACGTGTAGAAGTCCTTGATCCCCTGATGGTCAGCAACTTCCCACGCCCATCCAAGGTACTCTCCGAAGTGACTGTCCACGGTGATGGGCATAAGCTTGTAGGTCTCCAGGATGTGCTTGAAGAGCGTACGGTCCGCCCACGGCTTCTTACTGACTGTCCCCTCAGGCAGGACCCGCCAGGTAGCCCCTTCGGTTTCAAACTCAGCGCTGTGGGACTTGGCGTAGGCGTAGATATCGCTGTAGCCCGGCTCCTTCTCAAAGAAGGCAGGGGCTTTGGCCAGAATATCTGGATAGGCGTCCTTGCCGCTGTCCCGGTAATGGGCCTCCAGAAGTACACTGAAGTGGTTCAGTCCCCCTGAGCGAAGCTGGAGGTTTGAGAAAGGGGTATCCAGCATCGGCGGCAGATATCGCTCCAGTGATGCAATTTCGTGACACATACCGACAAACTTCATCTGTGGGTACTTACGCAGCACGGTCGTGGTGATGGCTGTCATAGGATTTGAGTAGTTGAAGACCCAGGCATCGGGGGCCAAGGCAGCAACATCATCACAGATTTCCACAATGGGAGGGGTGATGCGTAGGGCATGGAAGAGTCCTCCCGGGCCTCCATTCTCTCCGTAGATTTGACGCATGCCATACTGTTGGGGAAGCGTCCAATCCTCATCCCATAGTTCGAAGCGATTACCGACCTCGATGGAGATCACCACCACATCGGCTCCCCGAATGGCTCGTCTGCGATCAATTGTTGCTTCGACCGTAAAGGGAAGCTGATGCTCTTTGATATAGGCATCGGCGGTCTTCTGCACTGCAAACAACGCCCGCTCATTGATGTCAACGAGAATGATCTTGCTGCCCTCCAGTAGCTTGCTACTGAAGATATCACCCAAGGTCCCAAGGCCAAATTGGGCGCTGCCCGCCCCTATGAGTACAATCTGCATCCTGCACGCTCCTTAGGCCTATCATAATATGGAAACAGCGTGGATGAAAGCCTATACTGAGGTATGAGGCTTTTCTTTGCACTTACGTTTGATGAGCAATCACGACAACGGCTCGCCGCTCTTGGATCGGCGCTACAAACGGGACGAACGGTACCCCAACCCCTCATTCATCTTACCCTGCTCTTCCTAGGTGAAGTGGATCATCACTACCTCGATGACCTGAAAGCCATTGTAGTGCGCCTCCCCCCTCCTCCTGCCTCACTGAGCGTGACACACCTCGGCTCCTTTGAGCGAGGCAGATCTTCCATTGTATGGGCAGCTGTTACCCCACAGGCCCCGCTTCTCACACTGCACCAACAGATCTCAGAGGAGGTTGAGCGAGTTGGCCTCCCCTTTGACCGTAAGCGCTTTGTGCCCCATATCACTCTCGCCCGTAAGGTAGCAGAGGAGCTTCAGCCCCTTACCCAACCCTTTATCCTTTATCCCAACAGCGTCTCTTTGATCCACTCCCACTCAGAGCGTGAGACCCTCACCTACACCCCACTTATCTCATCTGTCTTGTAGGAGTTTGACTAAGCTGATATCTTGTATATATGGAAGCATTTGTAGAGCAAAATGCAAAAGCGTGGGACCGCCTTGTCTCCAAGGGCAATATTTGGACCGACGGATGCACCGCCGAGCAAATCGAGCTTGCTCGAAGCGGTGTGTTGGACATGGTCCTCTCCCCCTTCAAACGCGTCAAGCAAGAGTGGCTTGGAGACGTAAAAGGCAAGAAAATACTTGCCTTGGCTTGTGGCGGAGGACAACAGGCAATTCTCCTCAGCCTTGCCGGCGCTGAGGTGACGGTCCTTGATGCCAGCGAAAAGCAATTGGAGCAAGACCGCATCTATGCCAAGCAACTTGGCCTCGATATCACCTTGATCCGCCACGATATGCGCGACCTCTCAATTTTTGATGATGAGAGCTTTGATATGGTCTACAACCCTACCTCTACTTGTTATATCGACGAAGTCCGTCCGATGTATGCGCACGTCTTTCGAATCCTCAAACCCAACACACACTTTCTCACTTCGATCACCAATCCGGTTCTCTACCTCTTCGATGAACAGAAAGCATTGAAGAACAAGTTGAAGATCAAGTACACCATCCCCTACTCGGCCCTCAAAAGTCCGAGCAAACGCCAGGTGCAGAAGCTGTTGAACAACAACAGTACTATCGAATTCAGCCACACGCTCAATGACCTGCTCGGCGGCATAACCGACAGTGGGTTTCTTATCCAAGACATCTATAGCGACGGCAGTGGCTTTCACATGATGGACAGTTTCATCAACGACTGTCATCTGGCCATTCGCGCTTACAAAAGCCCACAGAGCTTGTAGCAAGCGCCACTGCACCAGTATACTTAAGACATGGAGAATTACTTTGCTCGTCTATTGGTCACCAGTGAGCTACATGACGCCCCCTACTTCGCCAAGGTCCATCAAGAGATTGCCGACCTGGAGAGAAGGCGGGTGCA
>JBAZCM010000098.1:0-7344 GCA_041654935.1 Sphaerochaeta sp. | reverse complement strand
GCGGCTAAAAGGTCTGAGCGATAAGATTGGGGATGTCATGTATGTGGTGATGCGCACCTACTTTGAGAAGCCGCGGACCGTAGGGGGTTGGAAAGGCTTGATCCTCGATCCCCGTATGGATGGTTCCTATGATATTGAGGAAGGCATCGCCATTGCCCGCTCCCTACTCTTGGACATCGTTCGTTTGGGGTTACCGGTTGGCTGTGAGGTCCTGGACCCCATCATTCCCCAGTATATTGACCAGATCATCAGTTGGTCCTCCATCGGGGCACGCACTACCGAAAGCCAGATTCACCGAAACCTTGCCAGTGGCCTCAGTGTACCGGTAGGCTTTAAGAACTCGACCAGTGGGGATTTACACAACGCGATCAATGCAATCAAGAGTGCCGCTAAGAGTGCCTCATTCATCGGTATGGACTACGGTGGGACCAGTGCGATCTTCCGTACCACCGGCAATAACAGCTGCCACCTGATCCTCCGTGGTGGGGACCAGGGGCCAAACTACTATGAAGACGACGTGGAGAGTGCCCGGGCAATCCTGGAGAAGGAGGGATTGTATCCGACAATTGTGGTCGACTGCTCCCACGCCAATAGCCGTAAAAAGCATGACCGCCAAAAACGGGTCTTGCGCTCGATTGTCGACCAAGTCCGTTGGGGTGAAACCGCTATCCGTGGTTTCATGCTGGAGAGCAACCTCAACGAAGGGTGCCAAGAGATTCCTGAGGACCTGAGCGAGCTGCGCTACGGGGTTTCGGTCACCGACTCCTGTATTGGGTGGGAGGAGACCGAACGAATTCTCTTGCACGCCGCAGAGCTCTTGCGAGACGCAAAGAGTGGGAATGGGGTGGGAACACCCCTGTAAGAGGGAGGAGACAATGGTTCCATCTGTATTGGTTGTATTAGCCCATGGATTTGAAGAGGTCGAGGCAATCGTTCCCATCGACTTGCTCAGAAGAGCCGGAGCCAAGGTCACCGTGGCCGGCCTCGATGACCTGATGATCCGGGGCGCCCACAACATCAACGTGGCCTGTGATGTGCGCTTTGAGGAGTGTGTTGATCGCCCCTATGATTGCATTGTCCTTCCCGGCGGAAGCCAAGGGTCGAAGAACCTGGCCGCCAGCGCCTCCGTGATGACCAAAATCATCGAAGTCGCCCAAGAAGGGACAGTAGCGGCAATTTGTGCAGCTCCTGCTGTAGTGCTGTGTAAAACTGGCCTTCTTGAAGGGCGTACTGTCACCGGTTTCCCTGGTACTGAGGAGCTTTGTGATGGCCTGGTCCTCTCGCCTAAGGGCGTTGAGGTTGATGGACCGATCATCACAGCCCAAGGAGTTGGCAGTGCTGTTGATTTTGCCCTTGCAATCATCACCCGTCTCTTCGATCAAGCGGAGGGTGAGGCAATTGCCGCCCAGATCCACTATCCGGGGAAAAAATAATGGAGATTGGATTCGACAACGAACGATACCTTGAAGAGCAGCGCTCCTTCATCCTAGAACGGGTGAAGGAGAGTGGACAGACACTCTACCTTGAGTGTGGGGGCAAGCTGCTCTTTGACTACCATGCAGCCCGGGTTCTGCCGGGCTTCGATCCCAACGTGAAGATGCGGGTTCTCCAGTCCCTTGCTGAGCAGATTGATGTGATTGTCTGTATCCACAGCGGGGATATCGAGCGACGCAAGATGCGTGGGGACTTTGGCATCACCTACGATGTGGACGTCTTTAAGATGATCGACGACTTTGCCAAGTGGGACATCAAGGTGGACAAGGTAGTCATCACCCGCTTTGGTGAGGAGGAGGGGGCTGTGAAGTTCAAGCAGGTGCTTGAGCAACGTGGGATTACCGTCTACACCCACAAGGCGACTCGTGGCTACCCAAATGATGTCGAATTGATCGTCAGTGATGAAGGCTATGGGGCGAACCCCTACATAGCCGTCTCCAAGCCAGTGGTCGTTGTCACCGGTCCGGGCTCCGGATCTGGAAAGCTTGGTACCTGCCTCAGTCAAATGTACCACGATTGGAAAGAAGGCAGACGCAGTGGCTATTCAAAGTTTGAGACCTTTCCGGTATGGAACCTGCCTATCGACCATCCGGTGAATGTTGCCTATGAGAGTGCCACCGCCGACATCGGGGACAAGGTGCTCATCGACCACTTCCACGCAAGTGCCTATGGCACTATTACCGTCAACTATTCGCGTGATCTTGAAGCCTACCCCCTGCTTGCTCGGATCGTCAGTAAGATCACCGGCGGCGAGTGTGTCTACAAGAGTCCGACGGACATGGGTGTGAATCGCTGTGGCTTTGGGATTGTCAATGATGAGGTGGTCAGGCGCGCCGCTGAGCAGGAGATCATCCGTCGCTACTACCGCAGCGCCTGCGAATACGTGCAGGGCATTACCGGCAAGGAGACAGTCCAACGTAGCCAGGCGATCATGGAACGAGCGAAGCTCTCCAGTTCTGACCGTAAGGTTGTTGAGGTGAGCCATCAGGCACTCCAACGAGGCATCGCCCGAGGCAAGGGAATCAATGGTATTGTCTGTGCAGCAGCGATAGAGCTGCCCGATGGACGGTTTGCCACCGGGTGCAATAGCCCGTTGCTGCACGCCTCCAGCGCTCTGATTCTCAATGCAGTGAAGATGATGGCCGGCATCGACCATGAGGTGGACCTCATTCCTCCGGATATCGTCAAGAGCGTTACCGCGATGAAACGCGATGTATTGAAGGGCAGAGGCGTGAGCCTCAACCTCGATGAAGTGTTGATCTGTCTTGCTATGAGCTGTGCGATCAGCGAAGATGCCAAGCGAGCTTCAGCATTCTTACCCGATCTGAGGACCTGTGAGATCCATATGACCCACATTCCCTCTAGCGGCGACTCATCGGGTCTACGTAAGCTGCAGCTGAATGTGACCAGCGACCCTCGCTTTCCGACCTCTAACCTCTACAACCCTGCCTGATCAGCTCAAGAGATGAGCGATGACTGGTAGGGTTGTGAGGGTGGCCAGAATCCGTACGGTGTGCATCAGCACAATCTTCGGCGGATCGAGGCCTAGGTCTGCTCCGATCAAGCCCATGACTTGAATGCCCCCAGGGGCAGCACAGAAGAGGGCGGTGGGCCAATCGAACTTGAAGATTCGAGTAAAGAGCCACGCTCCAATGTAGGCCATGACAAAGATCTCTGCGACCATGATCAGATACGGGACAAAGAGTACCTTGATCCCTAGGATGGTGGCGATGGTGAGGTTACTGCCGATATACGCACCAGCTGCTGTTTGGGCAACCTCCTTCATCGAGGGGGGCATCGCTCCCCACGGGCTCAGGATGTTCCACAGAGCGGTGGTGACAATTGAGCCGAGGATTCCTCCAGCCGGAACGCGTACATAGTTGAAAAGAAGCCCGCCTACCGCAGCAGCGAGGAGGGTGAGCAGAAAGTTTGGCGACCAGTAGAAGGTTCTTCCTTCCTTGGTCTTCGCCTTCTTTTCCATTGTCTCTTTTGCGGCGCTCACGTGGAGCGTAGCTTTGATCAGGGGCGGGAAGACGATCACAACGGTGACCAGGCGGGCAAGTTGGAGGAGCGCTACTGCCTCCATATCAGCTCCGAACTCAGGGGCGATGAGAGCAAGGTCACTGACTCCGCCAAGGCCAGTGGTAAAGAGGGCAGTCATGAAGTTAAAGTGGGTCGCTTCGAACATGAAGAAGGAGAAACCTAGGTTCACTGTGATGACCAGGACGACCAGAAGTGCCACTGGCCCTACCATTTTCTTCAACGTTGCCACATCCTCTGCCGAAAAGCGCATACCGATGATCAGGCCGCTGAGGATTTGGGCAGTGAGCCTGAGGGCAGGGGGATAGGCTACCTCAAGGCCGCTGACGAAAAAGAAAGCGACGACCCCAAACATAGCTCCTACAAGAGATGCGGCAGGAGCGCGAAGGCGTAGCAGAAGATATGCTCCTAGGGCAGCGGCAATATGCAGAAGAATCAGAAGAAGTACATTCATAGGAGATCCTCACTTTTGGTGGTCGTGGCGTTGTCACGACGCGTCCAATAGCGGCGATTGTACCACAACAAAAGCCTTTGGGAAACACATCGTAGGTTTCTGTTATGCTTGACGCAATGGCAGTCGTACTGATACCTTCTAGATATGAAATTATCGACTAAGGGAAGATATTCACTGCAGACACTCGTGCACCTTGCAACATGCAAGGAGAACTGCTCGATCCGTAAGATCAGCGAGGCGACCGGTATCTCCAGTGGATATCTGGAACAGCTGATGATTCCCCTGCGCCGAGCCCAGCTCGTGGTTGCGGAACGTGGAGTCAATGGCGGCTACCGCCTGGCAAGAAGCGGCATCACCTGTCACGATGTCTTGGTTGCCAGTGAAGGTGACTTCCACCCTGCTCCCTGTAAGGAGTGTGAGAAGAATGGGCTGTGTAAAACCCATCAGATCTGGTCGCTCTTACAACATACGGTAATCGAATTTGCCAAAGATGTGTACATCGAAGATCTGGCAAGTCACCTGGTAGAAAGTGGCACAGGAGGTGGGATTTGAAGATATCCACCCGAGGACGATATGGACTGCGGTTATTGGTCGACATTGTAGAGAATGGTGGCAACGGTCCAGTTGCTCTCTCAACGGTTGCCAAACGTCAGAACCTCAGTGAAAAATACTTACAACAGGTCGCTCTTTTACTTACCCGTGGAGGATTCCTTAACTCCGTAAAGGGTTCAGGCGGTGGCTATCTGCTCAAAGATCGTGCAGAACAGATCCTTATCTACAATGTACTGGACCTCCTGGAGGGCTCGATCTCTTTCCAAGAGGAAGATGCTGAGAAAGAGAGCCCCATCGAACGGATCATCCGTCTTCATTTCTATGCACAACTGGACCAAGAGATTGCACGCGTCTTTGAGAGTCTGACGCTCGCCGATGTGTGCAAAGCTGATTGGTTTACCTACGAGATCTGATTGGCGCTTGACCGATAGCACTCTTTTAAATACTATTATTCCTATAAGAATACTAGGATATAGGTGGTTAGGTGACTATGGATAAGAGAATTTACAACGACATTACTGAAAAAATCGGCAATACTCCGCTGATTAAGCTCAATCGAATCAATACGACTGGTGCGACAATCCTGGTCAAGATGGAGAGTTTCAACCCTCTTTCGAGCGTCAAGGATCGTATAGCCTTGTCGATGGTCGAGGGGGCGGAGGCACGTGGACAGCTGAAAGAAGGTTCAACGATCATTGAACCAACCAGCGGAAATACTGGCGTGGGGCTTGCTTTTGTCGCAGCTGTGAAGGGCTATCGCCTGATCATCACCATGCCCGATACCATGAGCGTGGAGCGGCGTAAGCTTCTTGTAGCCCTCGGTGCAGAGCTTGTTCTCACCGATGGCAAACTCGGAATGAAGGGTGCAATCGCCAAGGCCCAAGAAATTTCTGCAACAATTGAGAACTCCTACATCCCCAGCCAATTTGAAAATCTCGATAACCCCCGTGTTCACTATGAGACCACCGGGCCTGAGATCTGGGAGGCGACAGGAGGAAAGATCGACCTGTTCATCAGTGGTGTAGGTACCGGTGGGACTCTCACTGGAGCCGGCCGCTACCTCAAGGAGCAGAATCCCAAGATCCAAGTTATAGCCGTAGAGCCGAGCGGAAGCCCGGTCCTCAGTACGGGAGCCGGTGGTCCACACAAGATCCAAGGCCTCGGAGCTGGCTTTGTCCCCGACACCCTCGATCGCTCTCTCATCGATGAAGTTTACACGATCGAGGATGCAGAAGCTGGACAAGTCGCTCGAAGAGCAGCTCGCGAGGAAGGTTTATTGGTAGGGATCTCCAGTGGGGCTGCCATTGCAGCAGCGCTACACTATGGGGCAAGAGAAGAGTGGCAGGGCAAGACAATCGTCACCGTCCTCCCTGATACCGGCGAGCGCTACCTCTCTACCTGGCTCTACGATGAGCTGTGAGATAAACATAGAGGCAACCCTCTTCTGTGGACAGAGTTTCGCTTGGACAGAGGAGGGAGGCCAATATACCGCAGTACTGGGAGATAGGGTGGTTTGCTTTGATGCACAAAGCCTTCCCTCTCTCCTCAAAGAGGATAAAGAGCTCGCTGCCTACTTTGACAATGACTATGACTATCCAGGGGCAGAGAAGTATCTTTCCCTCTTGGATCCTCATCTTGAGCGCTATATCGCCGAGTACCGAGGACTGCGGATTTTACGCCAAGACCCTTGGGAGGTCTTGGTCAGCTTCATCCTCAGTCAGAATAACTCCATCAAACGCATTAGGGGCCTGTATCGTCGCCTCAACGAAACCTACGGTAGCGAGATGGCCCCTGGTTTGTACACTTTTCCTCGTCCAGAGCAGCTTGCCAGGGCCGATGAAGATGCACTGCGTGCCTTGGGATTGGGGTTTCGCGCCCCATATGTCCTGGATGCTGTAGACCAACATCGTCTGCTGGAAACTATTGAGAACTTGGATGATGAATTGGGATCTCTACAATTACAGCGTATTGCCGGGGTTGGACCGAAGGTTGCTTCCTGTATCCTGCTCTTTGGATTTGGCCGACGTGATGTGTTTCCCCTGGATGTGTGGATGAAACGGATCATGAGTAACCTCTATCCGGATAAAGATCCCTCGTTCTTCTCCCCGCATGGGGGGTTGGCTCAGCAATATCTCTTTCACGGATATCGTGATGAATATGGGAGGCGTTGATGAAGGTTGTCGATTTAACGAAAGCACTCGTCGCTGATATGCGGGTTTGGCCTGGTGACCCTGCGGTCACAGTGAAGGCTCATAAGAGTATCAAAGAGCAAGGGTACTGTGTTACTGCAGTGAGCTTTGGCAGCCACTGTGCAACCCACATCGACGGTCCTGCCCACCTCATTGAGGGAGGGAAGCGAATCGAAGAGTATCCGCCTGAGCGATTTTTTGCTCGCTGTTATGTCGTGGCAAAGGGAGGACAGCCTGTTGTAGAAGTAGCGAATGTTGAGAGCATTCCGCAAGAGTGCAACGGAGTTCTCTTCGCTGGCGACGACACCTACCTCAGCTGTGCAGCTGCGAAGACTTTGCTGGAACGAGGAGTTCGTCTCTTTGGATTCAGTTCGTTGAGCTGTGATCCAATGGATAGCACCACCTTTGATGTTCATCACCTACTACTCGGCCAAGAGGCGACCCTGATTGAGAACCTTGCCTCCTTGGATGCGCTTGCTGGTAAGATCGTTGAGGTCGTTGCCTTGCCCATCTTGGTCGCGGGGGCTGACTCGGCCCCGGCTCGAGTAATCGCCCAGTTTTAGCGATGATTCGCTTCGGTGAGCGGCTCAGCTGTGGTATAATAGGGGCAGTGGA
>JBAZCM010000097.1:0-7353 GCA_041654935.1 Sphaerochaeta sp. | reverse complement strand
ATCTCATTGACTTCAGAGTCAAGGAGTTTCGTGAGGTCAACGAAGATGATGTACCGCTACAAGCAGGCTACATCATCGCAGACCCTCCCTATGGTATTCGCCTAGAAGGCAGCCTCATTGAACTCTATCGCGCCATGAGTGATATCTTCCAAGCCTACTACGGTGGATGGAATATTACGATCATCAGTGGCAACCCTGAACTACTCGAGTATATCGACATGAAGAGCGACCGAACCAATACCTTGGTCAACGGGGGAATCCCCTGTCAGGTCGACCACTACTACGTTTTTACCACCGAAGAGCGACAAGAGCTTGCCCGACGTGCCGAGGAAGCTCGTCAAAAGCGCCTCGCCCTCCCCCTCTCCGAGGGAGCTCAGACAGTCTACAACCGCCTGATGAAGAATATGGAGGAGCTGGGAAGTAAGATGGAGGCCGATGGGGTGACCAACTGGCGCCTTTATGATCGGGAACTGGGTGAATACAATGCAGCCATCGACCTCTATGAGGGACGCTGGGCTGTCCTGTATGAGTATGAAGCTCCTCCATCCGTTGATTCTGAGGAGGCAGCCGTGCGCCTTGAGGAGTTGATCGATGCTACCGAACGGGCTACCTCTATTGACCGCGATCGAATTTTTGTAAAACTGCGCCGTAGGCAAAAAGGTTTGGATCAATATGAGAAATTGGCCAGCAGTGACCGCTTCTTCATCATCGACGAGAATAAAGCGCGCTATCTGGTGAACTTCACCGATTACCTGGATACCGGTATCTTCCTCGATCACCGACCGATTAGGGCAAAGATTGCCACAATGGCCGAAGGCAAGCGCTTTCTCAACCTCTTCTGTTACACCGGCACGGCCACCGTCCAAGCAGCACAAGGTGGAGCGCTCTCAACGGCGAGCGTCGATACCTCGGCAACGTATCTGGACTGGGCTGAGAAGAACATGCAACTCAATGGGCATGGGGGAATGAACCACTTCTACTATAAGAGTGATGTGATGGACTTCCTCTATCAGACCTGGGACCGCTATGACCTTATCTTCTGCGATCCTCCCACCTTCTCAAATGGAACGGGGCGCGACCACTTTGATGTGGGTCGCGACCACGCCCGCCTAATCCGTAAGTGCATGGATCACCTCGATTGGCAGGGGACGTTGATCTTCAGCACAAACTACCGCCGTTTCAACCTGGATGAGTGGGTTGAGCAGCAGTACCACGTGCAAGAGATCACAGAAGAGACCATTGGCGCTGACTTTGAGCGAGCAGGACAGATTCACACCTCCTACTTAATCACCCATCGCCAGCGCATCAAGGTTGCCGCTCCCAAGCGTCCACGGGTCGTGCGCAAGCAGTCAGAAGCCTAGAAACAACGCTTACCCTCCTGCTTTTGGCAGGTATCGCATCGATAACAGATCTCATGCTCCATCACAGCGCCACTGGTGTACTGGCCGATGGAGTAGATGGTCGTCTCGGCGATATTGCTAAGGGCCTCTTCGGTGAGGAAGGCTTGGTGGCTGGTCACCAAGACGTTGGGCATCGAGATCAAGAGCATCAGGATGTCATCATCGAGGATATTGGTTGACTGGTCTTCATAGAAGAGTTCCGCCTCCTCCTCATAGACATCCAGGGCAGCGCTGCCGATCTTCTTGCTACGAATCCCTTCCAAGAGTGCTTGGCTGTCGACCAAGGCACCGCGTGAGGTGTTGATGATCACCACCTGATCCTTCATTCGGGCAATTGAGTCTCGGTCTATGAGGTGTAGACTCTCCTCGGTGAGTGGGCAGTGCAGGCTGATGATATCACTGTGGGTACAGAGCTCCTCAAAGGAGCAGTACTCGACATTCAAATCAGTAGCTGGATAGGGGTCGTAGGCAAGCACCCGCATACCAAAGCCCTTACAAATCTCGCAGAAAACCCGCCCGATCTTTCCGGTTCCCACCACCCCGACGGTCTTGCCGTACAAATCAAATCCAACCAGACCATTAAGACTGAAGTTGAACTCCCGAGTGCGGGCGTAGCTCTTATGGATCTTGCGTACGGCACTGAGCAGCAGTGCCATGGCATGCTCAGCTACTGCGTGCGGCGAATAGGCAGGCACTCGTACAATATGAATTTTGCCAAACGCTGCTTTGAAGTCGATGTTGTTATATCCGGCACAGCGCATGGCAATCAGACCAACTCCCCCTTGGTGGAGCATTTCGATTACCTCGGCGGAGATGGTATCATTGACGAAGGCAATCACCACATCATAGCCCGAAGCCAAAGGAGCAGTTCGCTCGTTGAGCTTGGACTCAAAGTATGTGATGGCATATGGACGGTCTTCGACCAACTGGTCGAAGTGGATCCGGTCATACGGCTTGGTGTCAAAAAACGCTATGTTGATCATCGGTATCTCCTACCAACAAAGAGAGCTCGCTTGCGCGAGCCCCCTTTTTGTAATGATTGTAACTGTTAGAACGAGAAGCCCATAAAGAGACTTCCCTCTGCAAACATTGGCAGATCCTCAAACTTCTTACCACTCATATCGCTGAGAACCACACCGTACTTGCCGGCGATTCCAACGCTGATGGTCTTGTTGAAGCGATAGGCCAATGAAGCCTTTGCCAGAGCACCCATGTGCCACTTGTCACCTGAGCCGGCCTTGAACTCCGGTCCCCAGACGAAGAAACCACCGACTCCTAGGTCGAAGGCGACCTTCGAAGCGTGCATGTTCAACATCACGGCTGCCGAGACATCCAGGGCATGGTCAAAGTTCTGGAAGATATCACCGAACTTAAACTTCATCAGGTCCTTACCAGCCTGAGTCCAAGTGTAGCTGTTTTGCATATAGGGACTGTAGGCAGCATCAACTGAGAAACCAACGCCCATCGCCTTGTTCAGGCCGACGATGTTGTTGAAGTTCAGTCCGATACCCGCCTTGAGGTTGTAGGGTAAGTAGGCTGCCAGCTCGTTGGAGAACTGGTAGTCAAAGGTACCACCGACGGTGATGGTCGTGTAGTACTTGGCCTTGGCCTTCGGGGCAGGTGGAGTTGCAACAGCTGCTGGAGCTACTGCGACAACGGGTTCAGCTACGACTTCTGCCTCAGGAAGTGCGACCACCTCTTCGGCGATTACGACCTCAGGCTCGATTACTTCAAACGGCTCCTCTTCGTAGACCATAAGGTCTCCCAAGAGTTGCGGGTCAGCCTCAGCTATAGCACTTTCACTGAAGTTGATTCCATCATAGGACTGCTGCAGATAGAGCGTATGAGTCACCTCTCCATCCAACCCTTCCTGGGTATAGGATGTGACAAAAGCATCGACTACCGTCCAATTATCATCATCCTCTCCGTCAAGTTGATAACGGAAGGTAGTCACCATCGGATCCTCCAGCAACCACTCCCATGTGACGATTACCGGAGCGGCAAACACCAGTGCTGGCACCAGCACCAGGGCCGTCAACAACGCGATGAATTTCACTCTCATATTTCTTTACTCCTGATTATAGGCCCATAGGTAGGCCGACATTGGGTTTATATAGGTAGCCCAGTGCTCTAATAATACACACTCCATACCAAGATAACAAGGCAAAAATATTCAATGAGGAAGTGTAAACAGATCCAGAGCTTAAATATTCTGGTAAAATTGCCACCAACAGAGACCGCTGATGACGCTTGTCAGAGGATCGCTCAGAGAGTACGATGCCGGTATGAGAGAAATCCAACGCCTTGCGCTTTTCTGCGGAAGCAGTGAAGGCAGCGATATACGCTATCGCCAAGCCGCCCTCCAGATGGCTAATCTTCTGTATCAAGACCAGATTACGATGGTCTACGGTGGAGGCAATCGCGGCCTAATGGGTATCGCAGCATCTGAGCTCACCAGCTTGGGGGGAACGGTCATCGGTATCCTGCCGAAAATCCTGGACCGCAGCGATGTACGTACTGCCCAGGTAGAAAAAGAGCTGATCATCTGCGCAACGATGCACGAAAGAAAGGCAAAGATGTACGAGCTCAGTGATGCCTTCATCGCCATGGCCGGTGGCATCGGGACTTTTGAAGAGATTCTGGAGATCTTTACCTGGTTACAGCTGGGTCTACACACCAAGGCAGTGGCTCTGCTCAATACTGCCGGCTTCTATGACCCACTTATTGCCTTTTTGCATCACAGCAAAGGCCAAGGCTTCATCAAGGCAGAGCTACTCGATGCCCTCATCGTCGAAGAGGATCCGGCTGTTTTGTTAGCACGCATCAAGACTTTCTCAGTACACCTTGGTGATAAGCTGGTTGGAGAGCCGCGACCATGATTTTTGACACGAAGAAGCGCTACATGCTCATTGAGCTCTTGTACATTATCCTCGGCTCACTCTTGACTGCGCTGGGCATCGCCCTCTTCTGTGGACCGGCAAAGATTGTCTCCGGTGGCGTGAGTGGGATTGCCATCATCTTTCATCATACCCTGGGCTTCGATACCGGCCTTTCAATTCTTCTACTCTCCTTGCCGCTCTTCTTTCTGGGGGTAGCAATTTTCGGCCGCCAATACGGCTACAAATCTCTGTTGGGCACGCTGTTGCTCAGTGGATTCACCAGCCTCATCGAAGCGACAATTGGGGTTGCTGGCCTACTCGATTATGCGCGTGAGCTCTCGATTCTGCTCAGTGCCATCAGCGGCGGTGCCTTGATGGGAATCGGAGTGGGCCTGGTCTTGCGCAGCGGCGCAAACACCGGTGGCACCGATATCCTTGCCCAGATCCTCAGCCGGTTCACTCCCCTGTCGATGGGCACCTCCCTCTTCTTGGTCGACGCCCTGATCATCGCAGCGAGCGCCTTCATCTTTGGCCTAGAAATGGCCCTGTACGCCACTATTACCGTCTATATCACCGGCTTGACCATTGATAAGGCAGTCCTTGCCTTTGGTACCCGATCGGCAAAGACGGTCTATATCATCAGCGAAGAAGCTCACCCGATCGCCGAGGCAGTCATGGAGGAGCTTGGACATGGGGTTACACGCATAGAGGCAGAGGGCATGTACTCCAAAACTTCCAGGCCGATGTTGATGACCGTCATCGCCAACAACAAACTCGCCAGCCTGACCAATATCGTGCATCGATACGACAAGCGAGCCTTCATGGTCATCGGTGAGGCGTATGAAGTGTTAGGAGAAGGATTCAAATCAATTGAAGCGGCCGCCTGGCGGGGCCGCTCCGATACTACTCAACAGCACTGATCAATACTTCCAGAGTTTCTCCGGGTAGATGCCTGCTTTAGCCTTCTTGGCCAGCTGATCTTTGACAATCGGGCGATCTTCACTGTAGGTCATACCAAACCAACTCTCGTCGGTGGTGTAGAAGCGAACTTTTCCCTCTCCGCGGGTGACAATGTCGCTGGTGCCGTTGGGCAGATATGCCTCACTCTTCGCTTCGGTAACGTTAGCACTGATGAAGCGATCCCAGTAGGAGCCAAAGCTCTCAAAGGCTGAAGGGGCAAAGCCAAAGAAGTTCATCGAGACTGCCTCATCGCCACTTAATACAAGCTTTTGGTCAGAACGCTCACTGATGATCTTGTCCTCGACCCACCCAATCTTCGTATGCTCCTCCATATCCACGAGGTAGCCATCCTTGACGTTACAGATAGCGCGGCTGACGGTGCCGCTGCGACTCATCGTGTTGCGTAGCACATAGCCGACCATCGCGTGCTCACGACTGTCAGCCTCCAGGCTTCCCAGGTGTTTACTGAGGATCTCAAAGGCTTCGCGCCCATAGTAGTCGTCGGCGTTGATAACGGCAAACGGCTCATAGATCGCATCTTTTGCACAGAGTAAGGCATGGACGGTGCCCCAGGGCTTGGTCCGTCCTTTGGAGAGGGCTTTTTGCTCTTCGGTCAATAAGTCGTCCATGCTCTGAAAGACGTAGGAGGCATCGAAGTTACGGGCGACACGATCAAAGACCCTTTCTCGGAAATCTTTTTCGATATCTTTACGGATAATGAAGACTACCCGACCAAACCCACTCTCCTTGGCATCGTAGACACCATAGTCGAGCAAGGTTTCCCCGTGGGCCCCCACGCCATCGATCTGCTTGATCCCCCCATATCGGCTGCCCATGCCAGCCGCCAATACCAGTAGTGTTGGTTTCATATCTGCACTCCTCGTCTCGTTGAAAGGCATTCTAGCACGAGTCGGGTGAACAATCCAACGCTTTGAGGTGGAAATACTGGGGGGCTTGGAGTATGCTGGTCCCATGAACAACAGAGAATGGTACAGCGAGGTCATTCGCTTCTGTAGACTCTCAGAGAGCTGTGCAACCTGCCCCTATCATCTATTGGGAAAAGCCCAACACCCCACTGACGAGCGGCCGCGACCCTGCTTTGCCAGCGCAGAAGCATTGGAGAGCCTGAGCCGATGGCTCGACCTGCCAGTGGATGGGAGTGTGGAAGATCACTTTGATGAGTCAGACACGCATTGGCTACGCGAACTCATTAGAAACGAATTCGATGATGAAGATGACGACGAACTCTTCTTTATCGATGAGGAGTTTCTGTAGAACTGTAGGGCTTTTTATTAGATGACTTCGATGGAGAGCAGCAGGGCAGCTGAGTAGCGACCGGTAGCATACCGGTTGGGATCGAAGTCAGGGATCTCAGCCAGAATCTGCCCATTCTCAAAGAGGATGGCACGGTTGCTGGCCAACCCACCCCGCACCCCCAGTTCCTTCTGCATCGAACGAGAGCCGGCGACGCTGGTCCCTGCGTTGGTATCGCTGGCAACACGAACAGCAAATGGCAATTCGCTGAGCTGGCCTGGATGCAACGGCTCGCCCTCATCAAGGGTGAAGGCAAACTCCTGGTCATCACCGGCTACGCCTGGACGAATGGTAAGTCTGAAGTTACTCGCTGCATGGTTTGAAATCAGGGTGTATGAGCCTACAGCCACGATGCTATTGCGGCTTTCGACCAAGTTGAAGTTAAAGGACTGTTCGTATTGGTCTACACGAAAGAGTTGGGTTACTGGCAGTTCTCCCCGGAGCACAATCTGATTGAACGGCAAAGGCCCCATTGCAAAAAGAGGCATTACTCCTAAAAGTATTACCAGCAAAATGATGATGGATGTCCGACGTGTCTTCATCTCTTTTTTCCCTTAACGTTAGTGTAATAATCCTAATAACAAGTGTCAAGAGTTATCAGTGGTCTTGAGATAAGTTTTCAGTGGATTTCCTTACATCTACATATAACTCTTTTACAAGCAGCATCTTATGCAGTTATTATCTTTTGTCATAGGATTTTAGATGATGCTCCCATTGACACAGAAAAGCGAGGTGTGTACGATGACAGAGCTTTGGGTCCGTAGCTCAGTCTGGATAGAGCGTCTCCCTCCGGAGGAGAA
>JBAZCM010000096.1:0-7358 GCA_041654935.1 Sphaerochaeta sp. | reverse complement strand
CATTAAGGAAGGGGGGACTGAGTTGACCCAACTCCTCTTTGAGCGACTGGTTCATCAAATCATCGTCAAACGAGGCGCCCCGTTCTATGAGGCGCAGTTTGCTGCCTTTTAAAGGGAGAGTTGGCGTAGTAGACGTTCGGCTACGGTGTGGGGAATCGATGCTTCACTTGCCAGTGAATCAGCACTCTTTTGCAAGATTGCCTCAAGGCTTCCGTACTGAGAGATGAGCGCTTCACTGCGCTTACGCCCAATACCAGGCACGGATTCGAGTAAACGGAAGGACGCTTCCTTACTGCGCATCGCCTGGTTTGCCCCGGTAGCGAAGCGGTGACACTCGTCGCGCACAGCTATAACCAATCGTAACGCCTCATTATCCAACGGTAGCGTCAGATCTTCTCGCTCATCATCAAAAACGATGGTCTCATGGGACTCAGCCAAACCGATGATCGGGATATCGAACATCCCCAGGTCATCGAGAATTGAGCGGGCTGCGTTCACCTGCCCCTTTCCTCCATCGATGATCAATAGTCCTGGTCGCTCCAGCTGTTCATTGAGAATCTTTGTGTATCTGCGCGCTACAACCTCTCGGATGGCCTCATAGTCATCGATCTTTCCGCTCAAGCCCTTGATGTTATAGCGTCGATAGTTGGGCTTGTCAGCCTTGCCCTCACGGAAGCTGATCAATGAGGCGACGGTATACTTACCCTCAAGGTGAGAGATGTCAAAGCCTTCGATCAATTGTGGTGGCTCATCGAGGCCAAGAAGCCTAGCCAGCTCCTCCAAGGCCTTGGTGTTGTCTCGAGTCCGCAGGCGCTTCTCCACATCTCGGCTGGCATTCTCCCGAGCCATACGTAGGATGCGGTAGTGCTTGCCATCCAGAGGAAGGGAGACTTCCAGTCGTCCACCCAGCTGCTCGCTGAAGTAGCGTCTTATGAGATTCACGTCAATTTCGTGTGAGACATAGAGGAACTGGGGGAGCTTCAGGCCATCGGCATAGTATTGGACCAGGAAGTTGAGCAGCGTGTCAGTCTCATCGGCGAGGGTCTCTCCCCGATAGAGAGCTCGACCAATGAGCTGGCCTTCACGCATCTGCATCAAACTGATGGTACACAGCGGTCCGCGCATCTCGATGGCTGCGTAGTCACGGCTCTCGCCACTGAAGTCTTGGACTTGCTGTTCAACGCTGATCGACTTAATCGCGGCAATTTGGTCACGCTTGGTCGCCGCCTCCTCAAAGTTCAACGCCTTGCTGGCCCTCTTCATCTCATCCTCAAGACGGGCCAAAAGCCCCTCGGTCTGTCCTTCCAAGAGGTTCTTCACCGCCTGGATAGACTTGTTGTACTCCTCTTCGGTGACCTTGCCGGCACAGGGTCCACTGCAAAGGCCGATGTGGTAGTACAGGCAGGGACGGTCACGTCGCTTCAGCGGTGTGGAGCATCGTCTTAGCGGAAAGAGACGGTTGATCAAATCCAGATAGAGCTCGAGCTTTCCAGCATCTGGGTAGGGTCCATAGTAGAGCGACCCATCGTCGATGAGCCGGCGGGTCTTGAAGACCTTAGGGAAGGGTTCGTTGGTAATGCGGATCATCGGATAGCTCTTGCCATCCTTCAACGAAATATTGTAGTGCGGCGCGTATTTTTTGATGAGGTTGTTCTCCAGAACCAGAGCCTCATACTCATTGCCGGTGATAATGTACTCAATGCGCACGACCTTACGAACCAAAGCAGCGGTCTTTGCGCTGCGGTTGGCCATGAAGTAGCTCACTACTCGTTTTCTCAGGTCCTTGGCTTTGCCAACATATATAATCGTATCCTTGGCATCCTTCATGAGGTAGACACCACAGCTGTGGGGAAGCTCACGGGCTTGGTCGTGGGGACTGAGGCCCTCAGCGACTTCTGCTCCCAAGCTCTCTACCTCACTGAAGCTCATCGTCTGCTTCGGATCGGTCTCTTCTTTTTTCATACATCTATAGAATAGTAACCTCCCCTAATTTAGGCAATGAGCCTACCACAGCAGCACAGCCTTTCGCGTGACCATGAGCGGCAGAGCCAAGAACCATGAAATCAAATCTTACATCCAAATTTCCTCTATTATGGAGAGTTGAGCGGATTTATTGGTGCATAAAAGCTTCGGCCTTGGATGAAAAGGATTCGTTACAGGTATTGGGGTGCAAAGAGACTGACCGATGAACGCATCTACCCTTACGGGGCGCTGTTGAGTTTCTCCTCAAAGAGGGCAAGGGCCCTACCCTTCAACGGATTCTCTTCACCGGCTAAAAGGGCCTTCAGCGCAGCGCGCTCGCTCTTACTGAAGGTAACCGATCCGACCTTATGCTCCTCAAAGGCTTCAACCGCGATAGGACAGACAGTTCGGATGATATCCAGGATTACCTGGGCGTAGACGCGAATCTCATACTGGGCATGTTCATCGATACGAAGGCGCAAAAAATGGAAGAGGTTGTGAAGGTCCATCTGCCAATACCACTCCGTATAGAGGGAGAGCGGCAAGTTGATCCGACTCAGCTCACGGGCGATGCCCATCTCCAAGAGCTCTTCATAGTTCTCATAGACGCGCTTCTGGTCATCTTCAAGGATCTCTAGCACTCGGTCGGCAACCTCATCACTGACCGCCTCAGGGGAGCGGGCTTGCTTGTTGTCCTCGCTCTGCATGCTGATCATATCGCGGCTAGGTAGATAATGCTCGGCCTTCATGACACTGTAGCGACCGCTGATCTCATTGACACGGGCGGTGCGGTGCCGTACCCACTGGCGGGCTACGAAGATCGGCATCTTGATGTGGAAGGTAAAGTTGACCTGCTCAAAGGGTGAGGTGTGGTCATTGCGCAACAGGTAGTTGATCAAGCCCTTGTCCTGACGGTAGGTCTTCGTTCCATCTCCGTAGGAGACGCGGGCGCTTTGCACGATCCGCTCATCGCTGCCTAGGTAATCAACAAGTCGAACAAACCCGTGGTCAAGAACGGGAAACTCTTTGTCCAAAATAGCCTCAGCGGCCTCTACAACACAGTGTGCCATGCTCTACTCTCCTTACGAATCTTTCTCATTATGGCCACAGCCTACCCTTAGAGCAAGCCCATACGCCCCAACAGAAGGGCAACGCCAGCGCTCACGGCTGTCTCAGTTCGCAAAATCCGAGTTCCCAGAGAAGCGTACTGAAAACCCCTCGTATCAAAAACCTCTCGCTCCCGATCACTGAATCCCCGCTCTCCGCCAATAGCCAGGAGCACTGAAGCATCACGCTCGATGTGCATCATCGATAGCGGCTCTGCTTCTCGCTTATTATCCAACACGATACGAAGAAGAGGGCCACCGGCTAGGGTAATGGCCTCTTGGACCGAAGAGGCAAAGAGGACCTCAGCGATAGCAGTCTCCCCACTTTGCATCGCCCCATCGATGAGAATTGAGCGATATTCCCCGCTCTCATAGAGCTTGGCTTGGGCGTAGGACTTTTCAGCGGTGTCGGTGGTAGTAAGGATTATCTTGCCCACTCCCAGGCTCACCGCCTCGCGGAGGATTCGACGCATCGAGATTGGGCGTACTTGGGCAACAAGCAGTACTACCGGATGCAGTGGCTTGCCCATACCTTCACCGACAAAGCTAAAGGAGATGCGTTGGTTATCCATGGCAGTGATCCGGGCAATACCTTTTTGGCCGTTGATGACCCCAGCCTTGAAGGTGTCACCGGTGCCCAGGCGCAAGACTTTACGGATATGAGAGGCTCGTTCATCGCCAAATGGGATGATATTCTCGTCTTTCAGCTGATCAAAGAGGATTATATTCACCGCCTGAGTATAGCATAGTGGGCTAAAAAGGAGGTAGAGTAGAGCCATGAAACGAGCAATTTACGTAGCGACATCCCACGATTGTGCGGCAAATCTTGCCGGTGAAGCATATCTGATGGGCCTTGACCATGATCGGACCCTCTACCTGTGGGAGAACGATCCGTGCATTGTCATCGGACGCTTTCAGAACCCTTGGGCTGAATGTAACCTTGCAAAGATGGAAGAGGATGGAGTTCGCCTCGTTCGCCGCCAAAGCGGCGGGGGGGCGGTCTATCATGACCGGGGAAACCTAATCTTCACCTTCATCGGGGATAAGGGGTCCGCAAGCCGGGTGGAGAACTTTGATCTCTTGCTCACTGCCCTTGCAAATATTGGCCTGAAGTGTGAGCTGTCGGGTCGTAACGACATCACCATGGATGGCAAGAAAATCTCTGGTAATGCCTTTCAGAACACCGCAACCAAATTCTGCCACCACGGCACGCTCTTGGTCCGGGGAAATCTCCTGGTGATGGGAGATTACCTCACCCCGTCTTCGACTAAACTGGCTTCCAAGGCGGTCAAATCGGTAGCATCGCGAGTGGGGAACCTCTCTGAAGGACGCTCTGATGTGACCAACGACATGGTCAAGGAGGCGTTGATTGCCGAATTCAATCGTCGTTATGGGCATACCGAGCCGGTTGAGATGGACTTTACCAGCCTCCCCGAGGCGCAAGCCAACTACCATCGATTCGGCGATTACGAGCAGATCCTGAAAAAGAGCCCGCCCTTCACCCATGCAATCGAACATCGCTTTGACTGGGGAGAGGTGACTATGCAGTTGCAGGTAGAAGAGTCAGTCATAGCCGATGTCCATATCTACACCGATGCCTTGGATACTTCGATTGTTGAGCGCACTACCCTGCTCTTGGCAGGTATTCCCTATACCGCAGAGGCAGCCCTCGACCGATCAGAGCGGACCGATGATGGGCCAACTAAGGAGCTATTGGCCTACCTAGCCAGCCAAATTTAGCCCTGGCGTCCCGTGAGTTCGATCAAATCCCGCAATCTGCCAATGCGCCACATCTCAAGCGCCAGACTCTCCATGCGCCAACTCCAGTTGCTCGTCCCCACCGTTGAGGGGACGTTCATCCGTCCGGAGGCGTCCAGTTCAAGCCAATCTTGCATAGGTAGGATTGCATCCTTGCTGACCGAAAGGAGCATTTGGCGGATTAGTTGCCAGACAATTGCCTCATCGGGGCACTCAAGATAGCGCCGCACTACATCCTTGGTGGCATCATCGAGGCTCTCATACCACCCACGGGTGGTGTTGTTGTCGTGAGTGCCGGTATAGATGACGCTGTCGTAGATGGCGTTATGGGGTAGATATGCATTGGTGGTATCGAGCTTGCCATCCTTCAGCCCGAAGGCGAAGTGAAGAATCTTCATTCCGGGGAAGTGATTGGTGTCACGCAACTTCTCAACATCGGCGGTAATGACGCCCAAATCTTCGGCGATGATCGGAAGCTCTTCTCCAAGCTTGGCTCTGAGGGCAGCAAAGAGCTCTTGGCCAGGCGATGGCACCCACTTGCCTTCGATGGCGTTCTTTGCCCCTTCGGGAACCTCCCAGTAGGCTGCAAAGCCACGGAAGTGGTCGATCCTGATCAAATCACACATCTGTAGGGTCTTCTCGATGCGCTGAATCCACCAGGCAAAGTTTTCTTTCTCGTGTGCTGGCCAATCGTAGACCGGATTGCCCCACAGCTGTCCCTCATCGCTGAAAGCATCGGGGGGAACACCACTTTGAGCACGCTGGTGCCCTTGTGCATCGATTTTCATCAGGTGACGGTACACCCACGCATCACAGCTATCAGGAGCCACGAAGATAGGAATGTCGCCAATGATCTGAACCTTGCGTTTGGCGGCATACCCCTTCACACGCCTCCACTGATCAAAGAAGAAGAATTGGATGACCTTGGCCACAGCGATATCTTGGGCATGGGTGGTTTGTGCTTCTGTGAGGGCCTTCTTCTCTCGGAGACGGAGGGCCTTAGGCCAAGCGCTGAACCATCTCGAATCCTCATAGACCTTCGCCAGCACCGCATAGAGGGCCCAATCATCGAGCCACCAGCTGTTCTCCTTCATAAAGGCATCAAAAGCTTCTTGATGCTCTTTCTCTGCTTCAGTGAGAAACGCTTTTGCAGCCTTCTCCAACAGCGGCTCTTTATACGAGCGAACCATGCCATAGTCGACTCGATCGAGGGGGAAAGATGGGGCGCCGAGTACATCCTCCACATCCAGATACCCATCATAGGCAAGCGCCCTCAGATCAATGAGCAGCTCATTGCCTGCAAAGGAGGAGCGGGCAGCATAGGGGGAGTCGCCCCAACCGGTGGGTCCGAGCGGTAGAATCTGCCAAAGCCGCACCTCTGCTTGGTGTAGGAGATCGAGGAACTCAAAGAGTTCTTCGCCGAGGGAGCCAATGCCATGGCTCGATGGCAGGGAGGTGGGGTGTAGCAAAACCCCGCAACGTCGTACCTTCTTCTTCATACTTTGACTATACACCATCACAGGGTGGTTGGCTATCAAGGCCGCAGGTGATTCAACACTTCCAAAGTGCCAGAGACTGACGGGAAAAGCATGCAATCATCAAGTGCATCAGCTGTCATCAGTCGCCTTGTTGATAATTGAAAAATAGGATATAATTGCCGCATGGATTCAGCACAGGATAAGATTCAATTTATCGTTGGGGAGCATGTTGTCTACCCACTTCAGGGTGTCGGGGTCGTCCGTCGTATCGAAGAACAGGACTTCCGCGGCACCGCGACAATGTACTACGTCATCTATTTGGATATCTCCGACATGACCGTCATGATTCCTGTCGAAAAATCCGAAGAGCTCGGCATTCGCGCAATCGTTGCCGAGAGTGAGGCCCAGGCTGCCATCGACTCAATTTCCAGTAAATATGAGCCGATGCCCGTCGATTGGAAGGCCCGCTATCAGATGAACGTTGACCTCCTCAAGGAGGGTTCGATCGCCTCGATTGCCAAGGTTGTGCAGGCCCTCTACCACCGCAGTAAGATCAAGGAACTGCCTGTTCAGGAGCGCAAGCTCTACGACAGCGCCCTTCGTCTGCTCATCGATGAGACGGCCATCTCCCTCAACAAGGACAAGAAGGAGATCGAGATGATCGTCTTCTCCCGCTTGGAGAAGTAGTATGGCTTTCCCAAATCACGCGGTCATCATTACCGCTGCCGGTAGCAGTGATCGCTTCAACGGGAACAGCACAGACGTCAAAAAAGAGTATCTCTCCATCGATGGGCATACCGTCCTTTGGCGTGCCACCGCTCCTTTTGTCGAAATTCCGGGTTGTCAGGCGATCATCGTCACCCACCCCGAGGGTAAGGAAGCTGAGTGTGGTCTCGCCCTTGAAGATCTTTTTGATCAGAACATCGTTCCCATCATCCTTGTAGGGGGTGGAAAGAGCCGCCAAGAGTCAGTTCATAATGGCCTTGCAATGCTCTCAACCCTCGGTCTTGAGATTGACTACGTAGCGATCCACGACGGGGCGCGTTGCTTTGTC
>JBAZCM010000095.1:0-7466 GCA_041654935.1 Sphaerochaeta sp. | reverse complement strand
CTATACAGGGGGAGGGACCCTCGGCCATGTATATCCGGCAATTGCGGTGCATCAACAGCTGGCAGGCGAAAGATCGTACAGCGCCTTCTTCATCGGTCGGCGAGATGAGCACGAAAGGGCACCTGTAAAGGCCAGTGGAATGGATTATTATCCAATCCATAGTGGAAAATTGCGCCGGTATCGCTCCCTGAGAAATTTGATCGACCCACTTTTTGTCATCATAGGTTTCTTCCAAGCCTTGGCAATCCTCATCTGGCGCCGCGCCGACGTGCTCTTCTCCAAGGGAGGGTTTGTCACTCCACCGGTGGTCTTCGCCGCCTGGCTACTCAGGATTCCGGTAATAAGCCACGAGAGTGACAGTACCCCGGGCCTTGCAACCCGCATCAATAGTCGCTTCTCCCGTGTCCTCTGTGTACCACACACAGATGGTTTTGAGCACTGCAACGTCTCTTCACTTGCGGTCACCGGCAGCCCGATTCGTAAAGAGCTTCTACAAGCAAAAACACCCCCCGATGCGCTCTCATTTCTCGCCGATGATGACAAACTCCTGTTGATTCTCGGCGGAAGTGGGGGATCGCAAGAGATCAATGCCTTGGTTGCCCAAACGCGGGAGCAGTTGGTCGAACATGCCTGGGTCTACCACCAATGCGGAAGAGGCAATTTGGAGGAGGTGCACCTTGGGCGCTACACCATGGTCCAGTTCATCGATGAACTGCTGCCAGCCTTGCTGGACCGCGCGGATTTAGTCGTTGCTCGTTCAGGGGCAAACACCATTGCGGAGTTGGCGCTCTTCAAGGCCCCTGCGCTATTGATCCCCCTCTCAAGCCAATATAGTAGAGGTGATCAGATTGAGAACGCCGCCCACCTTGCACAGCGGGGGGCGGCAAGGGTACTCTTGGGACAGATTGGACCCGATCAATTTTTACATGAAGTTCGTTCATTGTTGGAGGATGAGGGGCAGCGTACCTGCCTCTCAGAGCAGATAGGCCAATTGGCACAACAAAAAAGCGCTGCCCTGATCGCACAGATCATCGTAGAGCACGGAAGGAGAAATGTATGCAGTGGGGAATGACGATTGGAAAGGTTTTTTTCAATTCGGTTGACATCATTGTCTTTGGTCTTGCCATAATCGCCGGAATTGGCGGGACATTGCGAGGCTTTGCCAAAGCCTTTAGCCATCGTTCAGGCTATATCGTGGGCTTCTTTGCCGGACTGATGTTCACCAAGATGATCGCCGAACTCTTGGCGCAGTCCTTTAACCTGCCACCTCTGTTGGCTACCTTGGTTGCTTGGATTGTCCTCTTTTTGATCGGGTATATTCTGATGAGGATTGTCGGCGGCCTCTTGGAGACCGCGTTGGAGGCAACCGGACTGCGTCAGGTCAACGCACTTCTGGGTTTTCTCTGGGGAGTGTTTGAACTGAGTATTGTGGCAGCCGTAGTCCTCTACGTCCTTGAATTGCAAAGCGCCTTTGACTTGAGCGCTGTGCTGGATCAAAGCCAGTTCATCATGCATGTGGTTCGCCCCCTTGTCCCAGAAGGCTTGAGCTGGATCACCAGCACTGCGGAGCTTGCCAATGTTTGAGGCCCTGGCTGCCTATCAGCCTGAACTTACTGACTTCTTCCGCGCACAGATAATCGGGCGAGAGTTTGCCCAGGCAAACCTCTTCAGTGGACCGTCCTATAGCTTGAGGATGAGCTTTGCCCTCGAATGCGTGCGCATCCTCGATTGCCAGCAAGAGGGGGAGGCGCTATGTCGCTGCCCCTCTTGTCGTAGCAATCGCCTCTTAGCCCAGGAGAATCTTCTGATCGTTAGCAAGCGCGACCACCGCCACTTGGTGCAAAGCGCTCTCTCTTCGTACGAACGCCTGGGGACAGACTATACCAAAACCGAGGCTATCAGGGCCTTGCGAACATTGTTGCTCGCCCACCACCCCCAGCTCTCCACCCTCGCTGAAGCTGCAGCGCTAAACGATGCTGTGGGCCAATTTGCCCAAAGTGGGGAGCAAGATGAACGGGAACGCAAACGCTGGGTCAAGGAGCTTGGCGATGGGACGCGTCGCCTGCTTGGAGCGATGAAGAAGAATGTAACGATCACCGTCTCACAGGTTCGCTCGATTGCCGAGTGGGTAGGCAGGTCAGCCATCGGCAGTGACAAGCGCTTTATCATCATCGAGGCGATGGAGGAGACCGGGCTTTCGGCCCGAAATGCCCTTTTGAAAATTCTTGAGGAGCCGCCGGCAGGGGTCTACTTCTTTTTGCTCAGCGAACACCCCGGACGCATAATGCAGACAATCCTTTCACGCGTCCGCCATACTCGTTTCAGCCCTTTGAGCAAGGAGGCATTGGCCCAATACCTCCAGCCCTACTATCCGGCCAAGGAGTATGACTCTCTTGAGCGTTTCATCTTGGAGAGTGGGGGGTTGGACGTACAAAAGATTGAAGAGCAAGCCAATCGGCTTGCCGCCACGGTGGTCAGTGGCAAGGCACTCTCTACAACAGAGCTCAGCGAACTCTTTGGCGCTCTCGATGGAGCCGAGGGCTTTGGCCATCTCTTAGCGTTCATGCTCTCCTCTTTTGAACAAGCTGTTAAGGCGGGAACGCTCTCTGTTGGCCGTGCCGAGAAGATGATCGGCTTGGCGAGCAGGCGCTTTCAGCAGGGGCAGATGTACAGCCAGGATATCCAGATGATGGGCCAAGGGCTCTACTACTCACTCTTGGAGGTACGATGAGAAACTTTGTCAAGCGAGCTATCGCCAAGATCGACCAGTTGGACACCAATCAAATCATCGGGGTACTGCAGAGTCTCTCTGGCGAGTTGCAAATGGTCGAGGACGTCTTGGAGTCGATTGAGGATGCAGTGATCCTCACCGACGACAAACTGGTCATCCGCTACGCCACCTCCAACGTCCGCACCCTCATACCGATGGCTCGAATGCGCACCTATGAAGGAACGCCATTAGAGGAGGTGTTGGCTGATGAGCATGTGCTTTCGTACATCGAAGCACAGGTGAGAGCTATCGATGAGGATATGGAGAATGAGTTCTCCTTCCAAAAAGGCACATCAATCCATACCGTCTCTGTTACGGTGACCTCCTACAAGGAGGCAGTTGAAGGGCAAGGAGCCTCCTTTGTCATCATCGTCAGCGATGTTACAGCACACAATGAGGCCGAGCGCCGCCTCAGGCGCAGCGAAAACCTCGCGAGCATGACTACAATGGCAGCAGGGGTTGCCCATGAGATCAAAAACCCCCTGGCTGCAATGGACATCCACCTACAGCTGCTACGCAAGGCTTTTGTTAGTAACCAGTGTCTTACCATCGAAGATGCCACACGCTATCTCGATGTCCTGGAGGAGGAGGTCGGGCGCCTGAACACCATTGTCGTTGACTTCCTCTTTGCCGTGCGGCCGCTGGACAGCCGCCTGCGCCTTTCGCAGATTCGCGGCACGTTGGAAGAGGTATGCTCCTTTGCCAAAGTCGAGCTTGCCGCCCAGAAGATAGAACTGAAAGAGTCCTTTGACTCCTACCTACCACGGTTGAACTACGACGACCACCTGGTCAAGCAAGCACTCCTGAACCTCATCAAGAACGCCATGGCCGCGATGGAGGGTGGGGGGACGTTGCTGATCTCTGCTCGCCAGGAGGGCAACCATGTGATCGTCTCCGTCAAGGATACCGGAGTGGGGATTGCCGATGACATCCTTTTGAAGCTATTTGAGCCATACTTTACCACCAAGGCCAGTGGAACAGGCCTGGGGTTGACCATGGTCTACAAGATCATGAAAGAGCATAACGGCGAGGTGACCGTACAATCGAAGAGAGGGGAAGGCACGACCTTCAACCTGCACTTCCCAGTCCCAGAGAGTGAACACCTTGCCATTGAGCAACGATCGGAGACGGAGGCTTCCTATGAAACGCACCATCCTCATCTGTGATGACGAGAAGAATATCCAAAGTGGTCTGGCCATGGCCATGGAGCTGGAGGGGTATGCGACCCAGGTCGCCTCAAACGGCCTGGAGGCGTGGAACCTCATCAATAAGGAGTCGATCGATCTGGTGATCACCGACCTGAGGATGCCCAAGATGGGCGGTAATGAGCTGTTGAGGCGGATTGTCGGTGCCTATCCCCGTATGCCGGTGATCATTCTCACCGGCCATGGTTCGATTGAGAGTGCTGTCGATGCAATGCGCGGTGGGGCCATCGACTTCTTCACCAAGCCAGTTGACCTTGACCGGTTGAGCTTGGTGGTCAAAAAAGCCCTCTCTTCGGTAGATCTGTATGCTGAGCATGAAAGGCTGAAGGAGGAGGTCGCCCAACTGAAGGCGCGTAACCGCTATGATCGGATCGTCGGCAAGAGCCAGAAGATGGTCAGTCTGATGGATACGGTCGCCCAGGTGGCCCCTACGAAGGCCAGCGTCCTGATCACCGGCGAGAGCGGGGTGGGTAAGGAGTTGGTCGCCGATGCACTGCACGAACTCTCCGGTCGTGCAAAAGGGCCGTTGGTAAAGGTTCACTGTGCAGCCCTCACCGCATCACTATTGGAGAGCGAACTCTTTGGGCATGAAAAAGGCTCCTTCACCGGAGCGGTAGGACAGAAGCGTGGGCGCTTTGAACTTGCTGATGGTGGGACAATCTTCCTCGATGAAATTGGTGAGATTGACCTACAGACCCAGGTGAAGCTGTTGCGGGTGTTGCAGGAGCGTCAATTCGAACGGGTTGGGGGAGAGGAGTCAATCTCGGTCGATGTACGGGTCGTCTGCGCCACCAACAAGGATTTGCTCAAAGAGATCGAGAAGGGTAACTTCCGCGAAGATCTCTACTACCGCCTCAATGTCGTGCATCTGGTTGTCCCACCGCTTCGGGAGCGACGGGAGGATATTCCACTGCTGCTCACTACCTTCCTCACCCAATTCAACGAAGAAAATGGGCGCTCAATCGAGGGCTTCAGTACGCAGGCCAAACGAGCCCTGCTTGCCTACGATTGGCCGGGCAACATTCGAGAGCTGCGTAACGGCATCGAGAGTGCAGTAGTGCTCGCCCGCTCATCAGTCATTGAGGTTGAGGACCTTCCCCAGCAGATCGCCCAGGCCCAAGGGGCAGGGTCGGTCAGTCTGGATGTGGGCATTACCCTTGCAGAAGCTGAACAGCGACTGATCATCTCCACCCTTGCCCAGTGCGGCGGGAACAAGACCCGAGCCGCTGAGGTACTGGGAATCGGAAGGAAGACTCTACACCGCAAACTACAGGATTACCACATTGAACAGCAATGAGATCTACTCCATCTTTGATAAGGGAGGCTTGCTCGAAGAGCACTTCAGTGGCTACGAGTATCGTGAAGGCCAACTACAGATGGCCGAGTTGGTTCGGCAGAGCTACGAAGAGGGAGCCATCGCTGCCGTCGAGGCAGGCACCGGTATCGGCAAATCCTTTGCCTACCTGGCCGTAGCAGTAGCGCATGCCCGTGATTTTCCCGATGAGCGAACCGTCGTAGCTACCAGTACCATCAACCTACAGCGCCAGCTCTACGAAAAAGACCTGCCGGCTCTCTTATCCTCATTGGGATTAGAGGTGAAGGCTGCCTTGGCAGTAGGACGGTCCAACTATATCTGTCTTCATCGTTTTTTTCAGGCAAAGGAACAATCGCCGATTCTGGCAGCCGACCCCACCAGTGAACTCTATCGGGTGGAGAGCTGGATGCGGCGTACAGAGACCGGTCTTTTCAGTGAGCTCAGCCCACCGATCTCCGGCGAGTTGTATGGCGAGATCTACTGTGATGCTGACCTTTGCGCAGGCCACAGTTGTCCCTACTACAAGGAGTGCTTCTTCTTCAAGGCGAAAGCCAAAGCCCGAGAGGCTTCGATCATCATTGCCAACCACCACCTGCTCTTCAGCGATGCACAGAGCAGATTGGTCAGCGAAGTTGGCTACGATGAGGAGGCGGTCTTACCCTCTTTCTCTCACTTGATCATCGATGAAGCACATAATATTGAGTCGAATGCGAGCGAATACTTCAAAAATGAGTATGATAGTGCCTCGCTTTTGCGCCAGATTCATAAAATCCAACGCAGCAGTCGCTACAGTAAATTTTCATTGCTCGATCAAGTAGGCTCTTATATCGCCGATGTGGCCCGGGTGGAGGCAATCAAGGATCAGATCCACCTCTTGCTCAGCCAAGTCGATACGCTGGACCAGTACCTGGTAACCGTCTTTCAGAAGAATGGGTATCAGCCGGTTCTGATAAAGGCTGAGCACCAAGGGCGGCTTGCCGACTTTGTCCAAGCCGCCACAGCAGTAGCACAGACCAGTGAGTTGCTGTGTACTCGCATCATCGCCCTTGCCGATGCCCTGAAGGTGCCCACCGAACTGGAGAGTAGGGTTCATGAACTGAAAGTTCGTGGAGAACGGGTTAGTCGAATTGGCGGGGTGCTCAAGGAGTTCTGTGCCTTTGATTCCTGGGGTGATGAGGTGCACTGGTTCAACGCTGAGCGAGTGCGCGATCGCATTCGTATCCAAGTCTGCATTACACCACTCTCCATTGCCCCCATTCTTACCGAGGCACTCTTCAGCAAGCTGGATACGGTGGTTTGTACTTCTGCGACGCTGGACCTTGGCGATGAATTCGCCTTTTGGTCCAGTCGAGTTGGTCTGCCCTATGATGATGAAAGGCCATACTTGAAGGGGGTGTACTCCTCTCCCTTTGACTACAAGAGTCGCTTGATGCTACTCACCCCAGTCGATGCACCCCTGCCTCCTGCACGTCCTGATGAGCCTTACCTCGAGTATTTGACTCAAACAATCTGGGAGAGTGTCCACACCGCAGGTGGGGGTGCTTTGGTGCTCTTCACCTCCTATGCGGTACTCACTGCCGTAAAGGAGGCCCTCGCTCCTCGCTTTGCCCAAGAGCAGATGGTCCTCCTCAGCCAAGGTGAGGTCGATCGCTTCACCCTGTTGAAGAACTTCATCGCCGATGGTGATAGTACGCTCTTTGCCACTTCCTCCTTCTGGGAGGGTGTGGATGCCCCAGGTAATACGCTGCGTATGGTGATCATTGTAAAGTTACCCTTCAGCGTTCCCAGTGACCCGGTCTTCAAGGCTCGCTGTGACGCAATCGATGCAGCCGGAGGTAGTGGCTTCTTCCAACTCGCACTGCAGTCGGCGACAATGAAGCTCAAACAGGGCTTTGGGCGACTGCTGCGTTCCACTGCAGACCGCGGGGTGGTTCTGATCCTCGACAGTCGTGTCGTACAGAAAAGCTACGGTCCATACATGCTGCGCAGTCTGCCAGAGAGCCATTGGCCAGAGTGTACTACTGATTCCATCTCTTCACGAATCGAGAGTTTTCTCTTTTGAGGAATAAGTATCTAGTATCGTGTAACACTTAAACCTATTCCTCGATTATTGGATAAAGCCGTTTGAGTTTCACCCTTGCATCAGTAGCGGTGAACTGCCAGTCGATTCCTTTCT
>JBAZCM010000094.1:0-7476 GCA_041654935.1 Sphaerochaeta sp. | reverse complement strand
TCTCGCCTTCGATCACCGCCATCACCCTCGCCCGCGCTGCCTACCAACAGGGCGGACCGTGGCTCGACAGCGCCATCGAGATGCTCAAAGATCGTGTGGATCTGGTCGAACGACACCTCTTCGAGCACGCTCCATCGTTACGTTTCATCTCTCCCCATGCATCGTTCATCGGTCTGATCGATTGCAAGCGGATTCTCTACTTTGTCGAACAGGATGCAATGCTACACCCCGACATCTACGATAGCGCCCTAAGTCCCCAAGGAGGCCTGCTCTCCCGCTTCTTCGGCCAACGGGCCAACGTTGCAATGAATGATGGGACTTGGTTTGGGGGTGAAGAGTACCGCCGCTTCGTACGCCTTAACTACGCAGCACCCACTGACAAACTCACCGCTGCCCTGGACCGAATGGCCAGTGCAGTACAAGAGGCAAGAAAACGCTACAGTAATTGATTACGAGCTGCTCGAAAGGAGAGCGGCGTCATACCATGGGCTGAACGGAAGAGAGAGAAAAAACGGTGTTCGCTGGCAAAGCCGCAGAGCTGGACAATCTCCTTTACCGCTAATGTTGTGTGGATGAGCAATCGCTCTGCCTCTCTGAGACGATACTCTTGGATCTCTTCTAAAATTGTTCGACCACGCTCTCTCTTAAAACGCATCTCCAGTGATCGGCGCCCAATGTGAGCCACTTGGGCAACCTCAGCAGCAGTCAATCCATCTGTCGCTTCTGCTCGGATCATGCGAAGCGCACGGGCGACGTGCTCATCATCACAGAAGACATATCGACTGCTCTCCCGCTCGATGATCGGAAGTGGGGGAACTCTCCTGCTCTGCACAGGGCGAGTCCGATCGGTCAACAGCTCATCCAAGAGGGCGGCAGCACCATAGCCAATGGCCCTACAATCTGGTTGAATCGATGATATTGACGGAGAGGCGAGCTCACAGAGCAGCGTTTCGTTATCCACTCCAAGGACCATAACCTCCTCAGGAATCTTTATCCCTAACCGCTGACAGGCAAGTTCGGTTTTCATTGCACTGAGATCATTGCAACAAAAGAGAGCGATAGGACGCTCCAGTGAGTCGAGCCATTGATCGAGCTCCTCCGATGGTTCATAGAGTTGGCGCCACCATCCAAGGCTTCGGGTGAAGGTAGCAATCCGTTCCAAGGGCATCTGCATCCCTTGGGAAAACCCTTGGAGACGCTGACTTGCCCAGCGTACGCCCCTGACCCCACACCACCCTACTCGACCACTTCCCAGCTCCTTGAAGTAAGAGCCAGCAAGACGGCCTGTCTGATGGTCGTCGTTACTCACCATGTCCAAAAGACCGTGGGAGGCGGAGTTTGCGATATCAACTACCGGCATCCCCAGTGAGGCATAGTGGCGAGCCTCCTCTTCGCTCTCGATGCGGGCGATAAGGCCATCACAATCGGAGAGTGTCTCACTGAACAGCGGCCCCTGGCCCATGATGCGCCAGTTTTCTTTTGTCCGCCCATAGTCAATCACCCCCTGGGCAACTGCCATGTCATACCCATCTTGGAACCTTAGTTGCAACCCAATCTTTCTCATGAGGGCAGTATACTCAATATTGCGTATAATGATAGTCGTTATTCGCTTTTCAAGCATTGAAGTATTGCAAAACTATCGTATCCTATAGTGGAAGAGGAGGCTTTTCATGTCCAATACATACATCACCGTCCCTTCGACCGGAGCAAAAATCCCTGCTATCGGCATGGGAACCTTCGGCAGTGACCATATTGCCAGCGATGACATGGCCCAAGCTGTGGCCCTCGCCTTGAAGATCGGATACCGAAATATTGACTGTGCCAGCGTCTATGCCAACGAAAAAGAGATTGGGAAAGTCCTCGCTGCCAGTGGCATAGCTCGCCACGAACTGTGGATTACCAGCAAAGTGTGGAACGATAGCCATGGCCGTGCCAATGTCATCAAGAGTGCCAAGCAATCCCTTGCGGACCTGGGGCTGGAGTACCTAGACCTCTACCTCGTCCATTGGCCATTTCCTAACTATCACCCGCCCTTCGCCGATGTAGATAGCCGTAGCCCCGATGCTCGCCCATTTGTCATCGAAGAGTTCATGGATACCTGGAGTGGCATGGAAGCACTCGTTGAAGAAGGGCTGGTCCGCCATATCGGAACGAGCAACATGACTCAAGCTAAGTTTGATCTAATGCTTCCCAACTGTGCTATCCGTCCCACCTTCAACGAGATGGAGCTGCATCCGACGTTTGCCCAACCAGAGCTGCTCGCCTACGTGAAGGAGCAAGGGATGATTCCGGTCGGGTTCAGCCCACTGGGCTCTCCCAATCGCCCAGAGCGTGACCGCACCGCCGATGATATCGCTGACATGGAGCATCCAATCGTTGTTGAGATTGCTCGCTCTCACAATATTCATCCAGCAACAGTATGCCTGAAATGGGCCCATCAAAATGGTATCATCCCCATCCCCCTCTCCACCAAGGAACGGAACCTCAAGAGCAACTTTGATGCCATCGGTGGCAATCCCCTCACCGAAGAAGAGCTGGAACAGCTCAAGCAAGTCGACAGCAACAACCGCCTCATCAAGGGGCAGGTCTTCCTATGGGAAGGAGCCAAAGATTGGCGAGACTTGTGGGATGAGGATGGAATTATCGCGCATTAATAGACCAAAGAGGAGAAGATAGCATGGAAAAACGCATGATGAAAGGGGCAAAGCTGCCCGGTGATAGCACCGTAGTATTCGGTGAATTTCCTGTACCCAAGCCTGGTCACGGCCAAGTATTGGTGAAAACCAAGTGCTCTACCATCTGTGGCAGTGATATCAGGGCCATCTACCGTGAGCACCTCGGAAAAGGTCCGGAGGGGTATCAGAATGTGATCGCTGGCCACGAACCATGTGGCATTATCGTTGAAGAGGGCGAAGGACTGCGTCGTTTCAAGAAAGGTGACCGGGTCATTGTCTACCATATCAGCGGCTGTGGAGTCTGCTATGATTGTCGCCAAGGCTACATGATCAGCTGTACCAGCGACCTCCGAGCCGCCTACGGCTGGCAGCGTGACGGAGGGATGGCTGAGTACATCCTCTGCGACGAGAAAGATCTTGTCTTACTGCCCGAAGAGCTCACCTATGCTGATGGGGCACAGGTCGCCTGTGGCTTTGGGACTGTCTATGAAGCAATCGAAAAAGTTGGTGTAAGCGGTAACGACGCTGTCTTGGTCGTGGGTCTTGGCCCCGTCGGACTGGCTGCCTTGATGGTCGCCAAAGCGATGGGAGCTAATATGCTCATCGGTATCGAGAGTCTTCCTGATCGGATTGCCCTGGCCAAAGACCTAGGATTAGTCGATCACGTCTTCACCCCCAGTGATAAGAACGTTGAAGAGATTAAAGCCTTGACCGGCGGCCATGGCGTTGAACGAGCTTTCGATTGCTCGGCAAACGATCAAGGGCGTGCCACAGCAGTACGAGCTACCCGTAAGTGGGGCAAGATTGCCTTTGTTGGTGAAGGCGGGTCGGTGACCTTCAACCCCAGTGAGGATATGCTACACGATCAGAAGACCATCTATGGTAGCTGGGTCACCAGCATCTGGAAGATGGAAGACTTGGTTGAGCGCCTAGTGCGTTGGAATATCCATCCAGAGGACTTGATCACCCATCGCTTCAGCCTTGATGAAGCAGACAAGGCCTACGCGTTGATGGCAACAGGAAAGTGCGGGAAGGTTGCGGTATGCTTTGATGAGGAGCTTCCTAGCTAAACTCTTTATTGAATCGTGGCGGGTGGCGGTGAGGCTCCTCATCGCCACCTATTCCATTGGTCTGCTCCATCACCACGACAGTGGGCTTGAGGACCGTCGTTGAAGGAAAGCCCTGCATGTCCCCTTCCAGGCGCCTGATCAGCAGCTGGACGGCAAGGCGAGCCATCTTATCCAATGGCTGGGAGACTGCGTAGTGGCAGAAGCGAAGGAGTGGCGCGTAGTAGAGGTAGTCAAAGCTGGCAAAGACCATCCTTCGGCGTACCTCCTTCGGAGCATTGGCCATTAGGAAGCTGGTTGCCCCAATATGTACCATGTCGTTGACCACAAAAAAAGCATCGGGACAATCTTCGAAGGTAAGGGCTTTCTCCATTACCGTATACCCGCTCTTCATCGACATCCCACCGTGTAGGACAAAGCGTTCATCTATCTTGAGGCCATGCTGCTGCATTGCATCAACGAAGCCGAGGTACCGCTCAGCTGAAGTGTGGACGTGGGGGTCTCCTCCCAAGAAACCGATGCGCGTCTTCCCTTCGGCGATCAGGGCACTGGTCACCTCGAAGGTCGATTGGCGGTTATCACTGACCAGTACATCGACTTCAATGCCTTTGACCTTCCGGTCAAGCATAATCAGCGGAACTGACGGGTTGGCGAAGTGCGCCCCTTCATCGCTGACGGGAATAACAATCAGGCCATCGACGTTGCGCTCAAGGAGGAAGGAGAGCTTGCGTTGTTCCTCCTCCACTGAATTCTCTGAGCTACAGACGAGCAGTGCATATCCTTTGGGTGAGAGCAGTCCTTCCAGTTGCTCGACAATCTCGGTAAAAAACGTATTGGAAACCTCTGGGAGGATTACGCCAATGGATTTGGTCTTGGCAAGCTTCAGCGATCGGGCCACGGCGTTGGGTTGATATTGCAGGCGTGCAACAGCATTGAGCACTTTACGTTCAGTGTCCGGATTCACTACACCAAGCTTATTGAGCACCCGACTCACCGTAGCGATTGAAACATCGGCAAGCTTAGCTACATCTTTAATCGTCGGGGTCTCCCGCTTGGACATGAACTGGTGCTCCTATTGCCACCACCGGGGTGTGCCAACGAGAAAAGTAATTTCTTTGACAGTGGTAGCACCTGTATCTTTGCATCACAAGGGGGTTTTGTCAATTAAAAATGTAAACGTTTACAGCACACATACAAAAAAAGGCCCCACGAGGGAGCCCTTCGGATACCGTGTATTTACGGCTTAAAGACCTTCACTTTTTGCTCGCTTCTGATCAAATCACGGCCTGCCTGCAAGCTCTCTATCTCCCCGGTGGCCCACGCCTGGATCATCAGGTTACCCAGTGCTGTTGCCTCTACCGGACCGGCATGAACCGTCAGACCGGTCGCGGTGGCGGTCCATTGGTCTAGAATTTCATTCTGACATCCTCCGCCGATGACGTATAAGGAGGTAAACTTCTGCCCCAAAACGTCCTCTAGGTCTTCAATGGCTTGCTTATACGCCTTGGCCAGCCCACGATAGATGGCTACCATGAACTCGCCCTTGCTCTTAGGAGGGGCGATATTGCGCTCAGTGCACCAGCTGGTGATCCGATCGACCATCAGATTATCGTAGGTATTAGGTTTGAGGAAGATTAGATCATTGACATCGATGTACCCCTCATAGGCGCTTTCGGCAATGGTCTCTTCATCGAGGACCTTCCAACTGATCTTTACCCCCTCCTCATGTTCCCAATGCCGCACACACTCCTGTTGGATCCACATCCCCATGATGTTCTTCAAGAACCGAATGGCACCACTAGCTGCCACTTCGTTGGTAAATCCACTCTCCATTGCCCGCCGATCGGTCAATGGGGAGGCTATCTCCACCCCGAGCAATGACCAGGTTCCACTGGAGATATACAACGGAGTCTCTCCTGCTGCTGCCGGCACTGCAGCAACCGCACTAGCGGTATCGTGGGCGCCACTGGCGATGACCACTACCGAAGCCGAAGCTCCAACTTGGTGGGCAACGTGGGTCTTCAGCGGCCCAAGTACTGTTCCACTGTCGACAATCGGACCGAAGAGGGAGCGGTCAAAGCCCATCCGGTCGATGATTGACCATGCCCAATCCCCGGTACGTGGATCATAGAGTTGGGTCGTCGAGGCGTGGGTCCGTTCATTCTTCATCACCCCGGTAAGCCAGTAGGCCAAAAGGTCTGGGACTGCAAGATAGTGACGAGCTGCAGCAAAAGCCTGGGGGCGATCACGTTGCATCGCCGCCAATTGATAGAGGGTATTGAAGGGCTGGAAGGCAATGCCGGTCTCTGCATAAAGACGCTCCTTGCCCCCCAGCTTCTCACTGACCACTTCGATCAGACCGTCGGTACGGTCATCACGATAGTGGTAACAGAAGGAGACAGGGGCCCCCTTCTGGTCCACCAGCACATAGTCTACACCCCAGGTATCGATGCCAATTGAAGTGATCTCTTCTCCCCACTTGGCAAAGGCCAGCTTCAGGCCGACCTTGATCTCCCTGAACAACGATTGGATATCCCAGTAGAACTCGCCGAGGATCTGGTCGTTCTCGGTGACAAACCGATGGACAACTTCAAACTCCTTGAGGTCCCCTACCAATACCCTCCCATTGGAGGCTCCCAGGTCAATGGCTATGTGCTTCTTCATCTCTACTCCTTGATTCGTTCCTTGCAATGCTCCAACAGGTACGCCTCGGCCTCACTGCTCCAAAGCCCATTGTGCTTGGCTACCAACTCTGCAAGCTCCGCATAGACCGGATTCTCCTTCCCCTTCTCAGCAAGGTCAGCCAATGCCACCAAGGGGAAATCCAGATGGGTGTAGATCAACTTCTTCGAACCGGGGATGTTGGGCAGGTTGTAGACCGTCTCAGGTACTGCCGAAAGGCCGCCGATATGGGTCACCAAACCGGAAGGATCGAGCAAACCCTTTGCCATCAGGTCCAAGGATTCACGAATATCGTCGGTGTTTCCGCCACTGGTGCCAACGATGTGCGTCGAAGCGTAGTGGACATTGTAGAAGTTAAGGCTAGCGGTGAAATCGGTACGTTCAGGACCGGCAAAGAAGTTCAGACATCCGTCACGAGCCAAAATTGCATCGGCCTGCTCAATCAGTGCTTTGACCGGAGCCATGACGATAACATCGTTATACCCCTCTCCTCCGCTGAGTTCCATCAAGGTAGCTACCGGATCGGCGAGGTTGCGGGTGTTGAGATAGATCAATTCAACGTTGTTCTTTTTCGCAGCCTCTGCGCTGTAGAGTACTGCAGCACGATCGAGGCGATCTTGGTCGATGTCTGTGACGACGATTCTGCCAGCACGACGGTCAGGGTTGTTGATCGCATAATCGATAGCAGCGAGTCCCATCGGGCCCACTCCTGCCAAAATTGCCATATTCCCGCCTTCAACGATGCCCATATGGTGGACATAGCTACCACTTGTGGTGTGGTACATTGCATGATAGGTTCCCACCACACAGCTGATCGGTTCGGCAAGAGCACCAAGGAAGTAGCCTTCCCCGTGGTACGGGAGCAGAGCATCGAGTTCCATCACCTCTTGGGGCAGGATGATATGAGTGGCGTTACCACCGGTATAGGGGTAAGAGTAGCCAGGGGCATCAAGGCTGCCCTTGTAGTTGAGGGCTGGCTGGATGGTAAACTTCATCCCCACCTCATACTTGTCCTTCCACTTCGATCCAATTTCGAGGATTTCACCACAAAA
>JBAZCM010000093.1:0-7485 GCA_041654935.1 Sphaerochaeta sp. | reverse complement strand
ATTGCCTATGCAATCTACTCTCAGAACGTCAAAAAAGCCATTGCCATCATCAAAGAGGAGTTTGCTATCTAAGCCTCAGATGGGGTTTTTGGGGTGATCAGATCCATCTGGATCATCTTCTCTGCTATCTGAACGGTGTTGAGGGCCGCTCCCTTGGTGAGGTTATCGCTGACCACCCACATATTGATGCCACTCTTCAGGCTGAAATCTCGCCTGATCCGGCCGATGAAGACAGAGCTTTTGCCTTTACTGTTGATTGGCATAGGGTACTCATTTCTATCCAGTTCATCGACTACAGCAATTCCGGCTGTCTTCTCGTAGACGTTGAAGACCTCTTCCAACTCAAATGATCGCTCAAATTCAACGTTAATGGATTCACTGTGCCCCCTAAAGACCGGTACTCGTACTGCGGTTGGTGAGACCTCAATATCACTACTGAGAATCTTTTGTGTCTCTTGAACGAGCTTCCACTCCTCCTTGGTATATCCATTCTCCAAAAAGTCATCGATTTGCGGTATCACATTGAAAGCAACCTGATGGGGGAATGCCCTTATTGAGAAGTCTTCTTCTTCAAGGACCGCCTGCGTCTGTTCTCTCAACTCCTCAATACCGGCCAGCCCATTTCCACTGACTGACTGATAGGTGCTAACCACCACTCGTTTGATGCCAAACGCTTCGTAGAGAGGTTTGAGCGCCATCACCATCTGAATCGTAGAACAGTTTGGATTGGCAACAATGCCTTGGTGTTCACGTAGCGCCTCGGCATTTACCTCAGGGACTACCAACGGAACATCCTCATCCATTCGCCATTGGCTGGAGTTGTCGATCACCACCGCTCCCTCGGCAACGGCAATGGGGGCCAATATCTTACTTGCTCGAGCTCCAGCGGCAAACAGCACGATATCCACATCAGTGAACTTACCCTCCTTTGCCTCCTGGACAGCCCACGCAGAGTCGCGGAATTCAATCAACTCACCGACATTTTCGGCAAGATCCAGAGGCTTGAAGACCCCTACCTCAATAGAGGAGGCTTCCAGCATTTTCACCATCTGCTGTCCTACTGCCCCCATGGCTCCCACAATTGCAACACAATAGGTTTTCATTTTATGCAACCCTCATGATTATTGTAGCATCATACGCTACCCGACCCTTTGCCGGTCGATCACGCCAACACCTTGAAGCGGCGTGGTTGTCTTTATTTGCCAAACACCGAGCCCACTGGCCCTCATAATCCTCGACAAAATGACAATCTCCTTAACACCATAGACCACGGTCTTGTGTAACTGCAAGACCTTTGGCTGATAATCTTTCCCCACAAATATCACGAAATTGGTGCAAATCTTCGTTATACAACAAAAAAGAATTTCACCCTTCAAGAGTAGATTTTGAGCTTCAGCCATAGGATACTGTACATATAAGGAGGCTCAGTTATGTGTGATACCTTGGTTCGTAGAGAGAGTGGACAAACAACTCTTTTCGCTAAAAACAGCGACCGTCATCCCCTTGAACCCCAACTTTTTGAGTTCACCGATGCATCGCTCGATAGTGTATTAAGCCCACGGATCGAAAAGTATGGGCCCCAGTTTGCTACCCTACAAAAAGCCATACTGGAACTCAAGAATCCGTATCAAGCCCTCATCAGCCGTCCTACCTGGATCTGGGGAGCTGAGACAGGAGTCAATGAGAAGGGAGTGGTCATAGGCAATGAAGCGGTCTTCACCAAAGAGCCAACTCGCTCTGATGGCCTGTTGGGCATGGACATCGTTCGCCTTACCCTACACAACAGTGCCACCGCAAAAAAGGCCGTTGATCTGATCATCACCCTGTTGGAGAAGTGGGGCCAGGGAGGTGACGGCTCATTTAAAGGAAAACTCGCCTACTCCAACTCCTTTCTCGTTGCCGACCGCAGCTCAGCCTTTGTCGTTGAGACAGCCGGAGAGCGGTGGGCTGTAAAGAGCGTCGACACCTACGCTACGATCAGCAATGCCTATTCACTGGCCTCAGACTATCAACGGTCCGACAAGAAGAGTGAGGGCCACGACTTTGCTAACACCTATGCCGACCGCTTCATGGAGTTCTTTTCAAAGGGACGGGAGCGTCAGGCGACTACCATGCTGCTCACCGAGACCGCAGACCATCACTGGATGGGCCTGCGTGATGTCCTACGCTACAACCGCGGCAGTGATGCCTCTTTAGACCGGTCGATGCGTTCAATTTGCATCGATGCTGCCCTGCCTAAACCGACAAGGACCACCACAAGCATGGTTGTCGAGTACCCCGAGGCCCTAATTATGGCTTGGTATTGTTCCAACCCCATGCCCTGCTACCACCCCTTCCTACCCTTTGTAATCGGCTCTGAACCTCCAGCAGATTTGGGTCAAACCTATGAGAGTGCACAACGGCGCCAGCGCCTGAGTGCAACTCTCTTGAAGGCAGACCGGCAGATAAAAGAAGAAGCGGCTCGCTCGGCCCGCGCCCTAGATGAGCGCTTTGAGGCTCGTATGCGTCCGCTTCTTAAAGAAGGTGATCTAACGGCTTTGCAGACCGCTGTAGCGACGTGTATCAAGGAGGCGGCGGAGCGCGAAGAAGCTCTGTGCGCCCGCCTCGGCCTCTCCTGAGCACTTTTATTTGTCTGCAGCCGGTTCGGTATTTCGGGTATTCCAGGCAAGCCACGTCTTGGTCGCCCAGTTCTTCATTACTCGCAGGGCTTTCTTGTCTGTTGAGTCACCAACAATTTTCACCGAAGCAGGATTGACCATCCAGCGCGTATCACTTGTGCCAAGCGCCCCTTCTACCCAGGCAGATTGAACGAAGTACCGGCCAAAGCTCTTTATTTCTGCCTCACCGAGCTTGATAACCACCGGCTGATCGAGAGCAAAGCGCTGGGTTTTATGCCATTGCCTGCCTGCAAAGGGCTCGTAGCTCATGATGATTCCATCAGGCAGCAGCGAATAGTCTGCGTAAATATGTAAGAAACCTCTGAGCGTGTAGGTGCCCGGGCGCAAGTTCTCAGCCCAAAAAAGTGAATCAAGGCGGCTTTCTGCATCAAAGGCCATGAAGGGGACAATATTTCCGCTTTCATCCTCCACCCAAGGTGCCCATCCGGTCGCATTGAGGTTGACCAAGTTAGTGGTAGCATCCCCATCGCGGGTCCCTGCTTCCACGACCAGCATCGAGGCCCGGTCATCGACCGGCATCTGAGCCGATGGGAAAAAGGTATCAAAGAGAGTACAACTGGCCAAAACGGCGACCAACAGGACTGCCAACAGTATCCAACCAAATTTCTTCATTCTTAACCTCCAGGTGAGATAGCTGCATCGTAGGTGCCCCACCGAACGCTGTCAATCAAAATTACTGGCCTTCCCCGCTTCGTCTATTTATACTCAAATAAGATACAAAGACAGCCCTATACCCTCCTTTTAGCCCGTTTTGCTTGACTTCTGTGACACACGTCGTACAATTCCGACAAATCTGTAGCTTCTTGGAGGAGGCATCATGCGAAAGAGTATCTTGGCTTTGACTATCCTGCTGTTGGGTTTCACGCTGCTACCGATCGGTGCGGTTACAATCGATCAATCGTACGCAACCCTTGAAACCAATGCGGCAACTGACCGCACCAGTAGGGTGCATGTAGCCCAATCCTACGAAGATCTGCTCGTCGCCTACCAGACTGACCAAGGAAAGATTGCCTTGGGCCGGCTCACCGACGACGGATGGCAGAGCAGCACCCTTCCGCTGAGCGGAACGCTTCAGTTACAAGGGCTGACTGCCGACCGCAACATGATCGTCGTCGCCTACTTGATGGGAGGAGATCTCTATACTGCCACCAGTACCGATAATGGCGGGCGTTGGCAAACCTCCAACCGCCTGGCAGCACGCTCTGAGACCCCCTCCATTCAAGGTCTGGCCATCGACTCCAACCGAACAATCCAGGTGATCTTCCACCGCCACGACCGCTACTGGGACCAAAACTGGGCCTACTCCACCAATGATGGTCGCACCTATACGGTGCGCAACGCCTTCACCCGCTCCACCGACTCCTCCTCCACCGGCTATGCCGGCTCAATGGTCGCAGCCCATGGACGCCTCTATACCGTCTATCGGGACAACAACAATGGCATGATGATCAAACTGGGAGTGCTGGAGGATACCTCCCGCGACTGGAGAATCTTGCCGCTCTCGCGGATCAAAGGCCATGGCATGATGTCCTTCAGTGTCGATCCACGCGATCAGAACACCGTATATATTGGCTCCATCGACGAAGAGAAGCTCGAAATCCTGAAGGTCACTGGAGCAACCACTACCCCGCGGATACAAACGATCTATGAACAGCGCACTGCCGTCCACAAGCAAACTCTCCAAGCCTCCATGCACTTGGACATCTCTATCACCGGGGAGATCATCGCCTTCTACTTCAACCCTGCCAAGAGCATGTATGAGGTACTGCTCAGCATCGATGAAGGTACCAGCTGGCACAAAGCTGACCTTGAAGTGGGGCGCAAAGGCGAAGCGTGGGCGTGGGGAGCTGATGCAATAGTCATAGAGGAGTACCCCTTCTTTGTCCGCAGCGATGCAGCGGGCAACCTATTGGTCCACGGAGTGGGAACCGAACAAGAGTCCCATTGGGATGATGAAGAGTTCGACTTTGATGAGGATGACCTCTGGGCAATGCTAGGGATTACCGCCATAGCCAATCCACACCAACCGTTTACCATTACCTACGATGAGGAGATGGAAATTGTCATGCTTAGCGCTCGGGTCAGCGGTCCTCACCAATTGATCAACTACGATCACGACAAGCTACAGGTGACGATGATCCTCAGCGATACCGAGACCGATGATGAGGAGGTGCTGTGGAACCTCGATGATGACTTTAACTTTACCGACCGCACCTTTGTGAATCTGGTGGCAGGGCACACCTATATGCTGGCCACCTCCCTCTTTGATACCTCGGCCATAGGAGCGCAGGTGCGGATGGTCCTCCAAGCCGTAGGAGGGTCGACAGCCCTGGCCCCGGTGGTCACATCGCCGCCAACAAGCACGAGAAAAACTGTCGAAATCAAGGATATCGAGCGTATTGGGGCGGGCAGCTACACCAGTTACGTAGTCAACGACCGAGAGCGCATATTGGTCAGCGGTTCCAACCAGCATGGCCAATTGGGCCAAGGGTCAGTACCCAACTTTACCGAGTTTACCAGCATCATGGTCTACTCCAAAGCCGCGACCGGTGGCGTGGCCCACTCTCTCTTCCTCGGCACTGATGGCAGGCTGTATGGAGCTGGACGCAACGAAGAGGGGCAGCTCACCTTGCCAGCCGCTCGTATAAATACACCGACAGTAATCGCTGATAAAGTGGTGGATATGGCAGCAGGCTTTGGTCACTCCCTCTTTATCAAACGGGATGGGACACTTTGGAGCGTGGGTGCTAACGATTACGGACAGCTTGGCACAGGATCAACCCGGTCGAGCAGAGAGCCTCAGAAGATCATGGACAATATTGCGCGTGTGTGGTCAAACTTCAGCCACGTAAGCTTCGCCTTGGATAAGGATGGGGTTCTCTACGGATGGGGAATGAATACCAACGGACAACTTGGCCTCGGGCCAAATGCCCCCTCATCGGTCCTCAAGCCGACTCGGATTACCGACAACGTCGTTGAGGTTGCCCCAGGTTTCAACTTTACCTGGATTCTCAAAGCCGATGGACAACTCTACGGCGTGGGCAGTAACAACCAAGGCCAACTTGGCTACGCTGTACAAGACGCCACTAAGACCCTCACCAAGATTGCCGAGCGGGTGAATACCATCGCAGCTGGGGAAGAGACAGGTTTTTATATCGATATAGAAGATAGACTGTGGGCAGGCGGGTCAAATCGATTTGGACAATGGGGGGTTGGTCATACGCACAACTACCCTGACGCATCGGGTTTCAAGCACGTTTTGAATAATGTGAAGGCAGTTGCCGCGGGCGCTCACCATGCTATCGTCCTTCGGACCGATGGGACGGTGTGGTCCTCTGGATCGAACAGCAATGGACAGCTGGGAGACCGGACAGAAGGCTTTAGGGCGAATTGGAAGCAGGTCGCCACAGTCGTTGACTGATGCCCCAAAAGGGCATAGAGTCAAAGCATGGCAACGAAGCGTATCACCATTGAGGACATCGCTCGTGAGGCCGGTGTGGGAATTGGCACGGTCTCACGGGTTCTGAACAACAGCCAACATGTCAGCGAAGAAACCCGACAGCGTGTACTGGATGTGATGAAAGCACGACAGTACAAGCCCAGTGGGGTTGCTAGCAAGCTCGCCCGTAAGGATGTAGTCGAGACCTCCATTGGCCTTTTGTTGCCTGATATCGGAAACCACTACTTCTTCGAGATCTTCGAGGCTATTTACCGTAAGTTGCGGGGTTTGGGAATCGACTTATTGATCTTCAACTATGAGAAGCACAACCCCAAGGTCATCCAACGGGTGCTCGATGCACAGGTCTCCGCGCTGCTGATCTTCGCCTTCAATCTCGATGAGCCGGAGCATGAACTGCTTCGATGGCGCAATGTCCCCTTCCTCTACATCGACTACCCCCAAGAGAGTGAGCACTGTATCTATCCCGATAACATCTGGGGAGGCCGCCTTGCAGCCCGCTATCTCTTGGAGAAGGGGTGTAAACGTCCCGTCTATATCGGCGTCGATCCCCCGGCGCAAGCCAACAGCGATCGCTTTGCCGGCTTTGTCGATGAGTTGACCCAAGGGGGCATTGAAGGGGTAGAAATTCGCCACTGCCTCCTCAGTGAAGAAGCGGGCTACCAAATGGGCCTTGAGGTTATCAAGAGTGGGAACTATGATGGAGCGTTCTGCTACTGCGACGACATTGCAGCAGGCTTTGTTCAGGCGGTTCGCGAAAGTGGATCGAATGTGCACGTCATCGGCTTTGATGGAGTGCGTTCAACGCGCTACCTCGATCTCTCAACAATCAGCCAAGAGCCAGCACGCATAGGCACCAAAGCTGCTTCGCTGATCGTGGAGATTATGGAAGCAAAGAATACACCTCCTCTCCATCTTGAATGCTTCAAGCCGATCTTGGTCGACCGAGGCTCTTAAGGCTACTGCAGGTACCCCAACCAGCGGATCTGGCGTTCGATCATCAAATCAACCAACTCATCCAACCCGTCGTGGATATCAACGATCGGGTTTGCCAAGAGCGCTTGGATGACATACTCCTTCTTTCCTGTGAGGATCGCCTCAGCGGTCAAATCGTAGACACCACAGTAGTTTCGCAGCAATGCCAAAAACCCTTTAGGATAGTCGGTAAGCGGCACTCCTACTATGCCGTCTTTGCTGATCATTGCCGGCACTTCAACAGCAATTGATGATGGAAGGTCAGCAATCAAGTTGGAATTGAGGATATTCACTGCCGGCTCCTCATAGGGCTCACTACTCATGAGACCTTCAAGGATCAGGACCAGTCGCTCTTCTTGCTTTAGCTCAATGGTC
>JBAZCM010000092.1:0-7603 GCA_041654935.1 Sphaerochaeta sp. | reverse complement strand
TCCATTCACGCTTGATCAAAGGGATGAAGTGGCTCATAGGTTGCCTCCTCGTTGGATGATGATGTTAAAGATTGCCTCTAGGTCCAAGGCAGCAGCATCAGCTGCTTCTTCGCGCTTACGCAAAACGAGATAGCCTCCGAAGACCTTCTCTTTGTAGAGCACCTCTTCATCAGGCTCGACTGCCAGGTTCTCCAGAACATAGGTATCGACGATGCGCTCCAACGCTTCATTGAAGATCACCTTACCCGCATCAAGGACGATGATCGGGTCAATGAGTCCTTCCATGTCGCGAACCTGGTGGGTAGAGATGATAAAGGTGCGCTCTTCATTCATCGCACTAGCGACTATCTGGCGAAACTGACGTTTACTGGGAATGTCCAAGCCATTGGTTGGCTCATCCATGACCAAGAGCTTAGTGTTACTGGCCAAGCCAAAAGCCAACATGTACTTCTTCTTCTGTCCCAGTGACATGCGATCGAGGCGCACCGAAAGATCCAGCTCAAACTCCTGGGCATAGCGATCAAACGTAGCCCGATTAAAGCGTGGATAGAAGGGAGCGAGCATTGCAAGGTAAGTCTCACTCTTCATCCGAGGAAGATAGAACTCTTCACTCAGATAGAAGATCTCTTCCAAGAGCTTAGGGGAGCGGACCTTCGGTTCATGGTCGAGTACCTCCATCCTCCCCTCTTGGGCAAAGAGTTGCCCGACTAAAAGTTTGAGCAAGGTTGTCTTTCCTGCCCCATTCTTTCCCAGTAGTCCGTAGATATTACCACTTTCAAGTTTTAGATCCAGATCTTTGAAGAGCGGTTTCTGATGGTAGCCAAAGCCAAGACCATCGATCTTGGCAAGCATGGATTGTTGCATTGCCACCTCCTGTATAGTGTACTAGTTTACTAATACACTATGTAGACAAAAAGGTCAATAGCAAAACCCTAAGAAAATTATGTTGTAGCGGTGATCAGATTTTTAATGCTGGTCCGGAGGTCCTCGTGTACGACATCCTTGGGATCGAAGCGCAAAAGTGCGAAGGTCAGCTGAACGCAAAAACCGATGGCAACGGCACTCAGCAAGGTACCCCATCCCAACATACCACCGAGCAGGTAGCCGATGACCGTGACGGTCACTTCGATACCGGTTCGACAGATACCGACAGCAAGGCCAGTCTTGCGGCTGAGCAGGACCATCAGGCTGTCGCGGGGGCCGGCTCCAAAGCCACTGGTAATATAAAAGTATGTGGCAATGGCGATGACAAAAAGACCGCCGATCATCTGTACTACACCCCAGACTGGATTGGTGCGTTCGGTGAAAACTCCGCTTGAGAGCAGCATATTCATGAAAAGGCCCACAAAGAGCATATTACAGAGCGTGCCCAGGCCTACCTTCTCCCCAAAGGTAAAGGTGATGATCAGAATGACCAAGCCTACACTGATCGTCATGGTCCCTATTTGGGTAGAGAACAAGTTGGCTAGGCCCGCATGGAAGACCTCCCACGGGGCGTAGCCAATATGGGCTTGCATCGTAAGTACGATGCCCAAGGCATAGAGGAAGAGGCCGAAGAAGAGACGGATAAGCCGTGCGATGAGCTGTTTCATTGCAGCCAATGTATCGCATTGGCCGCTTGTTGCCTAGCCATCACTAAAAGAGGGGAAAAACTCCCTCACTGCGTACCGTCCATCCTGTCTTGGGAAAGCCAGGGGCCTCTCCTTCTGAACCCTTCCACCCTGAAGCCATCAGGGCAACCGCCAAGAGAAGCGCCCCATTACCTGGTAAGTAGAGGGGCAGATCGCTCTTAGGAAGCTGGGCATTGTGCCCATTGGGTGTATAGGTGTTCTTCGGCGACTCCATCAAGAGCAGGTCCATTGCCAACTCTGTCTCACCGAGCCGCGCCGCACACATCGCCATCAGGGGGAAGTCCCATCCCCACAGCTCATTGAGTCTCCACCGCTTGATGACCTCATCAAGTGAGTTTTTCATCACCTGGTGATCGACATCCCCTCCATCAAAGAGAGAGAGGGCAAAGAGCAGTGACGGATGGTCTTCGGCAAAACTGCCATAGGTGTCCGGACACTTCTGATGGGCCAGATAAACCGATCCATTGCTTGGCAGTGGGGCAAGCTTCTCCAATACTTCACGCCACAGCGGATCGACACTCTTACCACCCTCCTCTCTCATGGTTATGGCCTCATTGAGAGCCCATCGCCAGTAGGCGAGCTCGAAGGTCGGATTGAGTACCTCTGTGGGGTCATGGTTCTCCTGCACCGGGATCACCGGTGGGCCGAGCGTGTAATGACCGGTCTCTTCATCCCAGACTACATAGTCGACCATGAAGGTCGCTGTAGCCTCCAAGACCTCCTCCCAAGCGGGGAGAATCGGTGAGGTAGGATTGTATGAACGCAAGAGCGCAGCATAAAAGATTGGATGGGGTTGTTGCCAGCAGAGCAAGGTACCAATCGCCGAAGGGGCATCACTGCCATCAGCTTCGGTCATCTTGGGCCATCGAGCTCCCGCATACCCTTGCTCCTTTGCCCGCTCATAAGCGCCGCCGAGGATTTGGGTGTACCAAGAAAGGGAGCGCTCCAGAAGGTGTGCTTGGCCCCAGAGGGGAAAGTGTGCGGCATGCAGCAGGTGCATCTCCAGGTGGAACTTGCCATACCATGAGTTACAGGTCAGCCCAGTCTCTGGTGGTGGGGTTGAGCCACTACACTGAATTGCCAAAAGGTAGCGTGAGAGGAGGATCCTTCGCTGCAGTTCATCCTTACGGCTATCGGTTGAGGCGCTGACATCAACAAACCCGCCCTCCTCCCAGAAGGAGTGCCACGCTAGGCTGCTTGCTGACTCACAGGCGTCAAATCCAACAACCGGACATGGGCGACTCTTTTGGTGTGTAAAGCCCAAGTTCACCTCAATGGTGTTTCCAGTTGCACTGACCAGGACTTGGTGAGTCCCAATCTGCTTAAGCGTGACTGCTTGGCCAGTTTGTACTTCAAGGCGATAAACAAACTCATCGGCGGTCCGCTCAATCGTCCATCGACCCTCGCTTTCGTGTTGCAGGGCCGTAGTGTGCAAAGCCTCTGCTTCCCAATTGCTGGCCTCCTTGAGGTGTGAGGGGTATGGGAAAGAGAGCAGCACGGACAGATTCGCTTCGCTGGTCAGCGAAAGGGAGAGTTGATCTTGGTCCGGATGTACGACTGTCTTCACCGCTACTGGCTTGCTCCGGTAGGTGTAGGAGCTGGTGATAACTCCTCGATAGAGGTCCAGACGTTGCTCAATGTTGTCGATCAACGAGAGCATCTGACTCTCATCAACTCCCTCTTCATAAAGGGAGAAGCGAACAAGGTTGAAACGGTGAGCGTTGACTCTCAGCTCTTCAAAGAGCTTCTCTTGGCCGCTATCATCGCTCATGTACCCTACCTGCCCCTTCGCACTCTCATACATCTTGCGTTTCAAGAGATCGTAGCGTTTAGGAAGGGCGCCTGGGTAGTTGTGCATCCCCCAGGTTGCCATGGTCGCAAGTGGGGTAGCTGCCTCATCGGTGGGACTGATGGTTTGCAGGCCAGTGCAATCAACGGTGGTAGCAAACTCACCGTTTCCAACACTCAAGAAGGAGGCAGGGTCCCATTCTTTTACCACCGGAGCATACGTATCGATGATTGACTTACGGTCTATTGGCATGTGAGGATCCCTCCATCTTCAGAGAGCGGGGCAAAGATCGGTCGCTCCATAGGAGTATTGTTGGGCGCATGGTAGGTCAGGTAGAGCTGCCCTTCAAGGCTGGTGAAGATCATCCCGTGCCCTCCATCGGCGGTAATCAGAGCCTCTGGCTGTTGGGTCCAAGGACCGAGGATTGAGCCGCTCGTACTGGTGGCCCAGCCCATGGCATACCCGCCCTCTCCTTTACTGGACCAGAGCATCAAAAGACTCGAGTCAGAGGCACGGTGGAGAAACGGACCGTCAGTTACTTTAGCGTCGACAATGCCCGATCCATCGCGTCGTGGCAAGGAGATGGGCCAAGGGGCCTCACCTGCCCGAAAGAGCAGGACCGGCTCGCCAATAGCTTGGGAGAGATCGGCGCTCAGAGGGATGGCACATACCTCCCCATCGTTGACCTGCACCCATTCGTGGCAGAAGACCATCCAAGGTTTTTCATCCTCATCAACGTACAGCGTACCGTCCAGGCACTCCCACTCCTCCGGGGTTACCGGGCCGTCGCTGATCGGCTCAAATGGTCCCAGGGGGCTGTCACTGCCTAGGATTTGGGTTCCTCGACGCCGATCCTCTGACTTGAAAGAGGCAAAGAGGTAGTACCTTCCCTTGTACTGGTGACACTCAGGAGCCCAAAAGTTATGGGTTGCCCAAAAGTTCTGGGGGGGTGTGAAGATTGTGACCGGACCTTCCCAATTGACCAGGTCCTTACTGCTATAGGCTTCAAATCCAACTCCGCGCGCTTTCCACGGATCTTTATCGGTGGTGCCGTAGAGATAGTAGGTGCTGCTGTGATTATCGACGAGGACAAAGGGGTCTCTCATCTGGATTTCTGTTAAATGCATGGATGTTCCTCCTGTGATGTTAGACATGAAAGTAGTATAGCCCACCCTTTAGGGTTGTACCATGATGGTTACTGGCACAACCCTAAGGCCGAGGCTGTATTCTCTAGTGAGAAAATAATGAGGTCAGTTCTTACCGTTTGAACGCTGCATCCTGATGATGAAGAAGGCCATGAGGATGGGGAAAAGGGTTCCCACCAGCATTCCTGAGCGCAGTGCAGCTTCACCGCTGGTCAGGTGACCGAGCCAGGGAGCGGCCTTGACCATCGTGGGAGCAATGTCAGCGGTCAGGCCAATGAGCCATGGGCCCACCGCCGCACCTACGTTCCCTCCAGCTGCCAAAAGCGCAAAGAGCGCAGCTCCTGCAAACGGGAAGTGGTTGGAGCCATTGACCACCGAACCAGGCCAGAGCAAGCCACTACCCAAGCCGCTGAGGATACATGCCACCAAGCTGAGCATCGGCCAGGGGCTGAGGGCCGCTACCAGGTAGCAGACCACACAAAGGACAGAGCCCGCGAACATCGCTTTCATCAGGGGGAACTTCCCCTTCCACGCTCCAAAGATTGCTCGGGAGAGGCCCAGCAGGAGGGCAAAGAGACAGAGTCCAACAAGGTCTCCAATCTCCTTGGAGAGACCTAGGGTCGATTCTGCAAAGGTGCTGGTCCACTGGGACATTGAGACCTCAGTAGCGCCACCGACGGCGATTCCGAGGATGACGAGAATGAAGTACCGCGAACTGATCAGCTCCTTGAGGCGAGTACGCTTCTCTTCGCTGACTTGGGGAGCCAAGGGGACACGCATGAAGTTGAAGAAGTTAACCAAAGGAAGAATTGACCACATCAGGATGATCAGCGGCCAGTTTGCCCGACCAAAGAGACGGATGAGGATTGTGGTGATGACCACACAGACGATGAAACCCCATGCATAGAAGGAGTGCAGGATACTCGTCGCTTTCTCTTTCGCGTCGCCTGGGATTGCCAAGATAATGATGTTCAGCAGCAGTTCAAAGAGCCCTGCTCCCACCGAGTAGATGACCGTCGCTACCATCAAGCCAAAGTAGGGGTTGAAGGCAAAGAGCTGGCGGCTGAAGGCCATGACCAAGAAGCCTAAGAAGACCATGAAGTGGGCAAGGGTCACAAAGGGACGGATGCCGTGACGGTCGGTCGGTTTTGAGAAGGAGAGACTGGTGATGATCTGGGTGAAGAAGTTAAGCAGTGTCAATCTGCCAACTTGTTCAAAGGTGATTCCAAACTCTCCCATGAAGGTAACGTAGAGCAATGGCGATAGGTTGCACGCAACGGCCATAATGAAACTGCCCAAGTAACACGCATTGATGGTCTTTTTGTACATGGGATTGAGTATACGCTGTGTTGAGCGAAAAAGAAACGGCTAATTGAGCAGACTGGACAGATAGCGTTGGATGACTAGCGATTCTTCGCTATCTATCTGCAAATCGGTGAATTCAAGCATCATATGGGCAATGATTTCTTGAAGGTCGTAGGGCTTGGCATCGGTGGCCCACCCTTCTTCATAGAGCCAATCGAGTAAGGCACTCTTACTTGGCTCTCTGAATTGCTTGATCTGCCCGTCTTCGATAGCCTGCACCAAGTCATTGCCAGTGCGATTCTCTTCTTCCAAAAACCCTTGGATTGCCTGGAAGGCTTGGGTGTTGGTGTTCACTTCACTGGGCAAATCGACCAAATCGTAGCGGCTGAGCGGGCGCTGTCGCCCGACCTGAGCCAACTCCTGTACCCTTTTCAGTAGCTGAAGCCTTTGTTGAAGTTGAGCGCTGGATCGGGCTGCTTGGCCTGCTGTCATAAAGGTACGCTTGAGGAGGCCGTGCAAAGCCTTGCTGTCGGTGAGCAGATACCAGCTATGAATCTCTCCAATCGGTGCAAAGAGATCTGGGCCGGCTACACCTAGGACTGTTGCATACTCATCATAATCGTCTATCGGTTTTGGCACTTCAATAGTGGGAATGCTCACTGCCTTAAAGGGTGTCTTGGTCTGTCGGTGGCCGATGACAAGAGCACCAAGGTCGATGACACGCACCTCCTCTCCCACTACCTCTTTAAGTTTTCCTACCTCATCAGCTTGGGCAGTTGCATAAAAGACCTGTCGCTCGGTAACTATTTCTCCGATAGCCTGGGCGATGGCAAGAGAGCGCTCATCATCGCTGTTGGCCATCAACTCATCAAAGAAGAGCGGATAGTGGTGATCACTCTCCCGTTCAAGGTACTCCAAGAAGGCCATGCGAATGGCAAAGAGCAGCTGCACTCGCGTCCCGCTGGAGAGCTGATCCAAGGTATAGGGCTGACCGTTGGTCGAAGAGCGGGCAACAAACTCATCGTCGCCGATACCTAGGCTGTACTGGTTGTGGGTTATTCGCTCAAGCCAGGAGCTGGCCCGTCTCAGGATCTCTGGCTGGTGGTGGCTCTGACTCTCTTGTTGGATGATCTTAGCCAACTCAAAGATGAATCGCCCTTCGACCTCTTCTTTGCGCAGTGTTTCAAGCTCTGAGTAAGCATCTGCCCACGCAGCCTCAGCCTTCTCAAGAGCATCGCTCTTAGTAGCTTGGTCATATTGCTCTTGCGTCGTTCCCCGCTTCTCGCGAACCTCATCGAGACGATCAAGTTGCTCTGTGAGGCTTTTTTGCTCACTCTCTAAGAGGTGGGCTTCCATCTCGCTGGCAAGTTGGACAGTCGCCTCACCGAAGGCAGCAAGAGCACCAATATGCAGACGCAGGTCACTTACTTTTTGTTGATACTCCTCTATCTTCTCAGCCAATCGTTCCAACTCACCCACTTCCCACAAGGGAGTGGAGAGCTCTTCATAGAAGGCTTTGCCAGCTTCCTCATATCTTTGTAACTCCTCTTGGGCGCGAATGAGGCGCTCTTGTTGCTTGGGAAGATTTGCTGAAATCTCAGAGAGGCTTTTGATTTGGTCGGCAAGAGCATCCGCTTTGATGAGCAGAGCATCGATCTCTCCCTCGGGAGGGTAACTACACATCTCGCTCAGTTTCGCGGTCAATTCTTGCAAACGGCTCTCTTCAGCATGCA
>JBAZCM010000091.1:0-7606 GCA_041654935.1 Sphaerochaeta sp. | reverse complement strand
AGGCGGTCGTTGTCCAGTGTTGTGGTCATCCGTGGGGCTCTGCGATGTTGCTGTAGGGCATGGAGGGCGCATCCATAGGCGCCCATCAGGCCCGCTTGGGCAGGTCGCACTACATCGCGCCCTAGCTCCATCTCAAAGGCGCGCAGCACCGCATCATTGAGGAAGGTTCCCCCTTGCACCACAATCTTTTGCCCTAATGCCTGCGGATCCACGGTGCGAATGACCTTATACAGGGCGTTTTTGACTACGCTGATCGCTAGGCCGGCAAAGATGTCTTGGACGGTCGCCCCATCCTTTTGTGCTTGTTTGACCGAACTGTTCATGAAAACGGTACAGCGACTGCCCAGGTCAACCGGACTGCTCGCCTCTAGGGCAAGCTTGGCTGCCTCCCCAACGCTGTATCCCAGTGCGTTGGAGAAGGTCTGTAAAAAGGACCCACAGCCGGAGGAGCAAGCCTCATTGAGGAAGATGTCGTCGATGACCCCGTCTTCGATCTTGAAGCACTTTATGTCCTGGCCTCCGATATCGATGATGAAGTCCACCCCCTCCAAGAAAGCATTGGCACTCTTGTAGTGGGCAATGGTCTCGACAATCGAGTATTCGAAGTCAAAGGCATTTTTGACCAACAGCTCCCCGTAGCCGGTCGAACAGGCAGCGGTAATCACAACATCTGGGTAGTTTGTGTAAATCGACTCGATCAAGGTGCGGACGATCTCCACCGCATTGCCGTTGTTCAGTTGGTAGTCACTGTACAGGAGCTGTCCATCGCCTCCGATAAGGGCTGCTTTAACGGTAGTGGAGCCAGCATCGACGCCAAGAAACGCTTCTCCGCTGTACCCTTCGATCGGCTCTTCTGCCAAGCGCTCTGTAGTATGTCGCTCGACGAAGGCTCGGTGGTCTTCATCATTGGCAAAGAGAGGGGCGATGGCTGTGAAGCTCTTGTCGACAGTCAGATGATTGAGGCGATCAATCAGTGAGGAAAGCAGGATCTCCTGTCGTTCAGGCCCAAGGGCTGCGCCGAGGGCCACATAGTAGAGCGAATGCTCGGGGCACGTGCCCTCCAGGCCCAACACCTCGTCAAAGACGGAGCGTAGCATCGATAGGAAGGTCAATGGCCCGCCAAGATAGACCACTTGGCCGGCGATAGGCCTTCCTTGGGCGAGGCCGGCAACCGTTTGATTTGCCACCGAGTGGAGAATGGAGAGGGCAATATCACTCTTTGCAGCGCCTTGGTTGAGCAAGGGCTGTACATCACTTTTTGCAAAGACGCCACAGCGGCTTGCAATGCTATAGCGTTGGGTAGCTTTTTTTGCCAGGGAGTTGATCGAAGAGGTCTCTACATTGAGCAGGCTTGCCATTTGGTCGATGAAAGAGCCGGTGCCCCCGGCGCAGGTGCCGTTCATCCGCACCTCAAGGTGAGAGCCCAAGAAGAGGATTTTGGCATCTTCGCCGCCGAGTTCGATGACTACATCGGTTGAGGGCAGGTAGCGGTTCACTGCGAGGCGAGTGGCATAGACCTCTTGGATGAAGGGGAGCTTCAAGTGCTGGGAGAGCCCCATACCCGCTGACCCACTTAAGGAAATGGAGACACTTTGATCACCGATGGACGGAAGCAGGTCGGCGAGCATCTGACTGCCGGTCTCCCGTATCTGGGAGTAGTGGCGTCGATAGGCGGCGTGGATGAGCTGTTGTTGTTCATCAAGGGCAACAACTTTCATCGTGGTTGAGCCGACATCCAAGCCAATGGTAATCATATGCGCCCCACAGCTCCTACTCGATAAGCTTTCCTGAGGCGGTGAAATCGTAGGTTTTGGTCTGTGCTACCGCCTCTTCGATGAAGCTTTGCATCTCTAGTTCATCGTAGTGGGATCGTACCGTCTCTTTATCTGGACGGGTCAAGGGATGTTTGGGACTGAAGATCGTGCAGCAATCCTCGTAGGGGAGGATTGAGGTCTCGTAGGTGTCGATTTTTCTGGCAAGATCGATGATCTCGCCCTTATCTAGGCCGACAAGCGGTCTGAGGACCAACCGTTCACTGTAGCTGTCACTGAAGGCCAAACCCTCGACAGTTTGGCTGGCTACTTGGCTGAGCGCCTCCCCGGTGACCAGGCAGAGGGCCTCCTGCTGTTCAGCCAAGAGGTTGGAGACTTCCATCATCGCAGCGCGAAACATCAGGGTGGTCTCCTCGCTTCTCGCCTTGGCCTTGATGTGCAGTTGTGCATCGGTGAAGGGAACGACATGCAGTCGTGTTCCCTGTAGGTAGGGGGAGATCAGGCTGGCGAGCTTGATGACTTTTTGCAAAGCCTCATCGCTGGTATATGGATAGGCGTGAAAGTAGATGCACTCCATACGCAAGCCTCGCTGGGCCATGCGGAACCCCGCCACCGGGCTGTCGATGCCTCCACTGAGAAGCAGCATCCCTTTACCAGCTGTGGAGACCGGCAGCCCCCCCAATCCCGGTTTAGGGGAGGAGTACAGGTAGGCTTTATCACGGATCTCGCAGTAGATGGTCATCTGTGGCCGTTTTACATCCACACTCAGGTTGGGGTGGATGCGATGGACCTCTTCGGCGATTATGACATTCAGTTGATAGCTGTTAAGTGCAAAGCTTTTGTCAGCTCGTCGGCTCTCTACTTTGTACGTTCCCACCCCCCGATTGAAGGGCTCTTCGCCCATCAAGGTTTGGGCTGCCTGGCGGATAGCATCCTCATCCTTGGCAACGCGCAGACACTGGGAGAAGCCAACCAGGCCAAAGGTGGTGGAGAGCGCCCACTCAACGTGTTCGGTGGGACACTGCGCATCCACCTCTACAAAGAGGCGGCCTTTTTGGGTCTTTATGGTGGACTGATATCCTCTGAGTTTTGCCTTGATGTTTGCCCTGAGGCGTTTTTCAAAGAAGTCACGGTTAAGACCTTTTAGGGAAATTTCTCCGATTCTGATCAAGTAGAGGTTGGTATTGTTCATTGGTGATTCCTATACAGGGTATTGATAGCGCTGGCCAACTCTTCACACGCCTTGAGGCTCGTATCGCAGCTGAAGGAGATGCGGATTGAAGATTGGGAGAGAGCAGGGTCCAGGCGTAGGGCGTTGTGCACCTTCGCTCCCTTTTGGCGGGCGTTGTGTGAGCAAGCCGAGCCGGCGCTGACAGCAAAACCCAGGTCATCGAGCATCCGCTCGGCCACCTCGCTGGGAAGCGGGGGGAGGGCGATGGTAAGGATGTACGGTGAGCTATTGGCCGATGGGGTGAGGATCGTCGGCCCGTCGAGCAATTGGCGCATCCGCTCATTGAGCGTTGTAACGTGGGCGAGGTTCTTCTCTACGGTAGATTGGGCCTCCTCCATGGCGGTGACCATGGCAGCGATGGAGGCAAGGTCCTCGGTTCCTGCCCTGAGGCCTCCCTCTTGGCCGCCACCTCTACTGAGGCTTTGGATCGTCTGATTGGTGTTATACAGGATGCCAATGCCCCTTGGCCCATGCAGTTTGTGGGCACTGAAGGAAGCACTATCCACCCCAAGGTCCCTCAGATCAAAGGAAATTTTTCCCAGAGCTTGGGTCGCATCGCAGTGGACGTGGATCGGCTGGCTTTTCTGCTCTTTTTCGTATTGGCGTACCACGCTCACCATTGCCCCGACATCTTGAATGGTGCCCAGGGTGTTGTTGACGAGCATCACGCTCACCAGGCGGGTCTGCATCTCCAAGGCTAATCCAACACTCTGAGGGTCTACAAAACCGCCTGGGGCATCGAGGAGAGTAGCTCGCCAGCCGGCATGACTCAGTAGTCCTTGCCATTGCAAAACCGAAGAGTGTTCGGCACCACTGGCAATATAGTGTTGGGGGCGGATACGCCACAACAGGCTAGAGAGGATGATATCGTTGGATTGGGTGGCTCCGCCAGTGAAGATAATGTGTTTGGCATCAACGCCGAGGAGCGAGGCAGCCCTCTCTCGTTGCTCAGTCAAAAAGGCTGCGGCGCGCTTGCCGCCTTGGTGCGAAGATGAGGGGTTTGCCCAATATGTGCGCGAAACCCGCAGGTAGGTATCCATCGCCGCCTCGCTCATGACGGTTGTGGCAGCATTGTCAAAATAACCGCTCATCTGCATGCTGCTATTGTGCGATAATGACACTTTTTATGCAAGCAGTCAGAATCCGCTCCTTCTTGTACAAGCGCCCTGTGTGCGGTATAAAGAGTGGTATGAGAACGCTCTTGAAAGCCCGCCTTGCCAACGATGTCCACTCCACCGTCCTTATGGCCGATAACCTCAAAGATCTCTCTGCCCACCTGGGGGCATACGGGCGCTCTGTGCTCTGGATCTTCGACACCAATACCGCCAAACTTTTCAAGCAGTTGCCACACTCTCACCTTGTACTTGAGAGCGGGGAGAGCTCAAAGAACTTTGTGAGTCTGGAGCGAATCATAGCCGCTGCCCTGGAGGAGGGCCTTTCCCGCGATGGACGGATCATCGCCTTTGGTGGAGGGATGGTCTGTGATGTGGCAGGCTTCGCTGCCTCTGTCTACATGAGAGGGTGTAAATTGACGCTGGTTCCCACCTCACTGTTGGCGATGGTCGATGCCTCCTTGGGTGGAAAGACTGCCATCGACTACCAGGGAATGAAGAACATGGTCGGCACCTTCTACCCGGCCGATGAGATTCTCATCAGCGTCGATGTACTGCGCACCCTCACCGAGCGCGAGTTCCTCAGTGGACTGGGGGAGGTGATTAAGCATGCGTTGCTCAGTCCTGATGAGCGGATGTATCGCCACCTGGTAGTGCACAAGCGTGCAATCCTCAATCGAGAGAGTGAGGCCCTGTCTACGCTCATCGAACTCTCCTTGGAGGTCAAGAAACATTACATTGAGCAAGATCCCACCGAGAGCAAGCAGATCAGGCAGATGCTCAACCTCGGCCATACCTTCGGTCACGCCCTGGAGTCCACGCTCCACTTCGGTCACTTCAGCCATGGTGCTGCCGTTGCTTGGGGGACGTGCCGGGCCTTGGAGGCCGGTGCTCTGTTGGGGGTTACTGATAAGCGTTGGGCCGAAGGGGCAATTGAGCTCTTCGGTTCCTTTGGCTATGAGATTGACTATAAGATTGGGCGCGGGGATTGGATCGCCTATCGTGAGCACCTGCTCAAAGATAAGAAGCGCATCGAAGGGAAGCTACACTTTGTCCTCTTGGAAGGGCAGGGCAAGGGAGTACTCAAAGTCCTCGACCTCGCCCTGGTTCAGCAATTGGTGATCTCAAGGCCCCTGTAATTACTACTCTACTAACTTCAACAATCGCGAGTGCAACTTGCCAACCCGCTTGGCAATTGCGCCCTTGCCTGCTGCATTCAAATCATCGACTAATTGCATCAAAGTGTAGAGTGAGTTGTCCAAGGCATCGTAACAGTCGCGATTAGCGGCAAAACGATAGCTGCCCGAACTCTCTAAAATCTCGATGAAGAAGAGGTGGCGTCGTTCGCGCTTACTCTTGGTGAAGGCAAGGATCCACTCCAGGTTATCAAAGAGACGATCGGCTTGGCCTACCGTGTAGGTGCCAGTGGGAGGACTGTCCAAGATTCCCCGGTCGGGCCTAAGCTTTCCGTTGAGCTCAAGGATCGAGGAGAAGCTATCCCCATAGTGGATGTAAAAGCCACGCCACAAGAGGGAGGCTGGAAAGTTCTTTGGTCGGCGCGGTGCCTTATCGTTGGTCTTGGAGAGGTAGGCCAAATCCTCCAAGGGGATGATGGCAACGCTCTTTTTCTTCTTCTTTCCTTTTTGCTCGGTCGGGTAGGAGCGTCCATAGACCTGTACAGCACCCTTTTTATCCACAACCTCACGCACTCGCCCTCGCTGGCGTGCTTCTCGCTCTTCAGCGCGCTTGGAGCGCTCAGGGCGAGTCAGGCCGCTGAGCCGTTCATACAGACCATCGGAGATATCGTTGAGCCACTGACGCTCTAAGGGAGAGACACTGCGGGCATAGAGACGGCTGGTCTGCACAATCTCACCGGCGATGATGAACTTGGGGAGGGTCTTGAAGTACGTAGAGCCCGGATGGATATACACTTGGTCGGCAGTCAGGCTTTTGTACATATTGCCTTTGCTACGGATGCATACGTACTGCAACAGACCGCTTGCGATGCATGAGAGGTACTCGCGCACCGAACCCCCGCTGGTCAGCGGAAAGCCAATATCCCCACAGATTTCACCGAGCTGTTCGTTGACGTGGACAATCTCTTGCATCCCCTGGTAATCGAGCCAGTTGTGCTTACAGTACTTTTGCTTACTCTCTTTGGTGGTATTGGCTGTATACTCGTTGAAAATCTTCAAGTAGCTGACAAAGTCGCCATACTCGCTGTCATTGAATCGGCGATGGGCAGCTCTCGCGGCGTCCTCTTCGCCTGGAACAAGAAGGAAAGGGGTCTTGGTTGAGAGAAAACTGATGGCTACGATGACTTCACTGAGGACATCCGGATGGCCCATCATCGCCTCAACAAGGACTCGGGCGTGGCGGGGAAGGAGCGGGAAGCGACTCATCAACGATCCGACGTTGGTTAACCGGCGATTCTCATCAATGGCACCAATAAATCGTAGCGTCTCCTCTGCACTTTTGATCGAGCTGTCGCGCGGTCGGGTAATGAAGGGGAAGCGCTCGTAATCGTAGATACCCAAGTCGCTCATCCGCATCACGACCTCACTGAGGTCGGTACGAAGGATCTCTTCGGTCCCATAAGCCGAGCGCCCCTCATAGTCCTCTTTGCTGTACAGCCGATAGCATTGGCCGGGGGCAGTACGGCCTGCTCGGCCTTTGCGCTGCTCACAGCTGGAGCGGCTGATCGGCAGTGGCACCAAACTCGAGGTAAAGTCTTTTTGATTGTAAAAGTTGACCTTGGCGATCCCACTGTCGATGACAGTGGTTATGCCGTCAATGGTTACCGAGGTTTCGGCGATATTGGTGGCTACGACAACCTTGGTCTTACCTTCACCGGTCTCATTGAAGACCGACTCTTGCTCCTCTTTGCTCAACCTTCCAAAGAGCGGATAAATCTCAAGTTCACCTTTAGGGTCGGCGGCAATGAGATTGGAGACGGTGACGGTGATATCAAACTCCCCACTCATGAAGATGAGGATGTCACCGCTCTTGCGTTTTGCTTCGGCTTTGACAATCTTCACGATTGCATCGACCTGATTGTCCAGGTTGTCCCGCTCCAAGGGGCGGTAGTGTACCTTCACCGGATAGACGCGAGCATTGATGCTGATGATCGGGGCGCGGTCGAAGAAACGGCTGAAGACCTTGGTATTGATCGTGGCACTGCTGATGATAACCTTGAACTCTGGGCGCTCGGCGATGATGTTCTTTAAGAGACCGAGGATGAAGTCAATGTTCAAGGAGCGCTCATGGGCTTCGTCGATGAGCATCACCGAGTAGGAGGAGAGTAGGGGATCGGCCTTCAGCTCCATGAGCAGGATACCGTCGGTCATGACTTTGATCCGGGTCGTGGGGCCGGTGGTGTCCTCAAAGCGCATCTTGTAGCCGACCAATCCTTGGTCGTCCTTGATCTGTCGCTTAATGAAGTCGCTGACCGAAAGGGTAGCGATCCGCCTGGGTTGGGTGACCCCGATGAT
>JBAZCM010000090.1:0-7630 GCA_041654935.1 Sphaerochaeta sp. | reverse complement strand
GCCCACCATGCTCATCCTGGTAGTAGCAGTTCATGCTCTCGCTATATCGCGTTCCGAGTTGGAAGATATTTCCTACCTCAATTCCCTTGGAGGAGGAGAGAACTCCATCACACTCAGGGCAGGTATACCCAGCTTGGGCACTGGCGATATCAGCGACGGTGCCTTGGTAGTCGCGGCCAAAGTTGGTGTTCAGCAAGTGGTATTCGATTTCGTTGGCTCCGGCAACAAGGTTATTGCTCTTGGCCACCGAGTCATCGACGATCACGATGGTCCCTTCCTTTGCTCCAATGGGCGAACCATAGCCAACAACCATCCCTGCCTCAACAATCTCTTCAGGATGGGCTGGACGCAGCGAATGAGCCCGAGCAGCGTTCTGTAGCTTATTCTCTTCGACCTCAAGGTCCCCGCGTACCACACCGACGATCATCTTATGCTCTTCTTCGCCAGTTGTCTCATCGATGTAGGTCCCAATCATGAAGACCGATTTTGCGGTCTGTCGCTTCTCAATCTTCAAAAACTCTGCCAGCTCCTCGATGGTCATCGTAGCAGGAGTGTGAACCTTCTCCACTTCCTTCTGGTCAGCTGGATAGTACTCTTTGGTAAAGGTGGCAACCTGGCGGTTTGCTGTGTAGCCACAGGAGGAGCAGGTGATGATAGTATCCTCACCAATGGGGGAGAGGTACATGTACTCATGGGAGATTTTGCCTCCCATCATACCGCTATCTGCGCCGACTACTATAACCGGCAGTCCTGCTCGACCAAAGATCCGGTAGTAGGCGGTATAGTGGGCTCGATACTGCTCATCAAGGCCTGCTTGGTCCAGGTCAAAGGAGTAGCTGTCCTTCATGGTAAATTCACGCACCCGGATCAGACCGGCGCGGGGGCGCGGATCATCTCGCCACTTTGTCTGGATCTGATAGACGAGGGAAGGAAGGCGCTTGTAACTGTCGACCTGACTGCGAGCAAGGTCTGTGACGACCTCTTCGTGGGTCATTGCCAAGACCATGTCACGGCCGACTCGGTCTTTGAAGCGGCTCATCTCACGGTCAATGGCGTAGTATCGCCCAGTCTCTTTCCAAACATCGGCAGGGTTTACCAAGGGCATCAGGATCTCCTGGCCGCCGATCAAATCCATCTCCTGGCGGATGATTTGCTCGATCTTGGTAATCGACTTGTAGCCAAGAGGCAGCAGGTTGAAGACGCCGGCTCCCAGTTGGTGGATGAAGCCTGCCCGTAGCAGGTACTCGTAGCCTTTGCTGTCAGCTCCGATGGGGGCTTCGCGCAGGGTCTTGGAAAAGAGTTTGGACATCCTCATGGTATGCTCTCCTTGGCGGCTATTGTAGCAAAAGAGGCTTGCCCTTCTCAAGGCGTGAGGATGGTCACTGCTGACTTGGACAGTGTGACTTTGTTCCCAGAGCTCTCTTTGCGTGATATACTCGGCCCATGAGCAAGACAGGATTTGCCGCTGAGCGAGAGGCGGTAGCTGACTACATGAGACGGTTGTATAACCGGGGCCTGACCACCGCCAGTGGGGGGAATATCAGCCTCAGGTTGGACAAGAATCATTTCTTGATCACCCCCTCGGCTTTGGACAAGGGGCGCTTACAAGCCGATCAAATAGCCGTGGTCTCTTTGGAGGGGAAGAACTTTACCCCTCACCTTAGACTTTCCATCGAAACGGAAATGCACCGCCTCATCCTTTTGGCTCGTGAAGACGCCCAAGCAGTCGTGCATGCGCATCCCACGTATGCGTCTGCCTTCACCGCCATCACCAAGGATGGACAGCCTGCGATCAACACTCGTCTGATAGCCGAAAGCTACTATATCCTCGAAGATCCGGTCTTTGTCGATTACCGACTCATGGGTACTGTCGACCTTGCCGAGCAGGTAGCGATCAAAGCTTTCGACCACGATGTCTTGCTCTTGGAGAACCACGGGGTGCTGACAATTGGGTCCTCCCTATTGGAAGCCTTTGACAAGATTGAACTTTTGGAGCGTGCTTGCCAGATGACGGTAGTTACCCGCCTGATGGAGGGCGATGGATATCGCACCACCTCTCTTGATGAGAGGCGGCTCAATGCCCTGATGCAGATGAAGTACAGGAATCGCCCATGAGGTTGGAACTAGAGCGCATCCCTGTCTGGGATGGAGTGAGAAGCGAAAGCGAATGCTTTGTCTGTGATCTCATGGGAGAGGCACAGCATGATGCAATCAACTTCTATCTCGGTCCCTCAGTCATGAACCCTGAGACCCGGGTACGGGTCAATGAGCATGGCTTTTGCACGATCCACTGGCAGATGCTCGTTTCAGCCAACAAACCCCAGGGTGTCAGCTTGATGGGGGACACCTATCTCTCCACAACCCGTGAGAAACTCTCAGGGGTAATCGCCGACCTCTCCAAAGCCAAGAGCAAGGGAGCTGCCCGCAGAGCAGTAAAGCAACTTGAAGAGCAGCTGAAAAAGCGAGAGAAGGGGTGCTTGGTGTGTACGGCGATGGAGGCCCGTCTTAAACGATACCTCTACACTACCGCCTATCTTTGGGATCAAGAAGAAGAGTTTGTCAAAGCACTGCGCACGTCCAAGGGCTTTTGCCTGCATCACTTCATGCTGCTACTCAAAGAGGGACAAGAAGCAGTGACCCCCTCCCGATACGATGAATTTGTCAGGGAGATGACAGCCCTACAGGTAGAGAATCTTGATCGGATCGCCAAGGACCTACACTGGATGACCCAGATGTATAAGTCAGAGAACCGAGAGAAGGATTGGAATGGAAGTGAGGATGCCCACCGACGAGGGGTCGATAAGATGATCGGCCGTCACCGTCTCATCGATCCGGTGTAGTTTTTTTGCGTTTTTTGCGCTCTTTGATAGAGAGCAAGAGCTGCTGCCCATCATCACCACTCTTATCACGCTCACGGAGTAAGACCACCTCTGAGGTGTGCCTACGATAGTGGTAGTAGTCGGTCGATCCCCGCTTGGGGTGGTAGAGGAGGAAGTACTCTTTCTCCTTGAGAAAGGCGATACCGATTACAAGTTTACATCCTCGCTTTTGTAGAAGACGTAACTGATCATGCTGGGCTTGGGTAAGGTAGGTGGTCGAGAAGACCAAGCCGATCAAAAGATTTCCATCACGATCATGGACGATGACATCGCTGCCTTCGGCCATGATGTCCACTTGCATTGATTCAGGGAGATTGAGGTGCAGTGCACAGCTTTCGCCAAGCCGGAGGGCTAAGACGTGGGCGATGCTTGCCTTCGCTTTAGGCCAGAGTAAAAGTGATTCATCTTTTGCTACGAACTCTCTGAGGGCCCCCTTGAGGGCCCCAAAGAGAAGGGGTTCGCTGTGCGTATACACGCGATCCGCTGGATCAGACAAACTCAACGGTCCACTCCATTTTTGCCACCTTGGAGATGGTGGTATAGATTGAGCAATAGCGAGTCGCTGTCTCAAACGCTCTGGTGAACTTACTCTGATCATCCACCCCGGTTGCCTTTACCGTAACCTTCACCCAATCAAGGGTTGTGGGTGGTTCATCACGTTTCTCTCCATCAACATCAAAGCTCACGTGCTCCCAAGCAATTCTCATCTTCTTTGCAAGGTCATTGAAGGTGGAGAAGAGGCAACCACTGAGTGCTCCAAAGAGGTAGTCATAGGGGCTACTTTGACGGTCGATAGTCAAGCTTTTATCGTTATCGGTGACAAACTGCCAGTGTCCTGGCACAAAGTCGGCACGAACATGTTTCTTTTCAGGCATATGCTTATCCCTCCGAACTCATAATAGCCCAAAGAGATAGATAATTCTAGCGATTAATTGGCTATCCACCTATGGTTGGATCGTTGTGCTTGTTTTTTCGCCCCAATTGAATTTTAAATTGGCTACGATCTCCACGATACCACTCAAGCACATACTCGACTCTTCTCTCTTCCGTTGCAGTCCATAAGCTTGTGCTATAGAGAACAGGACTTCCTGGAGCAATTTTTAACAATTCTGCCTCTCTAGTGGCTACGGGGATAGCTTCTATAGAGCGTTCGGTGTTCAATAACAAATAATTATAATCGTTTTCAATAATTGAGTGCAAGGATCGTTCTTTTAAATCATCTTTTTTGCTGTCAAATCCCGGGAAAAGAGCTTTAGGTAAGTATGATTGTTGAATCACTGCTGGCCAGCCATCGACAAAGCGAAGTCTACGAATAACCCAGACTTCAGATTTAGCTGGAATACCCAATTGATGTGAAACAAAGTTTGGACTTTTTTCTTCCATTAAAGAGAGGACGAATGTTTCTGGCTCGAGACCGTGGAATCTCATTTCACGGTTGAAATCTTCAAGTGCCCAACGTGTATCACGACTGATTTTTTTCTTATTGACAAATGTGCCTTGCCCAGCTCGCCTAGTAACAAGTCCTTCATCAGCCAATTCAAGAATTGCCTGCCTAACCGTTTGTCTGCTAACACCAAATTGTGAACAAAGCTCCTTTTCAGTGGGTAGCGAAGCTCCATTTTCACTGCCTTGGACCCAAAGTTCCAATTCACTTTTCACTTGCTTGTACAGCGGAGTAGGTGAATTGAAATCAATGGTTTGGCTAGTATTAAGAATATCCATTTACGCAATCCTTAATTAAGAGGGAGTGGTTGTCAAGACCAGTATAGGACCATACCTAATATATTGCAAGAACGTACATACATACAAAATGTATTTGACAACAGTATATTATCATGGGATACTAAAGCAAAATCATAGGAGGAATAGCAAATGCGAAGAGTTTTAATGAATACGCTATTGCTGATTGTTGCTGGGATGATCTTGATTTCATCTCTCTCAGCTGGTGGTAAGAAGGAGGAAAGTTCACCAGCAGCTTTTAAAGAAGAGGTTTTTTGGACTGCTGAAGGGTATGATTACGATGCACTGGTGAAAGCTGCCCAGGCTGAAGGATCTCTGGTCGCTCGGTGGCAAAGTGGTCGTGCACCTCAGGCTGCAGAAGTATTTGAAAAGAAGTATGGTATTAAAACCGTAGCGAGCCCACGATTTGATGACTCGGAGAACATTGAGCGTCTTAGACGCGAGTATCAAGCCGGAAACGTACAAGTTGATATATTGGGCATGGATGACGGGGCAATTATTCTCTCTGAATTCATTCCTAATGGTATGGTAGTAAGTTGGACTCCCCCTGATCTAGCACCGTATATCAGTGAGGCAGAACAATATCCTCAGGTAGTGTATTGGCAACCTTGTGTTATCGGATTCAACAATGCTGTCTATTCCGAATCTCCTGTGAAGAACCTCTGGGAACTCACCGAGGAAAAATGGAGAGGCAAGTTTGTGACCTGTGATCCACAAATCCAACCTTACATGTGGCACTTTTTCGCTGCAGTTATTGATCATGCGGACGAATTTGATGCGGCTTATGAAGCGCTATACGGCAAGAAGCTGGTAACAGAACAAGAGAATGCTGGATGGGAGTGGGTTGCGAGAATCTTTGCTAACAATCCTATTGCTGTTGAACATGATACTGAAGTTTCCAAAGCAATTGGATCACCTGGACAAACAAATCCTCCCGTAGGAATCCATACCCTTACTCGACATCGTGATGCTAAAGAACAAAACCTAAACTTGGGATTTGATCCGAACATTGTGCCAGCTGTCGGATTTGCAATGCCTACCTATATGGCAATCCCCACCAAAGCCCCACACCCGAATGCTGCACGGCTTTGGGCAAGATTCCTGCTGACTGAAGAAGGCAGTTTCCCATGGACTGATACCGTTGGTGGATTCTCTCCAAACCAGACTATTCAGGCGAGTGCGGATAACCCCTTCACTTCTTCTTGGGGAGAATGGCTTGATGTGTTGCTGATGTTCGATCCTGTTCAATCTGCAGCAGTTCGTAGAGATTTGATTGATATGTGGCTAATGTCTCAGAAGAACTAAAATCAATCGTATGACAAATTATTGCGGCGTTGTGACAGACGCCGCAATATATAAGACTCCTAAGCAGTAGTGATGTTGAAATACACACGGATTTTCAACAAGCATTTGGTTAAAAGGACAATGAAAGAGGAATTGTTATGAAGAAAGTCGATAGACTTCTGAGTAAGACATTTCGGGCTACTAAAAATCCAACCTGGATTTTGGGATTATTGTTAGCGCTCGTTCTTACTTACTTAATTGCTATTCCAGTTGTCATGCTAGTTTTTGAATCAATTCAAGTACATTCGATTGATTCAGGATATTTTCAGCAAAAAACTGGAACTTTTACTTTGAATTATTTTAAGAGAGCACTTTCTTCAAAGGTAGCCAGTGTTCTGTTTTTGCAGCCTTTGCTAAATACGTTGATGATAGCGTTTGTTATTACACTCATCACGACCGCTGTGGGATTTCTCCTTGCGTGGGTGTTGGTGAGAACTGATTTAAAATTTAAAAAATTGTTTTCTAGCCTTGCTGTAATACCCTTTATGTTGCCTTCTTGGAGTTATGCTGCCGCTTGGGTTACTCTATTCAAAAACCGAAAAATGGCCGGAGCTCCAGGAATTTTAGAGGTCATGGGATTCACTATCCCAGATGCAGTTGCATATGGACCGCTGCCCATCATTATTTGCTTGACAATGCACTTCTTCCCACTATCTTTTTTGATGTTTGGTAATGCCTTTCAACGCATTGATAGTCAATTGGAGGAGTCAGCCCAAATATTAGGAGCAACCAAAGCTCAGATTGCCAAATCAATATTATTGCCGGTAATGCGTCCGGCCATTATGTCAACAATTCTACTAACTTTTGCTCGTTCTGTCGGAACGTTTGGTACGCCTTATACTTTAGGACGCCCAGTGAGGTTCAATACTCTTTCAACCTCACTTTATTTTACACACCAATCTGGTGAGCCTGGCGTAATGGCGGTTATTGCATTAGCTATGTTGCTAATTGGAGCTATGTTGGTAGCTTTAGATGTGTACGTACTTCGCGAATATAAACGATTTGTAACAATGGGCGGAAAAGGGCAGATGTCACGCCCGATTTTCCTTGGAAAGACTCAGTTACCTATGAATTTCTTGGTAGGACTCTTTCTGTTCATTGTGATTGCTGTTCCCTTGGGTGTGTTGTTCTTGTCTACGATTATGATTACTCCTGGCTGGTTTGTAAAAGATAACTTCACTCTTCAATTTTGGTTTGCAAAAGAAACAAAAGTCAGAGAAGCTGTATCAGGATTATTGCGCGATCCGAACTTACTGAAGGTTGCATGGACAAGTATCAAAGTTGCAGGAATCGGTGCAATCAGCTGTGGCATTATCGGCACATTAGTGGGATATACCGTTGTTCGACTACAACAGAGCAACCTTAGTAAGTACCTGAGACAAATATCATTCTTACCGTATCTTGTTCCAGGAATAGGGTTCGGAGCAGCATACCTCGTGTTGTTTGCTACGGGACGAGGACCAATACCAGCGCTATATGGCACGTTACTACTCATGATAATGGCTATGGGGGTGATGTACTTACCTTTGACTACGCGCTCCAGTATAACATCGATGGCACAGATGGGAGTTGAGCCAGAAGAGGCGGCTATGATTTTGGGTGCTGGCTGGACGACTAGGATAACTAAAATTGTCATCCCAATTCAAAAGAAATCATTATTCAGTGGA
>JBAZCM010000089.1:0-7791 GCA_041654935.1 Sphaerochaeta sp. | reverse complement strand
AGGCAAAAAAAGAGGGAAAAACCATTCCCAAAGCCCTGATCATCGCCCCGACTCGGGAACTAGCCGTACAAATTGAGGAGGATACAATCCTCCTCTCTTCGGGTATCAAGGACCTGGTAATCGGCTGCTTCTATGGAGGTGTTGGATACGCCAAGCAGGATGAGATTTTGGAGAAGGGTTGTGATATCTTTGTTGCTACCCCTGGGCGGATCCTTGACTATCAGAAGATGCATAAGATTGACTTTAGGCAGTTTGATATCTTCATCGTCGATGAGGCCGACCGGCTCTTTGACATGGGCTTTTATCCAGACATCCAGCGAATGTTCAGCCTCTTGCGTCCCTTGACTGAACGTCAAACGATGCTCTTCTCTGCGACGCTTGGAACAAAAGTGCGTAACCTCGCCTGGTCGTTCATGAATGAGCCAGTTGAGATTGAGGTTGAGCCTGAAGAGATTACCGTCAAGTTGATCACCCAAGAGCTCTACCACATCTCAAAGGCAGAGAAGTTTCGCCTCTTTCTCTACCTCTTGAAGCAGTACAACCCTGAGACTTGTCTGATCTTCGCAAACACCAAAGCTCGTTGTATCGAGGTGGCCAAACGCCTATCGCTCAACGGATACCCTGCTAAGTACCTTATGGGCGATATGGTCCAATCCCAGCGCCTACAGACCATCGATCGAATGAAAGAGGGTAAGCTCGATTTTCTCGTTGCCACCGACGTAGCCGCCCGCGGCCTGCAGATCGATGACCTAGAGATGGTCGTCAACTACGATCTGCCCGATGATTATGAGAGCTATGTGCACCGCATTGGTCGCACTGCCCGTGCCGGTAAGAGCGGAAAGTCGATCTCCCTGGCGGACGAGGAATACGTCTTCAACCTCGAGGCAATCGAAAACTACATCCAGATGAAAATTCCGGTTATCTGGCCGGATATGGAAGAGGTCGAGAAGGTGGAGGACAAGAGCGCCTCCAAGAGCTTCAGAGATTTGGTTCGACGTGATGAGTACGCCGGTTCCTCAGGTAGAGGCCGTCCTTCTCGCGGTGGGGCTCGCCCAGCAGGCAGACGTCCTGCCGGTGGTGGTAGGCCTAAAGGCAGGCCTGCAGCCGGTGGTTCCAGGCCAAGGCCGCAGCCAAAAGCAGCAGGCCAACCACGTCCATCCCAGCAGCCACGCCGTGATCGTCGTGACCAAACCCCACCTCCTCGCAGACGAGATTCAAAATCGTATGCTCAGATTCAAGCGCTCTCCCTCGATGAACGACTGGCCTACTACAAGGATCAATATCTCAAAGAGAGTGGCACTGCTGCAGCTGCTCGACCTGCACAGCAGCAAACCAATCAGGGGCCCAGACAACCTGTTAAACAACCCGCCAAGCAAGGGCCTAAGCAGCCTGCAAAGAAACAGACCAAGAAGCCTGCTGAAGCGGCTCGTCCCCAAGAGGCCAAGAAGAAGGAGGGCTTCTTCTCTCGACTCCTTAAGCGAGGCAAATAGGAATGTTTAAACGATTCGCTTCTTACTATCGACCCTACCTTGGTCTCTTCTTTCTTGACATGGGCGTGGCAACGCTTGCCAGCATCCTGTCGATTATCGTTCCGACACTGACCCGTCAGCTCTTGCGGGTCGAAATTCCTGAGGGCAACTTCTCCAACATGATCTGGATCTTCGCCACGATGCTCGGTATCTATATCGTCATGGCAATCTGTAAGTACATCCAGGTGACATGGGGACATATCCTTGGGGTGAAGATGGAGACCGATATGCGCAGTGAGCTCTTTGCTCACTTACAAAAGCTCTCCTTCGGTTACTTTGATAAGAACAAGACCGGCCACATGATGAGCCGGATCACCAACGACCTCTTTCAGATCACCGAGATGGCCCACCATGCCCCAGAGGATCTGATCATCAGTGTAGCAACGATTACCGGCTCCTACATCCTGATGTTCCGCTACAGCTACCTCTTGGCGCTCGTCTCCTTGATCCCAATGCCCATCATGCTCTTCTACGGAATGTACTACCGCGGCAAGATGAAGGCGACCTTCCGCCGAGTCCGCTCCACGGTTGCCGATGTGAATAGCAACGTGGAGAACTCGCTGCTTGGAATTCGTGAGGTAAAGTCCTTCGGTCGCGAGCAGTTCCAACAAAAGAAGTTCAACCGCGTCAACGATGTACTACGCGATAGCAAGATGGATCAATATCGGGTCATGGGAGCTTACCACTCCGTAATTGGATTCTTCCGCGATCTCTACTACTTCTGCACCATCGCAGGTGGTGTGATTCTCATCTACTACGGAAAGGTCCAGTCCTATGACTTGATAACCTTCATTCTCTATGTGGGGGTAGTCCTTCCTCCGATTGATCGGCTGATCAACTTCACCGAACAGCTTCAGGAAGGCATGGCAAGCTTTGAGCGCTTTGCCCAAGTAATGGATGAAGACCCCTCGATCCAGGATGTAAAGGATGCCAAAGCCTTGAAGGTAAGTGAAGGTACGGTGGTCTTTGAAGATTTGCAATTCACCTACGAGAGTTCTCCCGATCTGATTCTCCGCGATATGAGCGTCACGATCCAAGGCGGGACAACTGTGGCTCTGGTCGGAGAGAGTGGGGCGGGTAAGTCAACCTTTGCCAGTTTGATTCCTCGCTTCTACGAGCCTACCGGGGGCCGTATTCTCATCGATGGGCAGGACGTGCAGGATGTACGGCAAAGCTCACTGCGTAAGAACATCGGGTTTGTCCAGCAGAACATCTTCCTCTTTGACGGAACGATCCGAGAGAACCTGCGCTACGGAAAAGTCGATGCGACCGACGAGCAGATGTGGGCTGCCTTGGATGCTGCAAACTTGGGAGAGTTTGTCCAATCACTTCCCAAGGGGCTGGATACCGAGGTCGGTGAGCGTGGAACCCTACTCAGTGGCGGGCAAAAACAACGCATTTCCATCGCCCGGGTCTTTTTGAAGAATCCCCCGATTCTGATCTTCGATGAGGCGACCAGCAGCTTGGATACCGAGAGCGAGGAGTTGATTACCGAGGCTTTTGACCGCCTCTCAGCTGGCCGCACTGCCATTGTCATCGCCCACCGCTTGACCACCATCAAGGGTGCAGATTGCATCTTGGTCTTGGATAAAGGACGGTTGGTAGAGAGTGGGACCCACGAGGAGCTCTTGCATAAGGGCGGTCAGTATGCCAAGCTCTACAGAACCCAAGATTATAACTGAGTTTAGCGAGGAGCCGGTATGAAACAACTCAGAATTGGCTTTGCAGCCCTCTTTATTCTCCCCATCCTAATCCTCTCGCCCCTCTATGCGTTTTTACCCGCAGCTTTCATGAAAGGGGAGAAAAAGGACCGTTTTCTGCGTAAGAATGGACACTTTATTGGTAGTGCCATTTGCTTCTTCCTCGGTGTCCATGTGCAGGTGGACGGTCAAGAGAACGTCCCTGAGGGGGGAAAGATCTGCTATATGAGCAACCATCAATCGATGCTCGATATTGCCGCTTTTGTGGGACCTGGAAACCTCTGGGCGAGCGTCATTGTAAAGGCTGAACTGAAGAAGGTGCCGATCATCGCCCAGTGGTGTAATGCTCTGGACTGCGTCTTCATTGAGCGTAAGAGCCCCCATGACTCCATCAAGGCAATCTTTCGGGGAGTTGAGAAGCTCAAAAACGGTGGCAGCATGTTGATCTACCCCGAAGGGACGCGCAGTAAGAGTGGAAAGGTTGAAGAGTTGAAAAACGGCAGCCTCAAGCTTGCCACCCGCGCCAAGGCAACAATCGTACCGATTACCGTCAAAGGTATGCGAGCCGGTCTTGAGAACATCAAGGACTTTAGGCGCGTCAACGCGTACTTCTCCATCGGAGAGCCCATCCCAACCGAAAACCTCAGTGACGAGGAGATCAAAGGCCTCGACCAGGTGGTCTATGGGGCAATCAAAACACGCTTTGAACAGTTGCCCGGCCTGAACTAGGAGATGGCATGAGTGCCTCCCTCTCTATCAGTAGACTCTCATTTACCTACCAAAGCTGGGGCATCCGCCCCAACGACCCTCTCTTTGCCAATCTGGATTTGAGAGTCGAAGAGGGAGAGCGGGTGTTGATTCTTGCCCCTTTTGACAAGGGCAAGACAACCTTGGCAAAGATAATCTGCGGAGTCTGTCCTAAATACTTCCCAGGTACCCTAGAGGGGAAGATTGCCCTCTTTGGGAAGGACCTCTCTGAGCTGCAGAGTTGGCAACTGCTCACCGAGTGCGGGTATGTCTCCCAGAACCCTGCCGAACAGTTCATTGCCACTACGGTGGAAGGAGAGATTGCCTTTCCCCTGGAGTCACTGGGACTGTCCAGAGAGGAGATGAAAACTCGTATTGACCGCTGCCTTGCACGATGGGGGCTAACCGAGTTGCGAGGAGCTAACGAAGAGGAGCTCAGTGGAGGGGAGCGAAAACGGGTTCTCCTGGCTATCCAAGAGGCAATTGGGCCGAAGCTCTGGCTTCTGGACGAGCCCTTCGATGATCTGGACCCCCGATGGCGTACCCAACTCAGACAGACGCTTATAGAGAAAGGCAAAACTGTTGTAGTCTTTGCCAGTCGATACCTCGCGGAATTTGCAGATCTCTTTGACCGCACGCTTCTTTTGGATGAGAGGCGGATCATCGAGATGGAGAGGGAAGCCCTTCTTGCCCGCTTTGCCCATGTTGGTGGTGATGATCTTCCCAATCCAATGAAAACCCAACAGCTCTCTCTGGCCTCTTCCCACCAACTGCAGGCAAGAAATGTTGTCGTAGAACGCCAAAGGCATCGGGGGACAGCACATCAGCCCTTTGTCTTGGATGTTGAGAATTTTACTCTCAATAGTGGAGAGGTTGTCACCCTCACCGGGCCAAATGGCAGTGGCAAATCTTCCTTCAGTCGCCTCCTTTGTGGCCTTGATGAAGCGAAGGGAGGAGCGGTTTTTCTTGATGATAAAGAGATGAGCGAACGTCAATTGAACCGCAACATTGGCTATCTCTTCCAAAACCCTGACTTCCAGATTTTCTTGCCAACGGTGGAGGAGGAGCTCTCCTGGTCACTACGCCGCCGACGGGAGATCAAGAGCTCTGAGGTGACTCGCCGCGTCAAAGAGGCTGCTGAACTCTTTGACCTGGTACTGGAGGATACCCCTTCGACGATGAGCTATCCAAAGCGAAAAGCCCTGCAAGCGGCGGTCTACTACCTCTTGGACCGTCCCTTCTATATCCTCGATGAGCTGGACAGCGCTTTGACCTATCATGCTGCACTCACTATCATCGCCCGCCTAAGAGAGCGAGGAGCCGGAATTCTTCTGATCACCCATGACCACGTCTTCGCCAAACATGTAGAAGGGCGAGCCTATACCATCGAGGCGGGGAGGCTCGTTCAAAGATGAATATTTCAACTTATATTAGCGGGCGTGGGTGGCTCTATCGTCTCGACCCAAGGGCGAAAATTCTTTTAATGCTCCTGTTGTGTGTCTTCTTCTTTCTACCCATCAGCTTGGCTGGCCTTCTTATCACCGTAGCGCTGATTGTAGTGGTTGGGTGGCATAACACCGGAAAACGAAATGTCTGGGCAGTTTTTCGCTCAATTTTACCGATGCTCATTTTTATGGTCATCTTCTCACCCTTCAGTGGTCGAGGAGGAACTCCCTTAGTGCAGATCAGGTCATTTACCCTCCTCACCAAAGAGGGAGCATTGCAGACACTTCGACTTGCTGGACGATTCATTGGGATTACCTACGTCTGTACGCTGCTCTTTGCAACCACCGTTATGGGAGAGGTCATCCTCGCCCTACGTTTCTGGCGCCTACCGTATAAGGCGGCGCTGGTTATTACTCTCTCTTTCACCTACATCCCCTTCATTGCAGAGAGCTTTGACCGGATCTCGGAGAGTCATCGTCTTCGCCAGGCGGGCCCTGATGAGAGGAAAAACTATATACAACGACTAAAAGATTTGATGCCAACGCTGACCAGCGTGCTGGTTGTCGCCCTGCGTTCGATTCCAAACCTGGCAATGAGCCTTGAGATGCGAGGGCTGGGCAGAGATGAGAAGCGAACCAGTTATCATAGCCTTGACTCGTACACCCGTCTATTTACCGACCTTCTCATATCGATTATTATGGTGACACTGCTTTGGTTGATCTTCAAAGCATAGGAGTCATCTACCATGAAATCGAACACCAACGCCCTAAAAATTGCTGTCACAGCCGTGCTGACAGCAGTCGTCGTCGTCTTCACCATGATCATACGTATCCCCACTGCAAAGGGATACCTGAACCTCTGCGATGTCGCCATCTGCTTTATTGCCTTCACCTTTGGCCCTGCCAGCGCCTTTATCGCAGCGGGTTTGGGAACAGCACTAGCTGACCTGATCAGTGGTTACGCCCAGTGGGCGCCGATCTCCTTTGTCGTCCATGGTCTTGAAGGACTCTTCATTGCCCTGATCGTACGCAGCAAAAGTGGCGAGGATGTCTCATTTCTCAAGAAAATTTTGGCGGGGCTCGTTTGTATGGCAACCGTCTCTTTTGGGTATTGGGCTCTTTCGGCTCTCTTCATCGCAGGACCTGCTGTAGCACTGGCCGAGGTGCCTGGTAACCTGGTCCAAAGTGGTGTTGGTTTCGTCCTTGGCCTCGGGGTTTCCATGGCTGTCAAGCGTGCGTATCCGCCGGTGCGCTCACTCTCTTGGTAGGAGTAAATATGAATACAACGGTAGCTATCTATACGGATGGAGAGGTGGCCGTTCACCATGTAGCGCGTGCGGTGCGACAATTGGGTCTGTACAGCCAAGTGGCCTTTACCCCCCAAATGCTGGATGCCCTTGAAGCAAAAGCAATCATTCTTTGTGATCAGACCCAAAAGCCAGAGAGCGATCTGCCAATGCTGCATATCGATAGCACCACTACACTTGATTTTAAGGTGCTCAAAACCTTCCTTTTTAACCAATGCGTTCTAACGCCTTCGTGGAGCCTAGAGGCGTTTGTAGATGAGCAAGTGCAAAGAATTCGTGAGCAGGTGGGGTCGGGGCGAGTACTCCTCGGTCTCTCTGGTGGGGTGGACTCCTCTGTAGCTGCTTTGTTGATCCATCGTGCTATCGGTGACCGCCTTGTCTGTGTCTTCGTGGATCATGGGCTGCTCCGTAAAGGGGAGGGGGATGCAGTACGTGCACTCTTTGCCGACCAGCATCAAATCCAGATGATCAGCGTTGATGCCCAGGACCAATTTCTTGGTGAGCTTGCTGGAGTTTCAGACCCAGAGGAGAAGCGAAAGATCATCGGCCGCCTCTTTGTTGATACCTTCTATGGGGCGGCACGGAAGTTGGGAAAAATCGATTTTCTTGCCCAAGGCACCATCTATGCTGATGTCATCGAGAGCCAAAACCCAGCCAAAGGTGGCTCTCTTGCTATCAAAAGCCACCACAATGTCGGAGGCCTTCCTGATGACCTACAGTGGCAGCTGCTTGAGCCACTGCGTGAACTCTTCAAAGATGAAGTGCGAGAGGTAGGCAGAATCCTCGGCCTTCCTGATGAGCTGTTGGGGCGTCACCCGTTCCCAGGTCCAGGACTTGGGGTGCGATGTGTCGGGGCAGTGACCTATGAACGGCTACAGACGCTCCGAGAGGTCGATGCAATCTTCATCGAGGAGATCCGTAAGGCTGGCCTTTATGATTCGATGTTCCAGGCTATTGCCTGCTTGTTGCCGGTAAAGAGTGTCGGAGTGCGGGACGGTAAGCGCAGCCACCAAGAGGTCTGCACCCTCAGAGCTGTACAGAGCGTCGATGCAATGCATGCCAG
>JBAZCM010000088.1:0-7800 GCA_041654935.1 Sphaerochaeta sp. | reverse complement strand
AAATCAAGGCAAAGATTGGAGCCAGTGTCAAAACCAAAACCCGTAGCAGAATCAGTGGGTTCTTTTACCACGTGGGTCTTGATTCGAGAGTTGTTGGAAATTAAGTAATAAATTCCTCCTACCATCTCCAAAGCTCGTTTGCTCACCGTTCTTTCGTTGATATCTATGAGTCTTCGTCCCGCTTCTTTTAATTGCATATTCTTTGCCTCTAGATCGGCAGCTGCAGAAAGAAGCTGTTCTTCATATCTTTCGAGAATTTTTTCGTTATGTTCTTGTAACTCTGCAATTCTTTTTTTCAAGGAGGAGGGGTACCACTTTGGCAGGTTTGCAGTAAAACGTCCTTGTACAGCGGATTTAACCACCTCAAATGATCCATTTCCTGGATTGATGTCTTTCACCTTTTTCTTAACAACAAAGACTAGCTCATTACCATCAGGGTTGGCTCCTAAGATGGAATAAATAGTGTCTTTGAGTAATGGCCCGTTGACTGAATGATCACTCTTGAGACTTACAAAGGTCTGAAGGCTTAAGAATCGATGGATCTGCGATCTTAGGTGTTCTCGATACTCGTCATAGGTCAGATTAGAGAAACGCTGGTGATTTGGTAAGGGAAGGGTATCTTCAATCTCTGCTGCAGACATCCCCCGAGCTGACTTGGTATTGATGTCATTTATCAACGACCGAGAACAATATAGTGCAACAATTGCGTCAAGAGCGTGGTGTCGGTTGTCGTTGCGATTCTTTCGAGTAACATCATTGGGGCTTTCTTTTTTGTCGAAATGCAGTCGTCCCATCTCTTCAGTGATGCCTTGGAGATTCCACGACTTGCGCAGAATGCTTGTTTCTCGACCGTTTAATGAACGTACGGCGGTCAGTTGTTCTTCTGCGTTATAGAGACAGCGAAGGTATTCCAATGTTGCCTTAGCGATATAGCTGTTATCGGTGCTGAATCGCGAGGCGAATCCTCTATTCTCAAGATATTTCTTGTATTGATCGTCAGTAATCTCAAATTTTCTGCGTTTCAGGCGCATCGGTGGGGTATCATCGAGGTAATGCATGATCTGAGACCAAATCTCAAGGCTTGAGAAGGCAGCATAAGGAGTACGCTTTCCCTTTTGCTGGTTACAGTGTCGGTGTGCTACCACTTTGTTTGCATAAGAATTGTCCCCCGTGTCCTCGCGAGGAAGAATGTGGTCGACCTCAACTCTTCCACTGCCAACGTCGGTAACATTAATGGTCTTCAAGCAGTACGGGCAGCTGAATTTCTGATCTTCCAAGAGTCGGAAGTGTTCGATATAGCGTCGACCAAGTCCATTAGGCTTGCAAAATTTATCGTAGATTTGGTTGGCTTGCTTCTCTCGATCTGATTGATCTTTTGCTATGCGTTCTCGCTCTACTGCTCCTACTTTAAGTTCTCTACCAAGTTCGACCACTACTTCAACGGGCTTTGTGCCTAGAACTTCTATAACTTCGTTTAATAGCTTTCGTAACTCATTGAGTGTTTGGTGGACAACTGGATTTGCAATTCTTCCAAAGCGCTCTTCATCGCTTGCTGTGTTTGGTTTTTTGAATCCAGGGGAGTTTCGACGTTCTTTGAAAGCAGAATGCCAATACTTACCTGCCAACTCCTGAGTGGTTTCGGTTAATACTTTGCCATAGTAGGGAAGATTGGCTTGGTCACTCAGAACAACAGGCCTTTCCAGCTCACCAATTTGAACAGCTTCTTCTACGGCTTCATTGAACGTGAGTCCATCTTCAATATATTTCATGAGTAACTTGGTTGCGGTCTTTCCAATCGGGCCATAGTCACCAACTAGTTTAATGGTCTTCAATGCATCATCAATTTCTTCTTCTTGAAGCCCAACGGTCTGGGAGAGAAAAGAAGCAAGTTGCTCATCATCGGGCATATTGGTCCACGCAAAGAAAAAATCATCTTGTTGATCTTCAGTCAATCGACTCCAAAATGGCTTTCTCTCCAGTTCTTTGAATCGAAACCCATCAATCTTTTGGGTGGCTTTGTCCTTACCCTGGAGGATGATGGTATGATGCTCCATACCTGAGAACAGCGAGCGAACCAAAGGTACGGTTATATTTTTGCCTTCTCGAGCAACGGCGAACAACTGCTTACGTTGTTCCATGGAGAACGGTCCTCGTTCTCGTCTTATGAAAGAACCAACATCAACTGGAGATTCGATGCGAGCATTGTTTATCGCTTCCCAGAGACGCCGTTCTTCATTCAAGAAGTGACATCGAGGAAGTTTCTTTTCATCTGAGAAATATGGGCAATTCCCCGGCTCTGGAACAATCTTCAAGTTCTCGTACAGGATAGCAGCTTGGATTTGGTCACAGAATTCGCTAGTCAAAACATCTGGATAGAACTCTTTTTGTGTTGTCAGCAATACTTCAATTTCACGAGTAATGATGTCGCGAGTAGGGACAGGGATTTTCTTGTCTTTCAATGAATCTTTATTTCTAAATCCAATGTGTTCAGTAGTATTGAATGCAACCAAGACCTCGATGAACGTAGAGAGCCCTTTTTCTTTTGCAAGTTTTTCAGTCTCGCGTTCCTGCTCCTCAAGTTTCTTGTCGTCACTTGATTTCTCATCATCGAGAAATGTTCTGATAGAAGAAGCGCCTCGATGATTGGCAATATGGTACAGCGCATAGCCAAGCTCTGGGAGGGTGAGCTGTTCAGTTAGGCCTGTATAGCGTAGCTCATATGGATCTTTTCGGATGATATCTTCAGAGAATCTCAATCGTGCTGGATCAGGGACGTCTTGTTTGGAGTAGGGGAGCATGAGGTTTTTTGAAGCGAGCAACTTCCAAAGATAGCGGAGTCTATTCGCTTTATGACGCAATGCATTGCGTTGTCCCCTTTGCTGCCTGCGATCAGCAGCTCCAGCAGAGGGAGAGAAGATCCTGGAGGTAGCAAACACTAGGTCAGTCGGAGCATTTGTCTGTTTATCATAGGCGGCTACTGCAAGGCCAATTGAACCGACGCCAAGGTCCAGTCCAATGCTATATGGCCTGCCTGCTAACAGTTGTTGAATTTCTTGTACTTGTTCGTGATACCGTTTGGAAACCTTTTTTCCCATGAAAGGTGCCTCCTAATCGCATAAGATTCTATGCTGTAGGAGATAAGTATACCCCAGAAATGTCAAAATAGTAATGAAAATTTTGTAAACTTTGCCATATCCCTCTGGCGTTTATTATGAAATTCATTCAAATAAAAACTTCTGTGCCTTGCACCACATCTTTGAGCAAGTCATACTACATTAGTGAGGATTCGGATGGCGAGAAAATCATTTGCACCGGAGGAGGGGATGTGGCTGAAGGGCAATCTTCATGGTCACACCACTCGATCTGATGGGAGACTGACCCCTGCTGAAGTTTTGGATGGCTACTCTAGTCGAGGATACGACTTCGTCTCGATCACCGACCACGACCTGGTCGCAGCTTACAATCATCCTCAATTGACCTGTATCCCAGGGTTTGAACTTTCTGGCTATATTGGAGAGAAGCCGATACATCTCAATCTCTGGCAGAAAGGGGAGTTCTCTCTCTTTGAAGAAGGAACAACTTTTCACCTGGAGAGTGAAGAGGAGATGGTAGAGTTGGTCAGGCGGTGCAAAGAGCACTATCTGATCTATCTCAACCACCCAGCATGGTCACTGTTGCAATCTGGTGATCTCTCTCATGTTGATTACCTTGATGGCATTGAAATCCTCAATTACTCCACCGAAACTCTGAATGAAGTAGAGGGGAGTATTCATCTTTGGGAGTGTGGCCTTCGGGCAGACAGACAATGGCTTGCCTATGGCAGTGATGATAACCATAACGGTTTTACTGACAGCCCAGACTGGCCTTTTGGTAACGCCGAGTGCGATAGCTTCGGCTCATACCTAATGGTCAAGGTAGAGGAGCAGAGTGCGCGCGCCATCACCCACGCCATCGAGATGGGGCATGCATATGTCTCAGAAGGGCCGCACATCCATGAATTCTTTGTTGAGGATGAGATGGTGCATGTTCGCTGCTCCCCAGCGAAGAGGATTATCTGTAAGGGTGAGCGAAGAAATTTTGTCAGGAAAATCGGTAATGGGCTGACTGAATTGATTACCCCGCTAAAGGGGAATGAGCTTTTTGTGCGAGTGGAGATCACGGATGCGGAAGGGCGTCGGGCGCTCAGTAATCCTATTTTCCTATAGAAGTGAATCTCCATGCTATGATGGACGCTATTAACAGTGAGGCAACAAGAGGTGAGATGATGAAAAAACTGCTGATCCATGGAATTGGCGAAGAGGCATTGAGTCGAATTCGCGAAGCCTTTGGAGGCGATGTTCAGATTGAATCACTGCCAGAGGCAGCTCTTCCCATCTCTAGTGACGCTGTCGGAGATGATGAAGGACTCATTGTTGGCACTGACCAAGCTCACTTTGGCCAGAGCAAAGAAGACCAAGTCAAGCTCTTCGACGCGCTTTTCAACCAAGCTCCGATCGGAATCACGATCAGCTACGGTAAGAACCCTGATGGTGCCCTTGTTGAAGAGATTCTGAACGTCAACCCGAAATTTGAAGAGATCACCGGTTACACGAAAGAAGAACTGCTGCACCTTGGTTGGTCCAAAGTCACCCATCCCGATGATTTTTCCAAAGAACTCGAATCATTTAAAAAGCTGGTAGCCGGAGAAATTTCCTCCTACACAATGGAAAAGCGCTATATCCGCCGTGACGGCTCGGTTGTCTGGACCCAAATCGTCGTTGCTCCCATTGATGTGGGCCGCTCTGATCACTACAACCATATCTGTCTAATCCAAGATATAACCGACCGAAAAGCTGTGGAGGAAACCCTTGCTGAAAGTGAACGCAGCAAGCATGTCATGCTCTCCCACCTTCCTGGCATGGCGTATCGTTGTAAGAATGATGAGCACTGGACGATGCTCTATGTCTCAGAGCGTTGTAAGGTTTTGACCGGCTACGACCAGGAGAACTTGATCGGTAATCGATCGGTGAGCTTCAACGATATCATCGCCCCCTCTTGGCAGGAGAAGGTCCGCCAGGAGTGGGAGAAGAGTATTCATAACGGGCAGAATTTCTCTCTTGAGTATGAGATCATTACCAAGGATGGGGAGCGACGCTGGGTATGGGAGCTCGGTCAGGGCATCGTTGGTGAAAATGGGGAAGTTGAAGAGCTAGAGGGCTTGGTCCTCAGTATCAACACCCGAAAAAAGATGGAAGCGGACCTGCGCTACCACTCTCAGCACGACCTGACGACCGGCTTATATAACCGTCGCTACCTAGAGGAACTACTCTTGCCGGAGAACCGTCGCAAAGGCGAAGGGCTCTCTGCACTTTTGACGGTAAACCTTTCATCACTACACTCCTCAGCGATGACCTATGGATTCTTTTACACTCATGAGATTCTGAAAAATGTGGCACAGCAGTTACAACGACTATGTAAACCAAACTATACCCTTTGCGTAATTCATGAGTACCAGTTCGTCTTCTTGGTCAAAGGCCATGCAAGCCGAACAGAACTAACTAGCTTAGCCTCACAGGTCGAGCAGCAATTAAGCTCCTTCCTCGCAATTGAGGGCATCGGGTGGGGTATCGGGATCCTTGAAATAGCACGCAATGCAACAGAAGGGCCCCAAGAGCTCTTACGTAAGCTCTTGGTCGCTGGTGAGAACGCACTGCAAAATGGATCGAGTCAACTCTTCTTTGATGAGGCAATGGAGACCAAACTCTACCGGGAGGAGCAGATCACCGGCGAGTTGAGCAAGTTGGCCGCGGGTCAGGGAAGTGGGCGTCTCTATTTGCTCTATCAACCAGTGGTGGATGTGAAGAGTGGTAAAGTCAATGGCTTTGAAGCCCTTGCCCGCCTCCACCTTCCCTCCTTAGGGACGATCTCTCCGCTCGAGTTCATCCCGATTGCCGAAAAGACCAAGCTCATCATCCCCCTCGGTGAGTCGATCATCATCGAAGCACTTCGATTCCTCTCAACCCTTGAGGATAAGGGCCATGAACTGACCGTCTCAATCAATATTTCGGCATTGCAGCTTCTCAAGCCAGGCTTTGCCTCAGATGTACTGCGGACCGTGCGGGCGATGAGGGTGAATCCCAAGCACATCTGCCTGGAGATCACCGAATCAATCTTCGCCTCCAACTACCAGGAGATCAATAAAATTCTCAGGCCTCTTCGTGGGGTGGGTATGAAGATTGCTATCGATGACTTTGGGATTGGCTACTCTTCCCTTGCCCGTGAGGGGGAGCTTGAGGTCGATTGCCTTAAAGTTGACAAGTTCTTCATCGATCGCCTCAAGCACGCCGACGAGCCGGTCTCAATTACCAGCGACATCATCTCCATGGCCCACAAACTGGGCCACTGCGTAATAGCAGAGGGCGTGGAGAATGAAGTACAACTTGAATATTTACGCCACCACCATTGTGATAAGGTGCAGGGCTTCCTCTTCGCCAAACCAATGGAGGAAGAGGCTGCGCTGACCTATCTGAGTGACTCGTTGAGCTAGATGTGAAGTAGCTGTTTGGCGATGCTGAAGTAGAGCAAGAGACTGAAAGCATCGACAATCGTGGTGATCAGGGGAGCTGCCATGATAGCTGGGTCCATGTTCACCATCTTGGCGAGCATCGGAAGAATCCCACCGATTGTCTTGGCCATCAGGACTGTGGCATAGAGGGCTATTCCTACTGTTAGCGCAATCATGATGCTGCTGCCGGTGAGGTAGACACGCAGGGCGGTGAAGAAGGAGAGGACGAAGCCTACAATCAGAGCAACCCTCACTTCCTTCCATAAGACTTGGGCCATATCCTTGATCGAGATCTCATTGACTGCCATACCACGAATGATCAAGGTAGAGCTTTGACTTCCGGCATTACCGCCGGTGTCGGTGAGCATCGGGATGAAGGAGACTAGGATTGGCAGAATCAAGAATGCATCCTCAAAGCGAGCGAGGATCGATCCGGTAATCATTCCACTGATGAGTAGGATCATAAGCCAGGCAATCCGGTTCTTGGCCAGGGCAAAAACGCCAGTCTTCAGGTACGGCCTGTCACTGGGCAGCATCGCACTCATCTTCTGGAAGTCCTCAGTGTTCTCTTCCTCGATGACGTCGATGATGTCGTCAACGGTAATGATACCAACTAGGCGATTCTCATGATCAACAACGGGGATTGAGAGGAGGTCGTACCGTCTGAAGAGGTCGGCGACCAGCTCCTGGTCGTCGGTGGTGGTAACCGAGATGAAGTCGGGGTCCATCAAGTTCTCGATGACCTTATCGTCATCGGAGAGCAGGAGGGTCCGCACCGTGATGATACCTTCAAGCTTTCGGTTCTGGGTGGTGACGTAACAGGTATAAATTGTCTCTTTATCCTCTCCAACCCGCCTGATATGATCGATAGCTTGTTTGACCGTCAGCTCCTTCTTAAGTTGCACGAACTCAGCGGTCATAATAGATCCGGCACAGAATTCGGGGTAGAGAAGGAATTGATTGATGAGGGTTCGTGCCTTCGGTGAGGTGTGGCGCAGGATACGGTTAACGAGGTTTGCCGGTAGTTCGCCAAGCATGTCGACAGCATCGTCGATCATCAGCCCTTTCATCAGGTGCTGGATTTCCTCATCGGTGATTGCCCCGATAAGGTTCTCTTGCTGTTCGTTGGCGAGATTAGCAAAGATTTCGGCGGCGACATCCTTGTCCAAGGTGCGGAACACAATCAAAGCCTGTTCGACTGGCAGGCTTTCAATGAAGGATGCAATGTCTATCTCTTGCATATGGGAGAGCTGTTG
>JBAZCM010000087.1:0-8099 GCA_041654935.1 Sphaerochaeta sp. | reverse complement strand
ATGTATGGCGGTGATCGCCCAAGCCAAAGAGGATAACGTACCGTATATCACAGCAACACATGACGTGAACAACCCCAGAAGTGGCGAAGTGATGAAACGATTGGGGATGACGTATCGATATTCATACCAAGAAGCGTGGCAACCCAAGAATTTGTTGGTGGTTTTTCGTATGTACCAATTGAATCTTGATCAAGATAAAGAACGAACGTACATGGAGTATTGGAATAGATATCCCGTGCATTTCATTGAAGAGGGTGTTTGAAGTTCCGGCTTTCTTCAAATGTCCGCGCAGAGACTTCTTTTTCTATGAAGCAAGAAAGAAAGTTATCTGTCAAAAATAGGAATATATTTGTGTACGGGCAAAAAGTCTTTAGTCAGTGGATTTGTTACACGATGGAACTCGCTAAGCATCTCCAAAGGTGACTGCTAGGCTTTCGTGAAGGTTTAACCCTTCCATTTTCCCAATTTACCCAGTATTATTCGCACGTAGGAGCAGATGGATGAGTGAGATTGTAGTAACTGAAACTAATTTTGAAGAGGTGGTGTTGAAGGCCGAGAAAGTCGTACTTGTTGACTTTTGGGCACCTTGGTGCGGTCCCTGCAAAATGATAGGTCCAGCAGTCTCGCAGCTTGCCCAAACCTATGAAGAAAAGCTAATCGTTGCCAAGGTGAACGTAGATGAAGCCGGCTCATTGGCCAGTCAATACAACGTTAATTCGATTCCTACCCTCATGGTTTTCAAGGGTGGGGAAGTTGTTGCCCAACGGATGGGAGCGGCCTCATTATCGGTGATTGAAGCGTTTGTGAAAGAACACTTCTGAGTCTATTCGTATCGCTTCTCAGAGTTAATTCCCCCAAAACTTGCCTCACGGGTGTCGCAGATGTACCAGTCTTCGGCGCTGTTGGTGTCGGAAAACCGATACCGACAAAATGATCGTGTTGCGGTACTCGTTGTTGAATCAATTGAATCTCCACTCTTGGTGCTGTACCACTGCTCTTTTTCAAATAAATAGTTGACCTGTGCCAACAGGGCGGCTGATCCGAAACCCTCGAAGGTGGTGGTACTCATGTTACCCCACACTACCGCATCAATGACGGGACTCTCCCACTCCGGGGTCAGGGCGAGTGATAGGCAGCCGTTGTTAGTTCCAAGACCGGTGAGCTCTTGTGAGTGATACTCACTGGTATCACTATCGCTCTCTTTGAAACGCACCACCAAGTATTTTCCTCTCTCAACCCACTGATCGGCGAACACGATCCGGTCGCTGTAGGAGTGCGCCGTCCCGACATAGAGAGTCAGGCCGGCAAGGTTTCCCCGGGCGGTGACCACCAATTCCACACGGTCGGGATTGGTTGTTGTCCCTTTGGTAGTGAATTCATTGATTAACAGCATCGCAGGGGTTGGATTCTTTGCCCAGATCTCAATAGAGAAATGACGGCTGTTACCACTGAGATCCTCGATGCGCCCTTCCAAAGTGTCGCTGGTAGCAAGAGCCATGGGCCTCTCCAAGACAAGGGTCAGGGTGGATTTTGTGACTGTCTGGGTGACAATGCGATTATCAGTAATGGAAAAAGGGGTAGTGGTCATGCGTACTGACTCATCAAAGGTGATGCGTATGGTCTGAGGGTCGGCCATCTCCCAAGAGATGAGGGTAGGGGCAGTGGAGTCTTTTCCTGCAAAGAGGTGGTGAAGGACAATATCCGGTTGACGACACCCGCATCCACTGATAACCAAAAGAAAGACCAATAGCAATATCAAGAGAGGTTTCATGTCCTGAAAGGCCCCAACGACCCACTCTTGCTTCAATTGACAGATGGAGGTGTGCTCAATACACTTTGGCCAACACAGGAGGCCCGCGATGGCAAAGTTATGGCAAAAAGAGTATACCCTCGATTCCTTGATGGAAGCGTTCAGTGTTGGTACCGATTATCTGATCGACCAACATTTGGTCATCGCCGATGCCATTGGCTCCATTGCTCATGCCCGCACCCTAGCTAAGCTTGGTATTCTCTCCCAAAAAGAGCTTTCCCAGGCCGAAAAAGGATTGCAGGCAGTCATTCTGGCACGCCAAGCCAATGAGTTTGCCATACAGCGGGAAGATGAGGATTGTCATACTGCCATCGAAGCGTATTTGACCCAGCACTTTGGAGAGGTTGGCAAAAAGATACATACCGGACGCTCGCGCAACGATCAGGTACAGACAGCACTGCGACTGTGGATGCGTGAGTTTGCCCTTCGCTTGGTAAGCAGGACCCTCAGTCTCGCTGATTCTCTCTTTATCTTCGCCGATCGCCACGCCTCTGTTCCGATGCCCGGTCGTACCCATATGCAGATTGCCATGCCCTCCTCAGTAGGACTGTGGGCAGCTTCGTTTGCCGAGCAGCTTGTTGATACAGTAGAGCAGCTATTGGCCGTTCATACCACCCTCAATCAGAGCCCTTTGGGGTCTGCAGCAAGCTATGGGTCAGCTTTAGATCTGGATCGCGCCTTCAGCGCAGAGCAAATGGGCTTTGCCAAGGTACAGAACAACGTACTCTACGCCAACAACAGTCGTGGATTCTTTGAGGCGATGCTGCTGGATAGCTGTGATTATATCGGTTTGACACTCAGTAAACTTGCACAGGACTTGATGCTTTTCACCCTCCCAGAGTTGGGGTACTTCAGTTTGCCGGCAGAGCTACTAACCGGATCTTCGATTATGCCTCAAAAGAAGAACCCCGATGGATTAGAGCTTGCCCGAAGTCGCAGCAGTATCATCGGCGGCTCTGCATCCCAGATTAAGGCAATCATCCGCAGCCTTCCATCAGGGTACAACCGCGACTTCCAGGACACAAAGGAGCCGCTCTTCAGAGGGACTGAGGCTACTTGGCAACTGGTAGGAATCTTTTCAAAGATGGTTGATGGATTAACAGTCCATGAACAGAATTTGGAGGCAGCGTGCACTCCTGAATTGTATGCAACCGACCTGGTCTTGGAGCGAGTTGCCAAGGGGGAGAATTTTCGCGATGTCTATCGGGATGTAGGCCTCAACCTCGATAAGGTGCAGGCAATCGACCCGAAAGTAGCCATCCAAGGACGTAGTGGCATCGGGACCACCGGCAACCTCGGCCTTGAGGAGCAACAGGCTCGCATCAACACACTCGCTGATGTGTGTGAAAACCGCCTGACAGAGTATCAGGCGGTCTATCAAAATCTTTGTGCACTGGAAGCGGTAGCGCTGGTTGACTACTGAGCGACACTCTGGACAGTCTTTGCGCTACGCTTTTGTAGTACCGGGGTGTGCTTGACCGCCTGGTGGTACGCCTCGGCGATGTTGGTGCAGTAATCGCCGATGTGCTCAAGGTGGCGAACCTTCTCTAGGAGTAAGAGCTCAACTTTCACATCACCTTCACCCTCTGAGAGGCGGTCCTGAATCGTTGCTGAGAGACGGGTGCGCCACTCATTTATCTGCTCCTCAAACTCAATGGCTTTTTGCATCTCGGCCTTGGTGAGCGTGCGGTCCATTCGGTCACGCACGTAATCGAGGAACTCTTGGACCAGGTTCTGGTACTCTTGCATATCCTTTACCGTCTCTTCATCGAAGCTCCATCGGTTCGCCCATCGTCTCTGGCTGAGCATAGCGAGGTTGTAACAAGAGTCGGTGACCGATTCAAGCTCATCCATCACGCGGATCAGACTGTTGAGCGTTGATGCGTTAGCCGGAGTTTGGCTCTCTTGCATCAGGCGTACACAGAAGTGGGAGAGTTGCTCCTGCATTTGGTCTGCATACTCCTCGTCACGCTTCATCCGGTGAATCACATCATCTACCTCTGTCTCATTGTTGTTGAACATCTCACGATATCGGGTGAGCATGTTGCAGGCAAGGTTGGCCATCTTCTTGATCTCATCGCGAACTGCCAAGAGGTAAATCTCAGGGCTATCGATGAAGATACCGCCGATGTATTTGAAGTGATAGGTGCCTTCATCGTATTCAGCCTTTGCCGGCACAATGAATTCGATGAAGCCGGCATATTGGCGAACAAAGGGGAAGAAGAGCAACATATTGATCGTCGAGAAGAGGGTAGCCATCATCGCAAGGAAGAAAGGGAGTCGCGTTGCTAGGGCCGTTCCCTCAAAGCTGAAGATATTTCCAGGAGTGAATACATTCACTAATGCGAGCAAAGGGCGGAAAAGAATAAGAGCTAACGTTACGCCGACAACATTGAAGATGATATGTGCCCAAGCAGCTCGCTTAGCCTCCGTACTCGTGCCGATGGAGGCAAGGAAGGCGGTGATGGTGGTACCGATCTTGGAACCTAGAATCAAAGCAGAGGCAGTATAGAGGCCGAGCCACCCATTGAAGCTCATCGTCAAGACCATTGCCATCGTCGCTGATGATGACTGAACAATCACGGTGATGATCGTACCAATGAGGACACCAATTAAACGCATTGCAAAGGTGTTGCTGTTGAAGAGAGAGAGGTAGCGCATCACCTCAACATTTTCTGAGATATCGGGCATTGAATTGCTCATTAGGTTCAAGCCTAAGAACAAAATACCGAATCCCAGTAAAATGTCGGCAACGTCTCGCTTTCTACTGCGTTTGCTGAACATCAAGGGGGCTGCGATGGCAATCGAAGCAAGGGCTAGGATCGTGATATCCATCGAGAAGCCCAAGAGGGCTACGAGCCAACCGGTGAAGGTCGTTCCGATATTCGCGCCAAGGATAACCCCTATGGCTTGGACGAGATTCATCAACCCTGCATTAACAAAACTCACCACCATGACGGTGGTGGCTGATGAACTTTGGATAAGGATGGTTATTAGAATTCCGGTCACGATTGATATGGACCGGTTCTTTGTCATAAGGCGTAATATTGCCTTCATTCTGTGGCCAGCGGACTTCTGCAATCCCTCACTGAGCATCTTGATGCCAAAGAGAAAGAGTCCGAGGCTGCCTACGATTTGCAGTAGTCCAACAATCATACTCATACCGGAACGGTACCAACTTTCGCCAGAGTGGTAAAGTAGTCAGTCTGTTTTTCCATCGATTGAACTTTGGCCCTTGTTGTTGTATGGTTTGGCCATGAGCATCATCAAACCCCATAAGCTTGGGATAATCTCCGGTCCCGGATCAGAATATTTTTCAGGAAAAGTAGTTAAACACCTTCGTCGTCTGTACTTAGAGCGATATACAAAGCTCTCCGGTGCCCTTGCAAAGCGTCATGGGATGAGCGAAGAGGAGATCCTCAAGACGGTGATGTTGCTCGACGACCTGAATAACAAGCGTATTCCTCGCAGCAGACTACCCCAATCCTTTCAGTGCCCGGACTTCAGTATTCGGGTAAAGTACACCAAATTTGCCAATGGTGAGGAGAAGGCTGAGATTCTCGATGCCGTCAGAGGCTTGCGAGTTTTTATTATCTACGACCTCTCTAACAATGAGCCAGTACGTGTTGCTGGCAGCGATGAGCCAGTACGCCTGTCGATTAACGACCACCTGATGTTCCTCTTTACCACCATCAATGCCATCACGTTGGCCGGTGGCGAGAGCGTCACCCTGGTCCTGCCCACCTATCCGTACTCACGGCAGCACAAGAAAAGCGGGCGCGAGGCGCTCACTGCAGCGATGTTTGGCCGCATATGTGAGATGCTCGGCGTTGATCGGATCATAACCTTGGATATCCATAACCGTGAGATTGAGAACACCTTCACCAATCTCCACTTGGAGAACCTCCACGCTTCGTATCAGACACTCATTGCCCTGCATAAGATCATTGACTTCAGCGATCCGGACCTGGTGGTCGTTGCCCCTGATACCGGGGCGATCAGTCGCAACAAGTTCTACGCCCAAGCACTACACCGCCCCCTTGCAATGCTCTACAAGGAGCGTGACTACTCACAGGTAAGCCGCAGTGCCAAGCGGTCCAATATCAAGAGCATCAACCTTCTCGGTGATGTTACGGGCAAGACGGTCCTCATCGCCGACGATATGCTTGCCACCGGTGGCACGATGATCGTCGCCATGCGCGAATTGACCGCTCTCGGGGCGAAGAAGATTATCTGTATGGTAAGTCTGCCGCTCTTCAATGGCAGCGCTGTTGAGGACTTTGATGCTGCTTACAAAGAAGGAATCTTCCATCGCATCATCGGCACTAACGCTGTCTTCCACGGCCGGGACCTCCTGGATAAGGAGTGGTACATCCAGGCCGATATCACTGAACTTTTTGCCCGGGTCATCAGTCGCCTCCACCATGGACGGTCGATCAGCCCACTGTTGGACAACCGACGATTCATCCAGCTGCTCATCGATGCCAGCCAAGCAGATCCAAAGGCACCGCTTCCTGGTGCCGAAGCTAGTGACCCGGACCGTGATTGACAAATCGCACGGATCCGGGTCCTCGGCAGCACTGTCCTGGTAGGGGACATGAGAAGAATACGAATCCAGGAGCATTGTCATGAAAATATCCAATCGAATCGAAGATTTGCAATCCTCGCCGATCAGGCGCCTTGCCCCCTATGCTCGCGAAGCAATTGAGAGAGGTATCAAGGTCTTTCACCTGAATATTGGCCAGCCGGACATCAAGACCCCACCACAGGTTATCGAAGCAATCCGTTCTTACAAAGAGCCTTTGATCGCCTACGGGGCAAGTGAAGGGCGCGATGACCTGCGATCGGCGTTGCCTGCCTACTACAAGAAGTATGGCCTTGATGTAAAGAAAGAGGAGATCCTCATCACCACCGGTGGCAGTGAGGCGCTGCACTACACCTTCATGACCCTCTGTGACAGCGGCGATGAAGTGGTTATCCCCGAACCCTTCTATACCAATGTTGCCTCCTTTGCCCATGCCGTTGGCGTAAAGCTTATCCCGGTAACCAGCCGGATGGAGGACAACTTTGCCTTGCCACCTTTGGCAGAGTTTGAGAATCTGATCGGCGAGCGTACCCGAGCGATTCTTATCTGCAGTCCCAACAACCCTACCGGTTATATCTATAGCAAGGAGGAGATGCTCACCCTTCTAGAGATCTGCAAAAAACACGACCTCTTCTTGGTCGTTGACGAGGTCTATCGTGAGTTTTGCTATGATGGGGAGCAGTTTGTCTCGGTACTGAGCTTCGAGGAGTACGGAGAACGAGTAGTCTGTCTGGACAGTTTCTCCAAGCGGTACTCGATGTGTGGTGCGCGGGTAGGGGCCTTTGTCAGCCGTAACGAGGCAGTCATTGCAAATGCCTTGAAGCTTGGTCAGGCTCGTCTCTGTCCGCCAGAAATTGAACAAATCGCAGCTCATGCAGCATTGGGGACTGACGACTCCTACCTCGATGCGGTGCGCGACGAGTACGAAAGGCGGCGCAACACCATTGTCGAAGGACTTCGACAAATTGATGGAGTGGTCTGTTCATCTCCCAAAGGAGCGTTCTATCTGGTGGCAGAACTTCCCGTAGAGGATGCTGAAGATTTTGCCATCTTCATGCTCAGGGAGTTCGACTTGGATGGAAAGACCGTCATGGTTGCCCCCTGTGAGAACTTCTATATGACCGCCGGTATTGGAAGACGGCAGGTGCGCATCGCGTATGTGCTCAATGAGGACGACCTTAGAGAAGCCGTGGCCTGCTTGAAAGCAGGCCTGGATGCATACCGAGCCAGCGCTGCAGAAGCCTCTTTGTAACTACTCGCCGATGATCTTTATCAACACGCGTTTGTCGCGCATGCCATCAAACTCGTAGTAAAAGAGTTGCTCCCACGATCCGAAGTCCAGCTTACCACCGGTAATCGCTACGACCGCCTCTCGCCCCATGATGGTGCGCTTGAGGTGGGCGTCGGCATTGTGTTCGGTTTCGGTGTTGTGTTTGTACTGATCGTAGGGTAGCTCCGGTGCTAAGCCCTCCAGCCAGACTTCGAAGTCGTCATGCAATCCCTTTTCCACAGCATTGATGAAGACACTCGCCGAAATGTTCATCGCGTTGACCAGGACCAGACCTTCCCTGATCCCACTCTCGTTCACCGCCTCCTGGACGCTCTCGGTGATGTTGACCAAGCCGCGCCTCTTAGTGAGGTGAAACCACAGTTCCTTCCGATAGGTCAGCATAGGCGCCTCCTTCCACTCCCATTATACCACCT
>JBAZCM010000086.1:0-8139 GCA_041654935.1 Sphaerochaeta sp. | reverse complement strand
GCCCTCTCAAAGCGGCTCCGGACTCACGGCGGAAGGGCATGGTGGCACCGGCTCGACGCGACCGACGAGCAGCGGGAGGCCATCGAGCGGTGGCTCTGGGCGCAGATGGACAAGGACTATGACTTCGGCGGCGTGGCCCTGAATATTGGGGCCTACGTTTCCGAGGATCTGGCCAGGCTGTTCTGCTCCGAGCTGGCCGGGGGCGCGATTGTCCGTGGGGTCCCGGTCGAAAGCATGGCGCCGAACGATGCCGTCCGGAAGCTGAGGGACGGCAAAGCCCTCCGGCCGTGGGACGTGGTTGCTTTGCCGGTGTTTCTGCCGGCATGGAGGATTCTATAATTTGGGGATAGCTTCGGAATGCGGCGAGGGGTACAGGGAACGCAGCAGTACCCGAGGAAGCATGACCGCCACGAAGCTGCGGCTCTTGCATCAAACGCGTTTTCAGGTCTCTTTGGAATTGCCGTTGGTCGAGCGGCAAAATAATTCCTGTAACCATTTTATGGACACAGGGAATGCCAGAACCTAAATATTCATATAAAGCAGATTCGGAAATTCAAGACTTGCTGGTTGACTGTTATCGGTCGACTTCATTGCTTGCAAGAACGTTCTTTCCGGAGCGTTTCTATGCGCCATTCTCAGGGCTACATGATCAGATTTTCGAGCTTATTGATTCTAATGCTCCGAAGATTGCGATTGCGGCTCCTCGTGGTTTGGGTAAGTCTTCTATTGTCGGTCTTGCATACTCTGCGAAAAAGATTTTGTACAGAGATTCACATTTCCTCCCATACATATCGAACTCTGCAACGTCGGCGGAACAGCAGACGGAGAACTTGAAGAGTGAGTTGAAGTCGAATCTAGTAATTAAGAAGCTTTTCGGCGATATTCAGACGAAGAGCGTGGATTTGGGAGATCAGTTTTCGAAGCGTTCATGGGTTGCAAGGCTTTCAGAAAACGAGCATGGTACGCTTATTCTACCTCGTGGGTCCGGCCAACAGATTCGTGGTCAGCTTTATATAAACTATCGACCGGACTATATCATAGTAGATGACTTTGAGGATTCCAACGATGTGCTTAACGAGGAATTGAGACTCAAGCAAAGGACTTGGTTTTACGCTGACCTTTTGAAGTGCGTTTCGAGGATTAAGAAGGATTGGCAGATAGTTTATATTGACACCTTGAAGCATGAGGATGCTCTACTTCAACGCTTACTAGATTCGCCAGATTGGGTCTCGGTGAGACTTGAACTGTGTGATGATGATTTCAGTTCGAATGCGCCGGAGTTTATTTCAACAGAGGATATTAAGAAGGAAGCTGAAGAGCATCGCAATGAAGGAATGATGGATGTCTTTTACCGTGAGTACAGAAACCTTCCGGTGTCGAAAGAAGATGCAACGTTTAGAAGTGAGGATTTTAAATACTACGTTGAAGGGCCGGATGAGATTATTCTACGAGAGTCGAAGGGTGAAGGGGTCTCCGTACCAACAGAGAAAATTTCGACGAGAGAATTCCTAAATGTGGTGATTGTTGATCCGGCAAAGACAGTAAAAGTGCAAAGTGCCGACTCAGCAATAGTTTGTTGGGGCGTTGGTCGTAGCACACATAAGCTGCTGTTCAGGGACTGCGTTTCTGGCAAGATGTATCCCAACGATATCTATCGTGAAGCCTTTGATATGGTGCGAAGATGGAAGGCTTTTTACTTAGCAGTTGAGGTAACCTCATTACACCAGTTTATTTCTCAGCCAATTCAGAACCAAATGAAAGTTGAGGGAGTTTTCGCGCAGTATGTAGAGCTTTCAGCAGTAGGTAAGAAGGAGGAGCGTGTCAAGCATTTGTCGCCTTATTATCGTCAGGGCTACATTTACCATAATCCTGCGGTTTCGACGAAGTTGGAAAACCAGCTGCAAACTTTCCCACGTTCCAAGTTATGGGACGTTATGGATGCGGCGGCATATATAGTGAAACTCTTAGATGAGCTTTCGATTTATTTCGATCCTGGTGATTTCGATATTGAGATGCCTGAGGATTATAGCGATCTAACTGATGACAAAGTTCTGGATGATTGGAAGGTGATATAAATGACTTACATCGTATCTAGCGACTATAATATGGATCGTGAGTTCTTGCCAAGAGAGAAGCATGAATACGATTATCCCAAGGGTCTCGATTTCAGCCCTGGATCGGAGTTGCATAAGAAGATTATCAAAGAGGTTATGGACAGGGCCTCAACTTCGTCAACGCATATCTCCAAGAGATTCAATGATTGGAAAAAGGTTGACGAGTCTCTCACAGTTTATATCAAAACTGATGACGCTGAAAAAAAGGTTCAGGAGGACGATGAACGCAAGCCAGTGTCAATCGTGTTTCCATATTCGTATGCTCTTCTCGAAACATTGATGAGCTACATGACTGCGGCGTTTTTGCAGGACCCAATTTTTCGATATCAGCGCCTTGATGGTGGTTCTCCGGTTGGAGCGATTTTACTCGAGAGAGTCATTCAGCAGCATAATGAGCGACATAAGAACATACTCAATATGCTGACTATGATTCGCGATAATTTCGTTTATGGTTTCGGAGCAGTAGCGTGTGGGTGGGGCGTGGTCAAAGGGTTTAAACCCAAGCGGAAGATTCTGGGGGTTTTCGATCGATTGCGAGGGTTTAGGCCGACTGGGTTTGACAAGGAGGTTGAGGAGGGAGTCATCTTCGAAGGCAACGACCTGTCAAACATTGACGTTTTCAAGACGCTGCCTGATCCAAACGTACCTGTTTACGACATTCAAAAGATGGAGTATTTCGGTTGGGTTGACGAGACCAATCTCGGTGAACTGCTGAAACAGGAAAACGGTCTTGATGACGATCTGTTTAACGTGAAATATCTCAAGCAGATTGATTCGCTCAAGACCTCTATCTATCGAAAAGAGAGTGGCCGTGAAACAAAAGCAGGGCTTAAAGGCCGTGTTACCAGTACTGTGAATAAGCCAGTTGATGTGATAAAGATGTTCATTGACTTCATCCCAAAGGATTTGAAACTTGGGGACAGTGAGTATCCCGAGCGCTGGTGTGTATGGGTAGCAGCTGATAGAGTGGTTATTAAGTGTCAGCCTGTGGGGTTTTATCACGGTAAAATCCCCTGTGCCGCTATTGCATCTGAGTACGATGGATATGCCAGGAGCCCAATTTCCCGGCTTGAGACAGTTGGTGGAATGCAGCATGTTGTTGACTTCTTGTTCAACGCTCACATTGCAAACGTTCGTAAAGCGATCAATGATATGCTGATTTATGATCCTTATATGCTAAACTCACGGGACCTGCAGAATCCTGGACCAGGCAAGCTTGTAAGGACTCGAAAACCTGCGTGGGGTCGTGGTGTAAAAGACACCATTATGCAGCTAAGCGTGAACGACATTACTCGTGCGAACATCAACGATGTCTCATTCGTTATGAGTTATATGGAAAGGGCGATGGGAACGGACCCGTCTTCTATGGGCGCCTTACGTCAGGGTGGGCCGGAGCGCCTAACCAAAGGCGAGTTTGAGGGGACTCAGATTGGCAAGTATCAACGACTCGAGCGAATTGCTCAGGTAATCGCGATACAAGGATTCCAGGATATTGGATACTTCTTTGCCTCGCACGCTCAGCAGCTGATGAATGAAGAGATTTTCATCTCTGTTTACGGCCCATATCAAGAGCAGTTGATGAAAGAATTCGGGCGAGCCGCGAAAAATGGCGTTATTAAGGTTTCTCCTTATGACCTTCTGCTGGACTATGACGTAGTAATTCGAGATGGAACGATTCCTGGAGGGAACTTCTCTCGGGCTTGGATGGAGCTTTTCGGGCTAATCATCAAGGATCCAGCTCTTCGAAACACTTTCGATATCGTACGTATCTTCAAACATATCGCACGCAACTCAGGCGCTAAAAACGTTGAGGAGTTCGTTACGGTCCAGAGCAATGAGCAAGTACAAAAACAGGTACAGGCCGGTAACTTGGTTCCGGTAGAAAGAGAGGCTGTGGCATGAGCGACGAGTATCCAGAGGTATCGAGAGAGGACTTGATTCAATTCTTCACTGGAAAGATTTGGAACAAAGCAATCAAAAAGGAGCTACAGTCCTGGCTGGATGATATTCGCGATAAGCTAGATTGCGAACATGAGCCAGTCATAATTCATAGGCTTCAGGGGAACATTGAGGCCGTTAAGAGGATAATGAACATCGACACTTATATGATTGAAGACGAAGAGAAAGGAAACTAAAATGGGAAAGACATTTGAAGAAGAAATTGGTGAGATTCTCGGTGACACTCCTGTTGGCGATGATGAGCCGTCGGATGATACTCCAAATGCGGAGGATGCACCCAAAGCGGATGAACCTGACGAGCCTGAAGATAAACCCAAGGAGGACGAAACACCTCCACCCCCACCTCCACCTGAAGACAAAGAAACCCCTGGCGAGAGCGATGATAATGCTGGGGATGATAGTGATGACCCCGAGTCTTTTCGAGCCTCTATGGAAAGAATGGCGGCCGAAACACTTGGAAAGGCTCCGCAGGGGGCCAAGGGCGACGAGAGCGCAGAAGCGCCGAAAGAGGAGCCGAAAGAATCAACGCCCAAGAGCCAGCAACCCCCTGACTATGTCGGTGATCTCGACTTGGATGAGGACATTCTCAAGGACAAGGCTACCTTCAACAAGTTTCTTCACAACTTCGCGCAGAAGATTCGTGAAGAGACGAAAACTGAAGCAGCCCAGACCATGCTTGTGTCCCTCCCTTCCATGGTGCAGCGTCAAGTTAACACTATGGTAGCGATCCAAGAAGCCGTGAAGGCTTTCTACAAAGAGAACTCCGATCTGGCTAAGTACAAAAGCGTTGTCGGTATGACGGTGAACAAGCTCCAAAGCGAGCATCCTGATTGGGCGATGGACAAGCTCATGACTGAGTCCGCTAAAGTAGCGCGTAAGGCTCTGAGATTGAAAGCCTCAGCGCAGACGCCTCCCAAGGCTCAGGATGAGCGTTTCGCCAAGCCGGCTATCCCCTCCACACAACGGAGGGCTGGCAACACCGATGCTCCAAAGTCCTCGAAAATGCAGAAACAAATCGACGAAATCCTCAACATTCTTTAGGAGGTTCAAATGGAATCTGTTCAGAGCAGAGTGAACCGGGAAACTGCAGGTCCTGGTGTCGTTTACAAGACCGCAACCGCCACGCTGAAGCCGTATGAGACGACCGTCGTCGTCACTGGCGGGGCGGCTGTTACCATCACACTTCCCCCTCCGTCTGAGACGAAGGGCAAAATCTTCACAATCGAAGGTACCAATGCCGAAACTCACAATGTGACAGTTGTCGGCGCTGGTATGACGAACGTGACTCTCGACGCTGACGCCGATCACGCAGTCGCGTATTCGGACGGGCTCAAGTATCGGAATCTGGCCTCTACCTGATTTCCTGTAGCCATAAAATGGACACAGGAACAAATACCTTACGGAGGAACTGACAATGGCAATGTTTGGAATGAGAGGTACTGGTGACTGGGTAACCGATCAGAGGCCCAAAAGCTGGAGAGAGGCGATCCTTTATCTCTATCCCAATGGAGATGCGCCGCTGACAGCACTCATGTCGATGGTTTCGAGTGAATCTCCCTCGGATCCGGAATTCTATTGGTGGACTCAGACTTTCCCGACACAGAAAGCGACGGTGACTGGAGTTTACACTGATACTGGACTGGGCACTGGGTATGCTTCGGGCGCAGCTGCTGGGACTGTATTGTATTTCAAAATGAGCGCGGCTGACATCGCTCACTTTCGCGTCGGACATCAGGTTTTGTGTCGCGACGCGAGCGACTATACCGTTGATGTTAACGGCAAAGTCGTTGCACGTACTGTCAATGGTGACAGCTCTTTCGTCGGCGTTCGACTCCTGGAGGCGGATGATAATTCGACGGCCGGCGATCTGTCCGATTGCGACACCCTCCTCGTGATTGGTAACATCAACCCTGAAGGCGGGGCGATGCCGCAGGCCGTGGCGTACGATCCTGCAAAGCTGTACAATTACACTCAGATCTTCCGCACGCCTTTGTCCATCACTCGGACTGCGATGAAAACGAGGCTTCGAACGGGTGATGCCTACGCCAAGGCGAAGAAAGAGGCTCTCGAAATTCATTCGGTGGAAATCGAGAAAGCCTTGCTCTGGGGTATCCCGACGGAAAACGTTGGGGACAACGGCAAGCCTGAGCGGACGACTGGCGGCCTGTTGCACTGGATTCGCACGTACGGAACCGTGAGCAACTATCCCACGAATGAGGCCTACGACGGCAAGACGTGGGTTCTCGGAGGTCAGGATTTTCTCAATGCTCAGCTCGAGATTATGTTTCGGTATGGGCCATCGGAGAGATTGGCTCTGTGTGGGACTGGTGCGATTCTCGGGATCGACAAGCTCGTCAAGGCGGCTGGCGAGTACAAGATCGGACCAAACGAGAAAGTCTACGGCATGAATGTTCGCCGATGGATCACTCCGTTTGGGGATGTTCTGTTGAAGATCCATCCGCTCTTCTCGCATGAAGCGACCAACCGTCAGTCGATGGTGATCTTCTCGCCTGAGTACCTCAAACAACAGATCATCGACGATACGGATTTCTATGATGACAAGAGTTCCGGGCGTGGAAGGATTGATGGTAAGGAGGAAGAATTCCTTACCGAGCTCGGGCTTGAGCTTCATCATCCGTCAACGATGGGCTTCCTGACAGGGATCGGGTCTGATAACGCTGCGTCTGAATGATTCATTTTAATCTGGTGGGGAGAAGTTTCGGCTTCTCCCCTCTCTACCAAAGAGGTGGTGATTTCGAACCTGAACTGGATTTGGTTTATGGAGGTTCCAGTGAGTAACTTAGGAGAAGTCAGAGCGCTTTTCGCTGAGTGGAGTGGTCGGTATGATTTGGTCACTCCTGAAGGAGAAAACAACGGAGCTGATGCGTTTATTAACGCCGGTCAGCGAATGCTGGATCTCCAATCTGATTTTGCGTTTGCGACGAACCGACATTTTTATTCAAAGGAAATTGGCTCGTACTCGCAAACATTTGATTATTGCAGGACAATTGACCAAGTGTGGGTTAGAACTACCACTGCCAGATGGGAGCTTAAAGTAAAGGCGCTTGATGATTTGCTCAATATGTATCCCGTGCCTTTGGAGTCGTCTGATTATGGCGAGCCTCTTTATTGGGCCAGAGGTTTGATAAGGGCATACGATCCCGAAGTAGTTGCGTCTTCGCTTGGGACTTATCTTGATAATATTGAGCCTGAATGGGAGAAGTACAAGCTGCGTGGGATTGCTTATGGGCCTCCGAACTCAGAAACTATTATACTTGAGGTCCGTGGAAAGTTCTACACTCCGAAGCTGATCTCGAACACAAACACTTCGTATTGGGCTTATCATCAACCTGAGCTTTTAGCTTGGGCGTCACTGTATCAGCTTGAGGTTTCCCTGCGGAATATGGAAGGCGCAAGAGGCTGGAAAGAACAGGTGGATGAAAAGCTGCGGCTCATTGACTTCGATAATGCTGAAGAAGAATCGATCAATCAGCTCGAGGGCTAACTATGAGAACAATGCCACCGTTGATTTTTGACGAGGCTTTGAGGGCTGGGCTTCGCAAGTTTAGACACCTGATTAGAAACGCTCAGGCCTTACAGGACTGTTACAATCTCGCTCCTCACGAAGTGGGTTTGGTACCGCACGAGCCTGTGATTTCGCTTGCATCTACTACTCAGGTTTGGCCGGGGATTGGAGCTCTGACTCCACCCTCTAGGCTTAGAACTTTAGTAATTCATACTCATGATTTCTTTGATGGCGAGGTTTTGGCTGGAGTGAGTGTTTACTTAGACGGAGAATTAAAAGGGACAACAGACGCGGATGGCGAACTCTCAATCTCTGATGTTTTGATTGGCGGGCATTTAGTCAAGTTAGTTAAATCAGGATATGCTGACTCTGATGAGGATGCTATCGCAAACGACTTCATCTTGGTGACTTAAATGGGCGTCTATATACATGTCAATCATATTAGATTGGATATGAGTTCTGCTGTTCCAGATCCAGTTTTTTCTATTGTTGGCGGGACTTTCTACAATCAGATTTCATTGGTTCTTTCATGTGCTGATC
>JBAZCM010000085.1:0-8686 GCA_041654935.1 Sphaerochaeta sp. | reverse complement strand
CGCTTTGCCAACCGTCATTCGTCCGTAGGGGAGGCGGGCTCTGAGGTAGGCTCGCCGCACCTCTAACTTCCAGGCAGATTCTGCATATACCACGTCGAGAGAGATCTCTCCTCGTACCGTCTTTGTGGTTGAAGAACTGAGTGTCAATCCAATGTCGGGTGTAAAGGCTACGCTAGTTGCACCACCGGCTTTGAACTCAAAGCGTTGATTGAAATCCAACTCACCGGTTATGGCAGCCGAAGCGTTGAGTGCGCCTGCTAAGGCGAGAATTAAGACTCCCAAAAGGAGTGTGCGTTTTCTTACCATGAGAGGTTCTCCAGACTGAAGAGCGAGTCGGCGAGATCCATGTTGATCTCTAGCTGTTCTATGTGCATGGTAGTGTGGCTGTTTCGCTTCAAGAGATCGATGAGCTTACTCTTTTGAGCGATGAGAACATCTCCTACATGCATGGTAGAGAGCAGTTGCATCTCCTTTAGCTCTCTTCCTGTCTCTGTGGCGTAAATGGCTTTACGTATGACAAAATCCTGAGTATCGATCCAAAGATGCTGTACAGGATATGCCTCCTTGCGGCTCTTGGCCGTCAAGGTAATGCGATAACAATCAAAGCCATCGATGGCTTCGGTGCCTTCTAAGGTGGCCCGGTATGCATCAAGGGTGCTTTTCTCTTTGGTCATGTCTTCGTAGGAGAGATCACTGCCCAACACCGATTGGCGCAGTGCTGCGCCTTGGAGTCTGATTAACTGGTCAGCTTCGGGGTAGTAGAGGTAGAGGTTCTGGGAGACTCTAAGGATCTTTTGGCCACGTTCGGCGAGGCTGGTGAACTCGATAAGAGACTTATCACTTCCCTTCGCCCATGCCTCAAAGGTTGAGACTCGCTCTCCAAAGCGGTCGGTGACAATGATGGTGCCCGTTGCGTGGCTGGTGGCAAAGGTACTACGTCGATCCACTTCTCGAACGATCTCGTCGGCAGAGAGAGCAAAGAGTGGGAGGGGGGCGCAGATGAGCAAAATGATGATGACGAATTTGGTAAATCTAGACATAATGCAGAGCCTCCACAATTTGAATCTTTGCAGCACGACGTGAGGGAATGAGGGTTGAGAGGGTAGCGATGACCATCCCAAAGAGGGCGACCAGCACAGCAGTGACAAGATCGACTTGAGGGCGAAGGATGGATGAGATTTCCATTTCGATGCCCGAGAGAGCTTCGGTGAAGTCGAGGCCAACTTTTGAGAGGATGAAAGTAAGGACTATTCCAATAGCCAACCCAATCGCTGCTCCTGCAGCACTAATGAAGAAACCTTCGAGCATAAAGAGTGATGAGGTGCGACGGTCACTCATTCCCATCGCCTTCATCATCCCAATCTCAGCCATCCGCTCGTAGACGACCATCATCGTAGTATTGATGATCACGGTACTGCCAAGGATGAAGAAGATGAGGGCGATGATCCAGTAGATTAATTTTGCCGTCGCAAGAAATCCATACAGTTCATTGATGTCCATAAAAGCGCTCGCTTGCCCTTCTATGCCACCTTGATGCAAGGCGTCTTCGATAGTGTGAGCAAGCAATTGAAGGTCTGTTGCACGTTGTGCTTTGATGACGATATCGGTGGCCTTTGTGTCCATCATCAAAAGACGTTGGGCACTGGAGAGGTTGAGGTACAGCCCATTGGCCACCAACATCCCTACCGGTGGGGCGATAAGGCCAGAAACAGTGAAGGAGATGGCATTGGTCCCATGCATTGCCGTCTTGGCTAGTAGGGTAAGCCGGTCGCCAACCCCAAGGCCAAGCGTCTTGGCAAGTCCAAGACCGAGTACCACTTGGTGAGAACCTGGGTCAGGAAGCGCTCCCTCAGTGAGGATGTGATCAAAGTCTATGAAATGGCGTTCTTGGATAAAATCGACTCCAACTGCCTGAACAGGACGATTGCGATCGCCGACATGTAGCGATGAGGGGAAGGTGATGCGAGGAGCACTTGCCACCACCTTCGAGACTGTCCCGATAATCGCTTGGGCCCTCTCTGTTTCGAGGTTGAGATGGAGCGGAGCATAGCGTTCATAGTGGGTGTATTGGTCATGGCGGACCCTCACGTCACCGGTGTAGTAGGTGGTGAGGGTGTGGCGCATATCATCCTCCATCGAGTCGAGCAGGGCTAAGAGCAGGATGATAGCCATCACACTGACGGCAATAGCCAGAGCACAGAGTAAGGAGCGCCGTCGGTTTCTTAGGGTATTTCGTAGGGCTAGTCGTATCATCGCGTCCTCACTGTCTTGCCAGAGCGAGGGGTATTGAGAGTTTCAATGCCCGCCTGATCGGAAAGAAGGCACTAGCTACACTGAGCAACGTGCCACCGGCGAGGGCACTGGTAAAGGTAGAGAGTTGCCAGGCTCCACGCATGATGCTTTGAATCCGAAAGCCCATATCCAGGTCACGGAGCATGAATGAGAGGTCGATGCCCACCTCCACCATGTAAATATTGGCTAAAGCTCCCAAGAGTAACCCTAAAAGAGATCCTAACAGACCAATGCCCCCTGCCTCATAGAAGAAACAACGATAGAGGGCCCGCTCACTCATGCCCATCGAGCGCATCATCCCGATCTCCGCCGATCGCTCGTACATCGCCATCATCATAGTGTTGGAGATTCCAACCGCTGCGATGGCGAAGACCAGCAGAAGAATTAAGGCAGTGCCTCCTTGTTTGGAACTCATAATCGCCAGGTAGTCGGGAGCGAGGTCCTTCCAACTGAGAACAAGGAGATCGTCATCAAGAGCGTCCAATCGCTGCTGTAAATCTTCTTTTGCTCGTTCAAGGTTCCATCCGCGTCCGAGGGCGATGTCAACACTGCTTACCGCTCCCTCAAGGCCGAGGTACTGGTCTACCGCTGCGCTGTCCATTACGACCAAGGTACGATTGACGTTGGGATTGGGACAGTTCAGAAGCCCAACGATTTCAGCATCAAAGGCTTGAAGGAACCCCTCTTTGCCTTGGGCTGTGATGGTCACCAAAGATCCAACCTTCGCCCCTATATCTTCGGCAAGCCATGAGCCTAGAAGAATTGCTTCGGCCTCTCCCTCAAAGAGGAGCCTGCCTTCGGCAAGGGTCTCGATAAGAGGGTAGACCTGTGCATCGTCTGGTGTGATAGCTGTCACAGTTACCGGCAGGTACCCATCCTCACCAAATTCATCACTGTAGAGGATCATTTCAGCGCTGAAGCGGGTACGGGTAACGGCTCGGTGCCCTGCCTGACGAGCTGCGTCAACAACCACCTGTGGATTCTCAATGCTCTGGTCGAGGGGAAGGTAGAGTCGGTCCTCCCACCACGATGGGCGGTGGACCCGTAATGACCCAGTCTCATACCAAATAAGATTTCGTTCAGACTCCAAAGCAGCGCCTGCTAGCATCGAGTCGACGATAATGTACATAGCTATACCCAAAGCAATCGCTACCGCAGTGATGATAGTGCGGCGCGTATAGCGAGTCAGGTTTTTGGCAGCGAGGGTGAGAAGGAACATCAAGGGCGCTCCTCGTCGGTGACGATGTGTCCATCACTGAGGGTGACAAGGCGCTTGGCATACTGCATAACCATCGCATCATGGGTTGAGAAGATGAAGGTTGTTCCATGACGCTCATTTATCGAGCGCATCAGGCTAAGGATCTCTTCACCGGTCTTGGAGTCCAGGTTCGCAGTCGGCTCATCGGCCAGGACAATCTTGGGGCCTTTGATCAGAGCCCGGGCAATGGCAACCCGTTGTTGCTGCCCTCCTGAGAGCTCAGAGGGTCTGCGGTTACCCAAGCCGGCAAGACCTACCTCTTCAAGAATCTGATCAGTGCGCTCAGCAATCTCGTGGCGAGGGATCTTTAGGAGCTCCAAGGCAAAACTAATGTTCTCGTGTGCGCTGAGGACCGGGATCAAATTATAAGTTTGGAAGATGAAACCCAGGTTATCGCGTCGGTAGGCGGTGCGTGCATCCTTAGTCATCGCAGCGACACCGACTCCATCTAAAAGAATCTCCCCCTCATCGAAGGCATCGACCAATCCGATGAGATTGAGCATGGTGGTCTTCCCTGAACCCGAAGGACCGGCAATAGAGAGAAACTCTCCTTTGGCAATCTCCAAAGAGACAGCATCCAGAGCACGGACAGTCTCCCTGCCGTTCTGATAGATGCGACTCACCGATTGTAGTGTAACCATATCTCCCCCACACAAATATCGTAGATGGGGCCCTAGGCAAAGTCAATGAAGGTTATGAGTAGATGAAAAAGGCCACCGAGAGAATCGGTGGCCTCAATAGGTTATTTGTGTTTGATAAACGTCCCTTTGGAGAGCTCGTTGCGTGCAACGGAGAGCTCCTCACGGGTATTCATCACAATCGGCCCAGCCCATGCAATTGGCTCGTTCAGAGGCATCGCTGCATGAAGGAAGAAGCGTGCGCCCTCTTCCCCGGCCTTCAGTTGCATTTCATCGCCTTGATCGAAGAGCACTGCCCGGTGGTAGGGGACTGTCTGATCATCGGTAAGGATCGAACCTCGAACGATGTACAAAAAGAGTGTCTCCTCCTTCGGTAAAGCGAAGGTGAAGGGGATATTGGGCTTTAGTTGGATATCAAGGTATAAGGCCTTTACATATTCAGCACTCATCGGCCCGTCAGTACCCTTGTACGATCCACTGATGATCCGCACCTCCACACCCTCTTCAGCCAAAACAGGAATTTGGTCTGCTGTGATATCTCGGTAGGCTGGATGGGTCATCTTATCCTTTTGGGGGAGATTGACCCACAGCTGGGTGCCGAGCATCAGCGGAGATCGCTGAGGCATCTCTTGGTGGATGATACCGCTTCCTGCGGTCATCCACTGGCACTCTCCACCACGGATAACACCGGTATTGCCTAGGCTGTCGCCGTGCTCAACCTCTCCTTCAATAAGATAAGTGACCGTTTCGATGCCACGGTGTGGATGCCAAGGAAAGCCCTTCAGGTAATCTTCAGGATCATCGATATCGAAGGCGTCGAGTAGCAAGAAAGGATCGAAGTCCTCTACGTCATCACGACCGAGGACACGTACCAGCTTCACGCCAGCGCCATCATATTGCACCGCTCCGCCGGTGATTCGTTTGATTTTCCGTATACTCATTGTTCCTCCTGGAACCACCATCATAAACCAGTGTTGGCGCTAATGGAAGCAGAAGGCTAAGAGTTCATTTGCCTGGAGTAAACGTGATCATCACGCTCCTTATTCGCCGATGGAGGCCTCTGCCTCTTTTGCAAGAGCGAGGTACTCATCAACGTTTTTCTGCATTCCTGCAAGATCTTCATCAGTGAGAGTACGAACCATTTTTGCCGGGGAGCCGAGTAAAAGGGAGCGGGGTGGGAAGTGTTTGTTCGGAGGTACAACAGCGCCGGCTCCTACCAACGATTGGCTGCCGATGACAGCGCCATCTAGAATAATCGAGCCCATACCGATGAGGCAATCATCCTCAACGGTGCAGGCGTGCACGATTGCCCCGTGACCAACTGTGCACCGTTTTCCGATCGAAAGACTATTCGCATAGGTGACGTGGAGGACGGCATTATCCTGGATATTGGTCTCTTCCCCGATAGTGATGCGGTTCACATCAGCGCGAACCACCGCTCCGTACCAGAGATTAACGTTCGCCTCGAGGTGAGCATCCCCGATAACAACAGCGGTTGGAGCAATGAAGCAGGTATCTGTAATCTGCGGCTGGTGATTTTTATGTTTATAGATCATGCGACCTCCATGAGGGTATTCAATCATGGCAGGGCAAGAGTATGCAAGGTGCACCGACATTTATGTCAGGAGATTTTAGTGTTCTGGTTTATCCAACTATGACAAATTTACTTTGTAAAGTTGACAAAACCAACTTGCCAAGTAAAAATTGTCATAATAGCAAGGAGATCGAGCATGTACATACCAAGAGACATTCAGACCCAGATTGAGCAAGCTTTGCAATTTTTTCCTGTGATATCGCTCACCGGTGCCCGTCAATCGGGCAAAACTACTGCCCTACGAACGATTCTTAGTTCTTACAACTATGTCAGCCTTGAGCTTCCGAGCCTTGCGGAGCAAGCAGAAAGAGACCCAGTCTCGTTTCTTTCTACAAACCCAGCACCCCTTATCATTGATGAAATCCAATATGCACCAGTATTATTTAGACATCTAAAATTAGTAGTCGATGAAAATCGTCACACATTTGGTCAGTATGTGCTAGTGGGAAGCCAACACCTTCCATTCATGCAGAATATCAGTGAAAGCCTTGCGGGACGAGTGGCAATCCTAGAGTTGGAGAACCTCAGCCTCGCTGAAATTAGTTATGTGGCTTCTCATACCGATCGCCTTGATGTACTTAAACGCGTCATCGTTCGTGGCCAATTTCCTGAACTTTGGCGCAATGAGGATTTTCCGATTTCTCTCTTTTACAGCTCGTATCTCGCCACCTATCTAGAACGTGATGTGCGCCAGATTCTTAACGTTACCAGTCTTCGAGATTTTGAACGCTTCATACGCATATTGGCAACTCGATCAGCATCATTGTTGAATAAAAGTGAAGTTGCCAGAGATGTGGGTGTCTCGGTTAAGGCAATAACTGATTGGCTTTCAGTTCTCCAGACTTCTGGGCAAGTGGTATTGCTAGAACCTTGGTTTGAGAATTTCGGAAAACGGATTGCAAAAAGTCCAAAGATCTTCTTTTGCGATACTGGTCTGCTCTGCTACTTGTTGGGTATCGATGAGCAAAACCTAGAGACCTCTCCCTTTTTAGGAATGATTTGGGAGACCTTCCTCTTTTCAGAACTCCGAAAGACCGATGCTTATCGCAGCGCAGCTGTTCGGATCTGGCACTACCGTGACCAATATGGAAGTGAGATTGATTTCATCATTGAGGGCAAGGGAACGCTCTCTTTTCTTGAGGCAAAATGGACCGAGCATCCCCGACAAAGCGATGCCCGGGTCATGGCTCAGATCGTAGAGAAGCTGAAGAGTTCTAATACGCGTTGGAAGGCGGGTAATCGCTATGTAATTGCCCGACCACATAATCGATATCCCTTGGAGGATGGCACTCAGGTTATCCGTGTGAGCGATATTCAAAACCTTGAAGAGATTTCCCAATAATTATCAATTGCGAATGACTTGCAAATTATGTAATCCTTGACTATCTTGTCTTCACAAGGAGTCACTATGCGTATTACCACTATCCTACTCATTCTTTTGCTCCCCGCCTTGCTCTTTGGTGGTGGATCCAAAGAGCTTGGAGACCGGCGACCTGTTGTTGCTGTCTCGATCCTCCCTCAGGCATTTTTTGTCGACTCCATCGCAGGCGATCACGTAGAAGTGGTGACCCTCGTGGGAGAGGGACAGAATCCTCACTCATATGAACCCTCTCCATCACAGATGGCTCTTTTAGCGAAAGCGAGTGTGTGGCTGCTCAGCGGAACCGACTTTGAAGTGGCTCTGCGACCGAAGGTTGCAAAACTCTATCCAAACCTGAGGATTGTCGATACGACCGAAGGGATGCAGCTCAGGCTTCTTGAAGAGGATGATCATGACCATGACCATCAGCACCTCCCAAGCGCGGATGGTCTGAATATCGACCGACACAGCTGGCTCGGCCACGCTCAGTCGCAGATACTGCTCTCTCACACTGCCAAAGAACTGACTGCAATCGTCCCTTCCTATGCTTCTGATATTGCACGCAATGCTGCCTCATTAGCAGATGAAATCGACAATACCTTCGCGCTTCTGCAAGAGGAGCTTGCACCGCTGAAGGGGCAATCGGTCTTTGTCTACCATCCCTCCTTTGGATACTTCCTCGACTCCTTTGGTATGGTACAGGAAGCGGTGGAGACCGGTGGCAAGGAGCCTACCGCCAGAGATTTGCAGCGATTGATCTTGCTCGCCCAAGAGAAGGGGGCTAGAGCAATCTTTGTCCAAAAACAATTTCCTGCCTCCAGTGCCCAGCGCGTTGCCCAGGCAGTAGGAGCCCAGGTCATCCCCCTCGATCCATTGGCCTACCAATGGCTTGAGAATATTCGCTTGATGGGAGCCGCCCTCAAGGAGAGTCTATGAACGAAAACCCTATTGCCCTGAGATTCAGTGATGTCTCATTTTCTTACCCAACCCTGCAAGTCCTCAGCGATGTCTCCTTCCACTTCCATAGTGGAGAGTTCATCGCCCTCGTAGGTCCAAATGGATCGGGCAAGACTACGCTGCTCAAACTCATCCTTGGCCTTGAGGATGCAGAGGAGGGCAGTATAGAGCTGCTCGGCCACAATCCAAAACGAAGCCGCTCGCTCATTGGGTATGTACCTCAGCACGCCTCTTACGATCCATCGTTCCCTATCTCAGTAGGTGAAGTAGTGGCCATGGGAGTCGTTGACGCCAAGGGGCGTAAGCGTACCAAGACAATCCAAGAAGAGGTTCGCAGGGCTCTGAGCCAGGTAGAGATGGAGGAGCTCTATGACCGACCCTATAGTGAACTCAGTGGAGGACAGCGCAGGCGCGTCCTTGTTGCCCGGGCATTGGTTGGCGATCCTCAGATGCTCATTCTCGATGAGCCGACAGCCAATATGGATGCTGAGAGTGAGCGTCGTCTTTATGCAACTCTGGGTAATCTTAAAGGCGATACCACGGTCTTGATTGTCACCCACGATATGCGTCATGTCTCTGCCCTGGTG
>JBAZCM010000084.1:0-8711 GCA_041654935.1 Sphaerochaeta sp. | reverse complement strand
GTGACCTCCATTTGCATGCGGTAGCCGCATACAGATAATTTTGTTATTCCCAGTATGCTCGGTGAATCCACGGTTTGCAAACTGGGAGGTCACTTCATATTGTCTAACCCTAGGAGATTCTCCTACTCTCTTTTTGTTGTAGTTTCTTAGAGTAGGCGACATCCAAAGTATTGAGGGCTTCGTTGACCCTCTGCTGCAATTCTATAGGGTTGAGGCTCCTATAGGTTTCTGTCAGCTTTGCCTTTATTTCATCAGAGAGGGAGGGGTCGGTCAAGAGTCGCTGATAGGGGGTTTTGGTCGGCTGCTCATATACCTTCTTGATTTTTGCACCATGGCCCTCCTTCGAGATGAGCTTTGCGGTAGGGATGAAATAGTTGAGCAGGGGGCAGAGCACCTCGTAGAGCGCTGCCAGGGCATCACACTCCGCTTGGGTCTCATAACGCGCATAGCCAACATATTGGCGTACGCAGGCGTCATTCTTCTGTTCCACGAAGCAGTTGTCGTTCTTATGGCAGGAACGGCCACGGGTGAAATAAATATCATTTTCCACCGCCCAATCAACGATCCAATGGTTGATGAATTCGCCGCCGGAGTCACTGTCGATTCCTCTCAGGGGAAACGGCAATGTCTCATGGACGCCCTGAAGGCCCTTGAGCATCCAGCTTCTCGCCTTGTTCAACAACGCATGCAGATGAACCCAGCCACTGCCGACATCAACGAGCGTGAGCGTGAGGCAATACTGGCCTGCCGTGCTGTCTGAGCAGTGGTGCACCGTATCCGCCTCAAAGAAGCCTGCCAGCCGGTCCTCCATGGGCCAGTGCACCCGCACGGGCACCTGGCTCTTAATCATTGGCCCTCGCTTGGTGTATGTACGTTTGGGCAGCAACTGAAGTTCCTTACGTCTCTCGCGGAGCCTGCGATCGATTGTTGCACTGCTGATGCGGAGCAGTTGCTCCTTGACGGGTTCAGTGACACCAAAGTCCGGGTGTGCCTCGAGATGACTCATTTGGTCACGGATAAGAGAGACGAGGATCTTCGCGCACCGGCTCCCAAAGAACAGCCAGATACGGGACAATGCCTCGATGGTCTCAGGTCCATACACTGGCTTTCTCCCACCACCTTTACGCCTTTTGACGTTACCACCTTTGAAAGTGACGGGTTTCCCATTTACGATGACAGTGGTCTTCTTGCCCCAGCCATTCAACAAGGTTATTGCATACTTTCGGTTGTACCCAGTGTTGGAGACAAATTCATCCAACATTCGTTTCTTCTCTTCCCCCGATGCTCCTCGGTACCGGGGAGCTACTTGGTTGGTAAGTGATTTTCTTTCCCGCATGGTTAGCCTCATATCGCTCGTCCCTCCGCAGGGACAAGCATACACGGGTTAGATTCTTATTATGATGCATGCCTTCTCTAGGGTTGGATTAATTATGATTCAACGCGACTTCTGGACCTATCTTCTTAAAAGCGTTAGAATATCTCCATATTAAAGGGTGAAAACCCAGAGGATGGTAGACTTATGACACAACAAGTAAGAATTATTATACCCTTTTCTCTCTTACTCGTGCTCATTATCGTATCACCATTAAAAATTACCGCAGCCACCAATGTTCAAGCATCCTATGTACCAGAGCCCTATTTGTATCTGCAGCAGTCACCAGGCGCTTTTACAAGTCCGACAATGGTTGGTGCAAAATTGGGACGACTTACCGTTGAATTTACTGGTGGACCTATTTTCAACCCAGGAGTCCAAACCAGCGGTCAAGGTGGGTATGGAAATATCATTATTTCAGGAATGTTGTCAAATTATCCAGGTGGAACTAAATACTATAATACTTATATCCCTATGAATGTCGTTACCGTTGCTTATCCATATGGCTTATCTGGAACACCGTACGTCCACACTATGTATGGTTCCAGACAAGCACTTTTGATAGATGAAAAAAAAACGCAGGTAAGTATAAGTCCTTTCATAGTCGATTTTTATTTACTAAATACAAATGCAGGAAACGGTCAATATAGTACCACTTTTGAATCAAACCTTGGCACAGGGCAAAAAGACTTTGACTTCACTACTCAATATACGTTCAATAATCCTTTCAACCCTACGTATGCGTTAGGATTAACAAAAACATTTGGTGGAGGATTGTGGCAAATTCCAACTTCAGGTGACCCAGTTAATCAAGACGCTTTTTTTGTAGAGATTGATGGCGTGGCTGGCTCTGGAACCACTCCATTTGTAGGATCCGGGGGTTTGAACGATCATGCTGGAAATTCTAATGACCAGACTGGATTTTGGAATGGAACTGAAATTCCTACACAATATGACCCATATTTCGAAATCCTGTTCCAGGACAAGACAGTAACTTTTGATCTTAGCAAAGCGTATGGAAATAACAAAGAATCGATTAATACTGTGGAAATCATAGTGAATGATGGAGATCCCGCTGAAACCTATGAAGTGGAGATCGCCTTCTCTGATTCAAGCAATGAGAATAAATTCCAACTGAAACATCCAGATGCAAACAGTAACATCGATTTTCAATTATTTATTGAGGGAAGAACTGAGGAAATACCGTACAATACCCCAATTCCTTGGGAGAACTTGGTTCCTTTTCCGAATGAAAATAAAAGGACACTTTCGATAGGTGGCATCAATGCCACCCATGTGCAACAGCGCCTCAGTGGCTCCTACACCGATACGATCTACGTCAACATCATCTCTACGTTCTGATTCAGCTAATCTTCTGCTCAAGCCTTTCTCTCAATAAGCGCAGTTTATCTACAACTTCATTACTCGATAATTCTTTGTTAGGATCCTCTTCATCGAAGAGATTTTTAGGGATCTCTTCGAGGAAGCGAGAGGGAATAGACATCACCCGTGCATATCCACGTTTGCGATTCTCACACGATGAGAGAATAAGAGCTCTGCGGGCTCGAGTGATGGCAACGTAGAAGAGCCGTCTCTCTTCATCAATATTAGCTGGGTCTTCTTCAATGGAGCGAGCATGGGGGATATAGCGATCCTCCACCCCAGCAACGTAGACAGTATCCCATTCCAGGCCTTTTGCTGCGTGGATGGTCATCAGTGCGACTTTGCCTACATCCTCCTCCTTAGACCCTTCTTTACCAGCTAGGCTCAGGTTGTTGAGAAACTCAAAGATAGAAGAGGTGGGGTTCTCTCGCTCAAAGCGAGCGAGCATATCGCACAATAGGCTCACGCCTTTCATCTTAAACGCGACGACCGCTTCATTATCAGGATGCTCGCCTTCGACGTGGGTCTTGTAATCGATTGCCTCGATGAGAGATCTGAGAACAAGGTGTTTGGGCTTCCCACTACTGAAGAAGTCATAATGATAGTCATCCAGCAACTTAGCAAATCGCTCTACAGCCATCCGAATACCTTCACGAATCTGACCATCGGTGGACCGACCCATGATTTGTAGGGCAGTGAAGAGCGAACACTTGTGATCATCGGCGACGGTGCGCAGTCTCTCCAAAGTTGTACGACCAATTCCTCTACGGGGAGTATTGATGATCCTTAGCGTATTGATATCGTCGTGTTGATTGGCCAACACTTTCAGATAACTGATAATATCTCGAATCTCCTTGCGATCGAAGAAGGAGTGCCCGCCAGTAACTTGGGTTGGAATACCACGCTCAGTCATTTTGGTCTCCAGGGTGTCCAGCAGGCTGTTGGTGCGAACCAAAATGGCGTAGTCGGTGAAGGGACGATCCTCTTTCTTGTGGCTCAGCATAATCTCATCGGCGATGGCCGACGCTTCATCCTCATCGTGCTCTGGGTGAATGAGGCGGATCGAGGAGCCTTGCTCTCCGTCGGTCCACAGCTTTTTCTCCTTGCGTTTGGTGTTGTTGACGATCAGGGAGTTAGCAGCTTCGAGGATAGTGCCGGTCGAGCGATAGTTGCGTTCAAGCTTGATCTCTAGGCGCTCAGGAAAATCTCGTTCGAACATCACCAGGTTCTCGTAGTTCGCCCCTCGCCAGCTATAAATCGACTGATCGTCATCACCAACAACACAGAGGTTTCGGCTTTGTTGGGCCAGGGCATGGACAATTCGATATTGGGCCAGGCTGGTGTCCTGAAACTCATCTACTAGGATGTGTGTGTAGCGGTCTTGTAAAGACGCCAGCACCTCTGGGTGGGAGGAGAAAAGAGCTTGGGGCTTGACGATCAAGTCATCAAAGTCCACGGCATTGTACGCCTTAAGATGGCGTTCATACTCCTCATACAATCCCTTAATCTTCTGCGAAGCATTGGGTCCAAAGTCCTTACGCCCTGTCTTCACATCACTGAAGAGTGTTGAGATTTCCCACAGATCAAAACTCTCGACTACGTAATCGAGGTTTGTGATGACCTCTTTTATCAAAGCCATCCGGTCATTGGCATCGTAGATGGTGAAGTTGTTCCGCCACCCCAGATGATGGATATATCGTTTGAGAACCCGCATTCCAAAGGAGTGGAAGGTGGTCGTGGTCAGTTCATTGAGGGGTCTTCCCACCAATGAACGTACTCGCTCACCCATCTCAGCGGCTGCCTTGTTGGTGAAGGTGAGTGCGAGGATCGATCGCTCATCGATCCCTTGTTCGAGCATGTGGGCAATGCGATGGGTGAGCATACGGGTTTTTCCGCTACCCGCTCCGGCAATAACAAGAAGCGGCCCATTAAGGGTCGCTGCAGCACGGTACTGCTCGCTGTTGAGTTCACGTTTCAGATCAAGGGCCATGGTTCCTCAGAAGTGCTTGATGAAGATTGAGCTCTCTCCAAAACCAAGGGCCAACACGGTGGTGACGATGGTCGCCGAGAGTGCAACACCGCCGAATACTGCCAAAAGGCTCCGCCGTTTGTCAAGGCCTAAAATCCAGGCAGCAAGGGTTCCGGTCCACGCTCCAGTGAAGGGCAGAGGGATAGCTACAAAAAGAAAGATGCCCCACACCCCATAGCGGTTGACCGTTCCTTCGACCTTCCTGCGAGTTCTTGCAACGAAGCGATCGAAGAGGGTAACGTACCATTGCCAATGACGATAGAAGACGTTGTGTAGCGTAGAGAGGAAGCCCAGGGCTATGGGGCCGACCAGTGCGTTGAAACAAAATCCTATGAGAGCTGCTTGGCCCAAAGAGGCTCCGCGCAGGTAGGCCCATGGAATGGCACCTCTGAGCTCACTGATCGGAGCGAGGGCAAGCAAGATAGCTAGAAAGAGGTCGAAATTGGTCATCCGGCACTCCTTAATTCTGGAATCTGAATGGCATCAGCGGGGCAGACTTCGTGGCAACAGTAACAGCGGATACACTTCTTCTCATCGATGATGATGCGCCTGTCCTCCATCGTCAAGGCATCGACCGGACAGATTTTGACACACTTGTTGCAAAGGATACATGGCTCTACCAAAAAGATTGGAGCCGGGCGTTGACGTTTTACATGCCATCGGATCACCGGCCCGAAGAGAAGGGGGATAATCAGGGAGCGGACAAAGCCGATTTGCTTATCAACGGCGATCCGTTTGAAGGTAGGACGAACAAGGTCAGTAGCATCGAGGCCAGGGTAAGACGTAGGAACGCTGCCCAGTCCACGCCGGATCCCCTCAGCGACGATGGGGACTTGCGTCGGCTCATAGCCCATGATCGTCGCCTGGGCCCAATCAAGGGCAACCGGGTCAACGCTGGCAAGAAGGAGGCCCAAGTGTGTAGGTGTTCCGTTGGCAGGTCCGGGTCCCTCCAGGGCGATGATGCCATCCATCAGATTAAAAGCGGGCTTTGCTACTGTGGCGATACCTACCATCAGGGTGGCAAACTGCTGGCGGGTGGGGTAGTGCACATGCATCGGACTTTTGTGCAGGTTGGGCACGAGGCCAAAGAGGTTTTTCACCGCCCCTGTGGCATACATGAGCTGGTGGGTCTTCAGCTTTGGAAGATTGAAGAGCAGGTCCACTTCATTGTAGATCCGTGCCAGGGGCAAGCGTTTACGTCGTGTGTAGGGTATTCTCGTTGGTTTGGGGTTGGCAGAAAAGTCCACCCATTCAACCTTTTCATCAAGCAGGACCTGGTGAATGCCACACTGTTTGGGTAAGAAGGCCGAGGTATGGATGCCCGGAGAGTCGCCTACATAGATCTTTTTTACTCCTTGGCTCTTGAGGTGGCGGATGACCGCCCGAACTATTGCCGGGTGGGTGGTAATGGCCAGCTCCTCCTTGGAGTCACTGAGGATATTGGGTTTGAGCAAGACAGTCTTATCTCGTACATCAGGCATTCCGGCTAAGGTGCATACCTCGCTGACAGCCCGATCCAACTGCTCTTGTTCATATGAATCACAACCTATGATAGCTACACTACTCATGCACTTCTCCGAATCAAACAAAGATACAGGGGGCCGATGCCATTGGCACGGTCAGGGAGGATTATTGATCCCCATGCGCGCCGTTCAGCCCCTTCAATAGAGAGCGGCTCTTCAATAAACCTTCCCTCTCTGCGGCGAGCGAGTTTCTCGATGACCTCCTCATTTTCACCGCTATTGATCGAGCAGGTGCTATAGAGGATCGATCCCCCAACGACCACTGCCTCCAGGGCTGCTGCAAGCATGGCGAATTGGAGGGTGGCAAGGCGCTTGGGCCTTGAGGCAGACCATTGAGAGAGAGCCTTATCATCGACGATGACGTGCCGCTCGCTGGAGCACGGGGCATCGAGAAGGATTTTGTCGTAGGCATTTTGTTCGTAAAGAGACCACTTTGAGGCATCGTGTCCAGTGATCCGGATGATCGATCGTCTTCGTTCATCCAGATGTTCGTCTACTACGCGCTTAAGGCGGCCCCTACGGGCTTGGGAGCGATCATTGGCGACCAGGCTACCTTCTCCATCGAGGGCGGCGGCGAGAACCAGTGTCTTGCCTCCTGGGGCTGCGCACATATCCAGGACCCGGTCCCCAGGAAGAACACCCAAAGCTTTTGCGGCCTTGATGGAGGCTTCATCGAGCCAATAGGTCTTATCCAGTCCTTCGGTCAAGGCAACCGGCTGGCGCTCCTCTTCTAGGGCTTGGCGTAAAAGAGGCCATCGATCTCCATACTGGGCTCGATAGAATGCCTCAAAGTCGACCTGCTGTCTCTTCTGTGCCATGAGGAGACTGTACCAGCTTTCCCATCTCTTGTGAACAGCCAAAAAAAGTAGTATATTCGGTCAATGGCATACCTTACTGCATTTTTAGAAGGGATTATCAGCTTCATCAGCCCATGCATCCTGCCGATCCTTCCTCTCTACATCTCCTACCTTGCCGGAGGTGTGGCAGATGAACAGGGACGGGGGCGAATGCTCATCAAGAACAGTATTGCCTTCGTCATAGGCTTTACTCTCCTCTTTGTAGCGATGGGAGCCGCCTCCACTTCATTGGGGCGATTTCTCTCCAGCCACTTGGCTCTGTTGAACCGAATCGGTGGGGTAATCGTCATCCTTTTTGCCCTCAACAACCTGGGTTTTGCCCTTATTCCTGCCCTGGCCAACAACCATCGGATTCAAATGAAAGGCCTCTCCAATATGAACGTTCCAAAGAGCATGCTTTTTGGCATTGTCTTTGCTGTTGGATGGACACCTTGTGTTGGGCCCTTACTCGGCGCTGCCCTCATGATGGCAGCAAACGCCGAGATGCTCGTCGAGGGAATGGCCACCCTCTTCTTCTACGCAATGGGATTGGGCATTCCCTTCCTCCTCTCAGCGCTCTTGATCGAGCAGCTTGAAGGAGTTTTCACCGCCATTAAAAAACATGGAAAGATCATCACTATCGTCAGCGGACTTTTCCTCTTGGTCTTCGGCATCGCCTTGGTCCTTGGATTCAACCCTGCTGCACTCTTTCTTTAGGAGGTCCTTGTGGACAAGAAGAAACGCAATCTCATCATAACGATCATCGGCATCATTGCCGTTTTTGTAATAGGGACTATCGCATACAACCAGTTGCAGACAAGCAGCACGCCCCAAGTGCTCATGACCCCGCAGCTCGCCTCATACACCCCACCAGAGCAACCTAAAGCTATGGCCGTCCAAGAGCCCGCAGTAGCCCCCCAGGCTCCCGTTGAGGTCCAAGAGCAAGAGGAGCCTGCAATTGAGGCAGAGCAGGCCGATGAAGCCGCAGAGGCGCTTATAGAGGAAGAAGAGGATGATGGCAATCCATTTATGCCCGATATCCCCCTCTATACCCTCGATGACGAAGAGACGAGTTTTGAGATGGTGCGTGCCGGTCGCCCGGCCATTATCAATTACTTTGCTTCGTGGTGCCCGCCCTGTAAAGCAGAACTGCCGTACTTTGAGCGAGCGTGGATGGAGCATGGCGACGATATCGCCTTTATCTTCCTGGACTCTATCGATGGGCAGCGAGAGACCAAGGCTACGATCAAGCGCTTTATTGCTGAGTTCCCCTTCGCCGGTCCGGTCTATTGGGATGAAGGGATCTTCGCCTATCTCTTTCAGACAACCAGCCTTCCAACCACCATCTTCATCGATGGCGATGGAAGAATTATGGGCGGTCAGCTAGGAATGGTCGCAGAGCGCACCCTCGATGCTATCATCGAGGAGATGCTCAGATAAGAGTCTTCCAGTAACCGAGGAAGAAGAGGGCGCTTCCGCCAATACAAAAGAGGTGCCAGATGGCGTGGTAGTGGGGGATCTTCTTATTAGCGTAGAAGATCACCCCTGCTGTGTAGGTTACTCCTGCT
>JBAZCM010000083.1:0-8735 GCA_041654935.1 Sphaerochaeta sp. | reverse complement strand
GAATCCATATGTCACCGAGAACACCCCTGTTGATCAAGGGCGATGTGAAATCGCCGCACGCCTCTGCTCAGATGCCCTGCAATCAATCGAATACTTTAAGCTTGACCACGAGGGAGTGTGGACCTATCGTTTTCTCAAGGATGTGTTGGTACGTGCTTCCCTTACCGAAGGTGAAGTCCAGCGCTTTGAGAAAATATTTACCAAGATGAGCCGTATCAAGAAACACAAGGAGGCCGATGATGTATAAGTCGTTCTTTGACCCGATGCCCCGCGTTGTCGCCCATCGCGGCGACAGCGCACACTTTCCTGAGAACACCCTGCCTGCCTTCCTCAGTGCAGACAAGATGGGAGTGGATGTCATCGAAACCGACGTCCATCTCGCAAAAGATGGGCACTTGGTTGTATGGCATGACCCTACCCTCAATCGTAACACCAATGGTAGTGGACGCGTGGAAGATCATACACTCGCCGAATTGAAAGAGTTGGATGCTGGTTTTACCTTCACCCCCGATGAAGGCAAGACTTTTCCTTTTAGAGGCAAGGGAGTGCAGCTATGTACTCTTGAAGAGGCACTTATAGCATGCCCAGCACGGCGTTTCAACGTTGACTTGAAGAGCAAGGGCGAAGCTACCGTCGATGAGTTCATTGCGGTCGTGCAACGCCAACAAGCCAAAAAACGAGTAGTTGGAGCTTCATTTAGTCTATCAAACCTGAGGATGCTCCGTAGAAAAGAACCACGCATCCAAACGAGCATCACGACCCTTGAGGTACTCCCTCTTCTCTTTGGGCAGAAACTTCGACTATTACCCAAGCGCAAGCAAACTCAACCAACGCTCTTTCAGATTCCACCTCATCAATGGGGGATCACGGTTGTTACTCCCGCATTCATCGAAACTATGCACAGCCGCGGTTCAATCATCCAAGTGTGGACTATAAATGAAGAGAGTGAGATTCGTCGCCTCTTTGAAATGGGAGTCGATTCAGTGATGACCGATAAACCTGAGCTCGCTATTAAAGTAGCTGTTGAATTAGGCCTTCGTAAGGGCTCATAATTTTCCTTGTCTTCCCACAAGTCGTACGGTAGGCTGTCAATACACATCACCGTAGGTGACTCGTGATTACATCTTACAAAGGACCTGGTATGAAGAAATCAACTCTCCTTCTCATTGTCGTCGGTATTTTGGTACTGCTTCCCGCCGCAGGTGGAGCTGATAAGGCAACATTGGTTGGCGTCTACTCCACAGAGAACATCAAATTTGAATCTGGGGCCAACAAAGAAGAACGTACCGCAGCAGGTCTCCACTTCCAAGGCTCATCATTCATTGGAATGTCCGATGTCGGAATTAAATATTGGCTTGGAGCCCGAAAGCCACTTTCGTGGAAAGATGGAACAAAGGAGATTGATGTTAAGGATGTGCCCGTATATTGGGATGTGGGTGTTGGGGCTGTCTACCAAGCGCCTATCAATCTCGATATGTTCCTCGAAGTAGGGGCAGGTTTTCAGTACAGTCTTCAAACGACTACGGAGGCGGCCATAACCTATGAGCTTGGTACCTTCTACGTCAATGCTTTGGCAGAGCTAAATTATGCCTTCCAGCCCAATCTCTTCCTCTCAATTGGAGTCATTGCCGGCTATCCACTCTACGTAGATGGGAAAATCACGTATCTAGGATTTTCCTGGAGCGGTGAAGAGAGTGCTTCAGGCCTCTATCTGGCTCCCTACGCTGGCCTCTCCTTCTCCTATTAAATTGCGAATGGACACCTACCTGTTTTATGGGTAGGTGTCTTCATTTCTCATCATAGCAACTCCTCCTTGTTCCAGCTCAATAGGTGCCGTATACTAGCAATATGAAATGTGCTGACTGGAGGTTTGGATGAGGAAATCCTCACTTTGTATTCTCATCTTACTAGCTATTATCCATACAACAATCTTCGCTGCGGTACATACGACCTCTCTAGGAGGATTCTACTCCTTTGGGTATATCAATCAAAATTCCGAGACCTACTCAGGCACTGCTGTAGGATTGAATCTTCGCACGACTTCATTTTTTAAATCGCTGGAAAAGTTTGGAATACGATACGACCTACGTGCAGCAAAATCTCTCAAGCTCAAAGAAAATAACAATTCAGCAAGCGGAATCAAAGGATTCGACCTTGATCTGGGCGTAGCTTTGGCCTACCAACAGCGTTTGACCTATCTCTCCTTTGTTGAAGCAGGGCTTGGTATCCAGGCTATCGGAACTACCAAGCAATACACGACTTCAGAGGACCAAAGAGTCAACCAACATCTTCTTCTGGGTGTTGGTGCCTTTTTGGATTATCACTACGCACTCAAGAATAAATTTGCACTGAATATCGGCGCGAACGCAAAAATGCCCTTGATCGGATTTGCTCGTTATGGGGCCAAAAATGATCCTAAAACGGGGCGTGTCACCGCCAAGGGCTTGGAAATTTCCCCTCATGTAGGAGTCACCTTCATCTTCTAGTGAAAGGGTCCTACCGAAGGATTATTATTAACTGAGCATCTTCGCTACATCCAGGTATGGTCCCTCGATATCCTTGAAGTACTTGAAAGTATTGAGCTTCAATTCGCCACAGGCCGCTTCATCACAGACGATGACAGCCTTAGGGTGAAGTTGCAGGGCAGTACATGTCCAAGCATGGCTTACCGCTCCCTCAACCGCTTCCTTAAGCGCCCGTGCCTTGTTATGTCCATTGACCAGAATCATCACCTCACGGCTGTCGGTGATTGTCTTGATTCCCACCGTCAACGCCAAAGAAGGCACCTTGTCGATATCGTTGTCAAAGAACCGGCTATTCATCACTTTGGTATCGTAGGTCAGACTCTTGATACGAGTCTTGCTGGAAAGACTTGAGAAGGGTTCATTGAACGCAATGTGTCCATCACTGCCAATCCCACCCATGAAGAGATCGATACCACCGTAGGATTCTATTGCTTTCTCGTAGGCAGCGCACTCTGCTTCCAAGTCTTTGGCCATGCCATCGGGAATATGGACATTTTTGGCTTTGATATCTATGTGACCGAAGAAGTTCTTCCACATGAAGGTGTGATAGCTCTGCTCATGGTCCTTACCAAGGCCAACGTACTCATCCATGTTGAAGGTAACTACGTTTGCAAAGGAGAGATACCCCTCTTGGTGTAGACGGATCAATTCTTTATAGGTGCCAAGAGGAGAGGATCCTGTCGGAAGGCCAAGGACAAAAGGTCGCTCTTCGGTGGGGTCAAACTCTCTGATTCGATTGGCAATATGCCGTGCGGCCCAAAGGGACAGGTTTTGATAATCATCTTGAATTATTACTCTCATACCACACTCCTTGAGCTCATCATAGACGGAAATTTCTTCTCACTCAACATCAGTGGGTCTGCTCGATGATGCCTCCACAAAGAATCTCATCCCCATCATAAATGACTAAAGATTGACCTAGAGCAGCTGCATTCACCCCCCCTTCAAAGCGGGCGATGATCCGCTGTCCTTCTTGGGTTACGGTGCAATCAGCAGCCCGGCTTGCAGAGCGAATCTTTCCTTTCGCAAAAACCTCTCCTTCCAATGAGGGGACAGCCTGCCAGACGACATCGGTAGCTGTGACTGTTGTTTGTACCGTCTCCTCCTGGTATCCAACCACCACTTCGTTGGAGTGAGGGCGCAGCTGCAATACGTAGAGAGGACGGTCTGAGGCGATGCCAAGTCCCTTGCGTTGCCCGATGGTGTAGTGGAAGATCCCGTTGTGTTGCCCCAAAATTTCTCCATCCAAGGTGACAATATTACCCTTTTGGTCCTCCACCTCCAGCAAGTCAGTGTAATCGCCGTCGTAGAAGTCCTGGCTCTCTGTTTGTTCAGGGCGATGAAAACCAAGACGAACATCAATCTGGCGTACTTCATCCTTAGTCAAAGAGCCAAGGGGGAAGAGAGTGCGTGAGAGCTGTTCTTGGGAGAGGCGATGAAGAAAGTATGATTGGTCTTTTCTCAGGTCAACCGCCCGAGCTATTGCCAATCGGCCATTACGCTCAACAATGCGTGCATAGTGGCCAGTGGCAAACTTATCAAAGTCAATACCACTCTCCCTAGCATAATCAACCATTGCCCCAAATTTGATGGCAGCATTACACCAGACGCAGGGATTGGGCGTACGTCCATCAAGATACTCTCGTTTGAAGTTCTCTAGGACCACTTCTTCAAAGCGATCGCTGAGTTCAAGGACCTGATGCTCAATACCGATTGAAGCACAGATTTCTTGAATCTTTGCGATATCTTCACGTTTATCGGGGGCAAAACAGCTGCGCGAACCCTCAGGTCGCTCCAAATGTGCTCGATTACTCCAGATGGTCATGGTGATACCCACCACCTGGTGACCTTGCTCCTTGAGCAGGTGGGCGGCCACTGAGCTGTCGATACCACCACTCATGCCTACCAATATCTTCATAGCAAAAACTCCAATAGAAGCGGAAAGCCGCCCTGTCAACCAAGGCGGCTTCCTAGCGAGGATGACGGGACTCGAACCCGCGATCTACGGCGTGACAGGCCGTCGCGATAACCAACTTCGCTACACCCTCATAGCAAGACTGAAACTACACTATCGCGATGTTTTTGTCAAGCAACCTGTGAATTATTGTAAATGGTCACTCTTTTGCTCTCCTTTCTCCAATACTTGGTGTAGCCATAATATGCCAATCGAAGAACGAAGCTTGCATGCTCTGTTGCTTTGGCCAATTCACTCTTCTATACTCAGAAGCGGAGGACGCCATGCAAGAGTCAATCATGTTATTCTTTCTCAATATTGCCAATCCCGTACTCGATACTTTTGCCAATCTCGCTTCGATGATTGGTGAAGAGAGCTTTGTCATCGCTTTCGTGCTGTACATCTATTACAACTACAACAAGAAAAGCGGCTTCATCCTCTTCAGCTCTACACTCTACAGTGTCATCGCCATGGGAATCCTAAAGTCAATCGTGAGAGCCCCCAGACCCTTCCAGGTCTTGGATTCCATCAAGAGCAAGCGTGTAGAGACCGCAACCGGCTATTCATTCCCCAGTGGGCATACTACCACTGCCGCTTCCTCCTACACTACCCTAGCCCTGATCTTCAGAAAACGCGCTTTCTCCATCATTTGTGCCATTGCCATTGCCTTGGTAGGTATCAGCCGGCTGTACCTAGGGGTCCACTGGCCCAATGATGTCTTTGGTGGCCTTGTCCTGGGAACCTCGATCAGCCTCTTGGCGTACCGACCGCTCTCCTTACTGTATGATGACAAAGACCGCCTAATGAAAGTTACCCTCGTTGTGGGTTCGGTCGCCGCGGCAGCAGCCCTTACCTTGGGAGTACTGCTCAATCTAAGCCTTGTTGATGAGGTAGCCTTCACTGACTTGATGAAGGTCCTTGCCCTCGGTGGCGGTGGCTTCCTCGGGTTCGTCTTTGAGACGAAACGGGTCAACTTCTCAACTGAAGGGACCATAGGACGCAAGATTGTACGATTTGTTCTCGGTCTTGCCGGGGTGATAATCATCATGGCTTTGAAGGCAGTAATTCCCTCTTCTCTGGCAGGAATCGGAGGCTTTCTACGCTATGGACTCATCGGCCTTTGGGCAACAGGCATTTTCCCACTTATAGGAAGAGGTCTCCACCTCTTCTCTGATGGTCAATAGTCTTCAACTCAATCGCATGAGTTGCTAAGAATCGTTTCAAGGTAAAGAGGTCGGCAAGTTCTCCCCTACAGAGCTTGCCGAAAATTTTCCCGCACATGATAGCATCATCGAGCGCATGGTGTGCTCGATACTCAAGCTCCAAGGAGTCTACGATATAGGAGAGCCTATAGCTGAGCATGTTGGGCCAAACCTTACGGGCAATGATAAGGGTGCAAAGATAGGAGAGCCTATCACACTGCAGGTCGTAGACCTCCAATGCTCCTTTGAGCACACCCATATCAAAGGCAGCATTGTGAGCAACCACCACGTCGCCTGCAATGAATCGCACCATGTCACCCCAGATTGCATCAAATTCAGGAGAAGCAAGACATTCAGTGCTGTTCAACTGATGAACAGCACTCATCGAAGGATCAAAGTATGGCTCTTTTGGCCGGATGAGGGTGTAATAGCTATCCAGCAACTCCCCTTCTTCATCAAAACGGGCAAGAGCAACTGAACAAGCCCCACCAGGATACTCGTTGGCAGTTTCAAAATCCAAGGCTACATAGTTCATCGCATCCCCCTCGCTTATTGGTCATTACCGAACTATATCGCCCGTCTTCAGCTTTTCCAACCCTCAGCGAGGCACATCAGCGGCAAAAACCCTCCCTTCAACCTCTAGTTGATAAGAATCAGCACCGCTTGCTACGACATAACATTTTCCCTTCTCTAGGGTTCTTTTCTCTCCTTTGCAGGTGAACTGAGCGCTCCCGTCGGTAACAAAGAGCAGTTCGATGGAGAGGCGATCGGCAATCTCATATCGTCCACTCTCTAGGATCATCAAGTGGAAATCTTCGGTGGGAGTCAAAACGTGGAGCCTTCCTGATTGACCGACGAGTAAGGGAGCTCGTTCGATAGGACCACCATCGACTTTCATCACCTTCAAAAGCTCAGTCACGTCAACTTTCTTGGGGGTCAGACCTGCACGTAGTACATTGTCCGAAGCGCTCATCAATTCAATGACATTTCCTTTGATATAAGCATGCAAGACTCCAGGCTCCAAGTAGATTGCCTCACCTGGGCTCAGGTGAAGGACGTTGAGCATAAATGGTGCAAGAAGGCCAGGATCGCCTGGGTACTCTTTGGCAAGGCTCATTACAATGTCCTTGGGGTGTAAAAATTGCTCGTCACTCTTATACACCAGTGTTGTGTCTTCCTCAATTGAACGTAGGTATTCGCTCAGCAGCAGATCTCTCTCCTCTTTCCCTAGCCCATACAAGGTCTTGAAAAGCATAGCTACCAAAGAGGGACTGTCTCTCTCATCCAAGAACGCAAAGTGTTTGTTATATCCGGTAGGAATCAAGGCTTTGAGGTTTGTTCGAATCTCCTCTAGGGTTCGAAAACCACACATCACTGTGGTAGGTGTCAACACATAAGCCATTTCGGGCTTACCATTGGTATCCTTGTAGTTCCACAGCTCTTTGGGTAATTTTTCACGGATTTGTCGCTCATCCTTCCAGCCTGATTCAGCCTGGTCTTTGGTAGGATGCACTTGCAGAGAAAGTGGTTTATCGATTGCAAGAACCTTAAGGAGCAAAGGCAGAACCGGTCCATACACTGCAAGATGATCACTGCCAAACCAATGCTCTGGATCACGCTCCAATAGCGAAGAGAGAGGCTCTTGAGTCTCGACAACAATACTTTCTCCATCAGGGTGGGTTGAGTACCACAGCTCGGCTTGCCGCTTTTCCTGAGGGCTCTGGCCAAGCAGATCTGCGATGAAGGTAGTGTTACCCCACTCATACTCCTTAATGACACCGGTAATCTCTATGATATCCATTGCAGCCTCCTTGTTCAGTATAGGGAGAGGAGTTGCCCCCCGCAAGTTAAAAGCCCGCCTTGCGGCGGGCTAGGAGTCAAATGGCAATTTTTTTACTTGTAATAGCGGGGCAAGAAGACCATCGCTGCGGCAAAGGCTGCAAAGGTTGCAATCCAGGCTGCTACGGCACTGAGCGTGATACCGCCGACTATGAAGCCAACAAGGGCACAAAGTGCTGCGGTAATTGCATAGGGCATCTGGGTGGCAACGTGCTCAAGGTGTGGACAGCCAGCTCCGGTGGAGGAGAGGATTGTTGTGTCAGAAATCGGGGACGCGTGGTCACCGAAGACCGAGCCACCGAGGACAGCACCAATGCTGATCAACGCGGCGTTAAGCAACGCTGAGGCATCAAATCCCTTCGCCTGGCCAAGGCTGACGGCGATCGGCATAACAATCGGAATCATGATGGCGAAGGTGCCCCAAGAGGTTCCAGTTGAGAAGGAGATCAAGGCCGACAAGGTGAAGGCGATAATCGGCACCAATGCGATGGGGAAGCCACCACCAGCAACAGATTCACTGAGGAAGGCTGCCAAGCCAAGACCGCCATCTGCCGGGCTCTCGTTGATGACCGATCCAATCGTCCAAGCCATTGCAAGGATGATCAGGGCAGGAACCATCGACTTGATACCATCTGTAATTGCTTCGCTGGCACCACGGATGGTGAAAAGCTTACGCACAGTGTAGTAAATATAGGTTAAGAAGAGTGTGAAGATTACCGCATAGAAGAGAGCCATTGAGGCGTCGGTATTGTTAAATGCATCACCGAGGGTCATTGAAGCTGCTGCAGCTCCAATGGTCTTGATGGACTCACCATCAATTTCCAACAGATAGGTGGTTACTGGGAAGAGGACCACAGCACTGACGATGAGGACGATCAAGGGGAAGAGCATATCAAAGGGACGGGCTGTTGCTGCACCTTCATCCATCTCAAGCTCCCCTGGGGCGGGACCATAGCTCTCGTTGTAGAGTTTACCGGTCTCCTTGGCATACGCGATTGAGCGAGCCATGGGACCGTAGTTACGTCCAGTGAGGATCAGGAACAAGACCATGATGATGGTAAGTACTGCGTAGAGGTTATATGGCACTGAACGAAGGAAGAAGGAGAATTCACTGATGCCTAAGCTACTGAAACCTTCCGATCCTTTGACAATCGACATGACGGTAATTACCCAGCTGGAGATTGGTACGAGGATACAAACCGGTGCGGCTGTTGA
>JBAZCM010000082.1:0-8899 GCA_041654935.1 Sphaerochaeta sp. | reverse complement strand
GCACGCTGGGATTGAAGGCAATGAGCGCTGTGACGCACTGGTTCAAGAAGCGATGGAGTCGCTACGGTGAAAGTACGCCTTTTTGACCTCTACATGGCATTTTTGAAAATTGGAGGACTGACCTTCGGTGGCGGGTATGCCATGTTGCCTATGCTTCAGAGGGAAGTCATCGACAAGCACGGCTGGGCGACCGAGGAGGAGGTGTTGGACATCTACGCCATCGGTCAATGTACACCAGGCATTATAGCGGTGAATACCGCAACCATGATCGGCTACCAGAAGCGCGGTATTGCCGGCGCTATTGTGGCTACCTTAGGTGAAGTGACCCCCAGTGTTGTTATCATCTCACTGTTGGCTACCGTTCTTCTGCAGTTTCAAAACTCCATTTGGTTACAACGCGCTTTTGGTGGTATACGGATCGCAGTGTGTGCTCTTATCGTTCAGTCAGTCATAACTCTGGCAAAGAAGAGTGTTGTAGATGTGACCACGATCCTCCTCTTTTGTACTTCCATTGCCTTGACGTTGTTCGTAGGCCTCTCCCCGATTTGGGTGGTGGCGCTGGGAATTGGGGCAGGGCTTGGAATCGGTGCTCTCAAGGGGAGACGCCCATGATCTACCTTGCCCTTTTTTGGGAGTTCTTTAAGATCGGGCTCTTCTCTATCGGAGGCGGTCTTGCAACCTTGCCCTTTTTGTACAAACTCGCTGAAACCCACCCCCATTGGCTCAATACAGCTCAAATTGGCGATATGGTGGCCATCAGTGAATCGACGCCAGGGCCTATTGGCATCAACATGGCAACCTATGCAGGCTTTCAAGCAGCAGGTCCGCTCGGTGGAATAATAGCCACCCTTGGTGAGATTACCCCAAGCGTTATCATCATCATTATCATCGCCCGTTTCTTGACGAACTTTGATAAGAACCGACGGGTACAGGATGCGTTCTATGCCCTACGCCCCGCGGTTGTTGGCCTGATCGCCTTTGCAGGTATCAAGCTACTCTCCATTGTCCTCTATGAAGGTGAGGTCTTTCACACCACCTCAGCGCTCCTCTTTGCGCTGTTAGTGGTACTGGTTCTTTCACTGAAGAAGGTCCATCCGTTGATCTGGATCATCGGTGGAGCAATTTTTGGGATTGTCTTTAAGGTTGGCGGCTAAGGTAGGCGAGGGCAAGCTCATACCAGGAGTCAGGATAGAGGGTTTGTAGTACAACTAAAGCTCGTTTCTCCCACTCTTTGTGTCCAATCAAAGATTTTGCAAGTTTTTCTGCAACCGCAGATTCATCTGCCTCAAGAGCTGTTTCCATCACCAACGCCTGTAGCTCGCGAGCCCCAGGGTTTTTCTCGAAGATCTCTTCATAGAGCTCAAAGGCTTCACTTTTTCTTCCTATCTCCAAGAGGACTTTTGCCCTGATCTGAAGAAATTCAAGGTAATTTTGAAAGTTTTCTCCCGCTTCTTCGCTGAGGGTGATGACCTGTTCATACTCTTTGTTCTGTAGCAGTGCCCAGAGTTGGTTGTATCGCCATTGAGGATTGTTTGGAGTCAGAGAGAGAGCATCCTCATAGAGGGCAACGGCACGCTCCCAATGCCCAACTCGAATCGCCTCTTCTGCAAGCGCTGCCCGACTCTTGGCTCGAGTAGTGCTACAGGAGCCAAGAAGTAAAACAGCTACTAACAGAAGTGGCCAAATCCGAGCCATTAATCCTCCAGGACAGTCTTTTCAATCTCTCTAACTTGACTGCGATAGAGATTGGTGATGGAAGAGCCGTAGTCGGCGATCAATTGGATAATATTGCGTGGATTCTCCTCATGATCTTTACCATTGAGTCGATCTCCGGCATCACCGAGGCCAGGAAGGATATACGCAGCGTCGTTGAGTACCGGATCCATCCAAAGAGTATATACTTCTGCCCCTTCGATAGCGCGTACAATTCTCAGCGATCCCTTCAGGGCACTGATGACGTTGATGAACTTCACGCTCTTCGGCTTCACGCCATGGTCGTTGAGGTATTTGACAATCGTCACCAATGAGCCGCCGGTGGCGTTCATCGGATCGGCAAAGATCAAATCCTTTCCGTCCAGTTCTTCCAACTTGAAGTAGGATTTATCCAGATCGAGGATATAATCCATGTTGGCTTCTTTCTTGGAGTCATCTCGCTTGATCTTAAAGAGGGCAAAGGGGGTGACAAAGCCGTCGGAGCTGTACTCCTGGATCTCTTTGCTCAGTATCATGGAAGGCAACAACGCTCCGCGAAGCATGATACACATCACCGAATTATGGATCTGAGAATCAACATCGGGAATCCGGTGCACTGCATAGTTTTGGACCGGAACATCAACGGGGGTAGGGGTGATGATAGCGCGCTTAATCGGAAGCGCTGCATCAGCATACACGTGGTTGAAGAGCAGCTCATAAGCTCTTTGGATATAATAGAGGAACTCCTCTTGGCCAGTAGATGGGTTACGGAGTTTTGCAATCAAGCGGCTTGCTTGAGCATGTTGCTCACGAGGAGTCTCAAAAGAGTACACATGGATATTGGGCTCTTCGGCCATAATGGTCTTAAGATATCGTCCCATCTCTCCTGCACTGTCACTGATCGCCTCTTCTGCCTTGGCACGTTCGCTTTCATTTGCGGCTGTTGCAAGCGCTTTACAGTGCTTCAGATACTCTTGATACATTCCATCGACGTGCGCAATGGTCTCTTTGTCAGCATCCTTGAGGTATCCATCAAGGTCAGTGGCATGGAGGATGATCTTATTCATTATTGCTCCTTGGGTATTATCATAACGATTTTACCCCAATGGTGACCTTTGTACAACCAAAAGGACAGAGGAAAGTAGGGGTAGGGAAGTTTTCAGAATTTCGAAAGTTCTTATATCGATGACCTTTTGTACTACGTTGATACACTTTGAGTGATTTCAATAGTATCAACATACTTTGAAATACTATTGTAAGGGCCAAAAACTGTGCCATACTAATGAAAAAGAGATTTTAGAATTTAAAACGAAGCACACTACTCTGAGAATTTGAGATATTTTTTAAAGTTCCTCACGCTGTAAGATTTTGTTGTAGGCGCATGAAATATTGCAACAAATAGTATGTGAATTGGGACAATTCTGTTGCAAAATATGAAGAAAGCTGAATCTTGTTGAAGAATTTTCATAAAAACACTGCACTAATATTTTACTTTGTGATAGCATGACCGATAGCGTCTAACGAGTGAGGTACAGTGATGAATTTAGTTTTCCTTGGTCCTCCGGGAGCTGGCAAGGGAACAATTGCAGCTCTTGTAGCTAAGCACTATGGCGTTCCCCATATTTCCAGTGGTGAATTATTTCGCACCCATATCAAGAAGCGAACAGAGCTGGGAATTGCTATTTCAACACTCATGGAGCAGGGGGACCTGGTACCGGATTCTATTACGGTTGAAATGATTGACCAGCGCCTCAAAGCCGACGACGCTCAGGGTGGCTTTATCCTCGATGGCTTTCCTCGCACCCTCGCTCAGGCCGAAGCACTCAAAGAGATTGTTGATATTACCCAGGTGATCAACTTCCATATCTCAGAAGAAAACGTGCTTAAGCGCCTCTCTGGTCGAAGAGTAGCACCTTCAGGCCGCACCTATCATGTTCACTTCAATCCTCCGAAGGTAGATGGACTGGACGATGATACTGGAGAACCTTTGATCCAGCGCGATGACGATAAGCCAGAGGCAATTTTGCATCGCCTGGAAGTGTATGAGGAACAAACCTTTCCTTTAATCGAGTACTACTGTAATGAGGGCCTTTTGGTAGAGATTGACGCTGAGCCTTCTCCAGAAGTGGTCTTCACTGCTCTGCAAACAGTGCTCAAGGAGTAATTGGCCAATGCTGCAAGGATGAGCGCATCAAAAGCCGGTGTTCGATCACTTGGTGGACCGGCTCACTATTGGTGTCCTCTATTAACTTGAAGAGCAGTTTTGCGCCAACTTCCCCTTTTTCTTTCGCCGGTTGATCGATAGTGGTAAGGGCAGGGGTGATTGTCGCCGCTTGTTCGATATTATCAAATCCAACAACTGAGACCTCTTGGGGGACCGCGATACCCGCCTCATGTAGAGCTGCAATACACCCTATGGCCACGATGTCACTCATGGTAACGATACAAGAGGGAAGGGTTCCTTTTTCAATCATTGTTCGAGCAACTGCTTTCCCATCTTCGAAAGTACATTCGCTGACAGTGGTCATCACTTGATCAAAGCCTAATCCTACCTCTTGCAACGCCTTGAGGTAGCCACCCATCCGTCTCGCAGAGACGCTCTTCGAATAATCCGGTGAGGAGAAGGTTGCACTTGCCAAGCCGATGATGGCAATGTCTCGATGCCCATGCTCCAGGACCGCGCGCATCTGAATATAGGCTGCATCTTCTTCTGCGATATTGACGCTGGAGGTTTGCTTCTCATTGACCCCGTCGATCATGACAAAGGGTAAGAGACGGGTCTTCATTACGCTGATAATCTCATCCTCAATCTGGCTTCCCAAGGTAATGAGGCCATCGACTGCAGCGTTGCGTACAGCGAGGGCCAGACTCTTATGTAGGGGTGGGATGATGGTCAAGGTATAGCCTTTTTTCTCACAGACTTTACCGATGCCGGCGATTACCTCAAGGGTGTAGGGATTATAGAGGGAGTACTGCACCATCTGTGGTAATAAGAATCCAATGGAGAGGTGACGCTGTAGGCTAAAGTTACGAGCCATGGGGTCGGGGATATAGCCTAATCGTTCAGCAGTTTTGAGTATTTGGAGGCGGGCCTTCTCACTGATTCGTGATGGGTCATTGAAAGCGAAGGAGACGGCGGTTTTTGAGTAACCGCTCTCACGTGCAATATCCTTGATCGTCGGTCGTTTGTTGCCTGATTTGATCTCTTTCATCTACTTGTCCTTACGTCAATGGATTGCATCCTACCACAAATGAGGGTGGAGGAGAATCATCTCCTCGTATTGGAGCGCTTATTAAGATACTAAACCGGTTTTCTAACACCGTCAACAAAATGGCGTCAATAATGTCAAAAGGGTAATGTGTAATCATATAAAAACTGAGACACCTGTGTGAAGTGTCTCATCTGGCGGCAGTAAGGAGGTGTGTTAAGGACGATACCGAGGCAAGGTCAATCTTCTTAGAGACCAATCATAGGGTCAGTTCACTGCTCTCTATGGTGATAACCAACGCAGCTCGGGCCCAGACAAAGCGCTCTTTTATCGTAGTATAAGAGGGCCCATCGGAAACAAAAGCAGCGCGCCCATGGATCAGCATGCCCGTGCCCGGGTATCGCAGTCCGACTACTTGGCGGCTGGCTATCGTCACCACGATTCGGTCATCGGATCCAAGGTTCTCTTCGGTGCGCTGCATCCGTCCTGCCGGAATTAAGAGGCGCCCCTCATCGTCGATGATTACGTAGCTGTTCCAGGTATTCACCACATGTGGGCCATCGGCTCCTTGTGTTGCGATAGCCACAGCCCCGTCCTCACCCTCGGTGAGGATCTCAATGAGTTTTTGATTGTGCACGCTCTCTCCTATTTGACTTGCAAGGCAGGTCCGTGACCTGGGGCAACGAGTGCTACATCCAACTGGAGGAGCGTAGCCTTCAATTCATTGCGACGCGCCTCATCCGCGACCTGTACCGCGCTGATGGCTTCAACCTCATCTTTCCACTTGCTCTTGAGAAACTCCTCATCGCTATTTCCAAAGCGGATCATCAGATCACTGCTGAAGAAGATCTTATGACGCTTCTCATACAGAAGTAAGCCATCCCAGAGGTGCATCTCAGAGGGGTAGGCGACGGTAAGAAACTCGAAGTCACCGACGGTGATCGTTTGATTGGCTTCGGCTACCAGGACATCGGCATGGATGCCAAACCCCTTGAATTGTCGGGCAGTCACTTCACCGGTGATAACCTTTGCGCTGGGATAGGTCTCCAATACCGGGCACAGTGCTCCACACTCATCGCTTTCAAAGTGAGAGACAAAAATGTAGGAGATCTTCTTACCCTGCAGTGCCCTCAGCAGGGCAGGGGCGTCCTGAGAGGAGCCGGTATGTACGAGTAGGGGCTCTTCCCCTTCCAAGAAATACTGGTTGAAAGTCAGGTCAATTTGATCGTTGTACGTCGTATGGCGCCACAGGCCGTTGTAAATCTTATGCATGGCAATCCTCCGTCACTAATATCATAGTGCTTTGGTAGGAAAAGTGTCAAATCCCTTTGTGTTGACCCAGATGATTCTTTTATGGTACGTTAGCGCAGTCGGCCGGATAGCTCAGCGGGAGAGCAGTTGCCTTACACGCAACTGGTCGGGGGTTCAAATCCCTCTCCGGTCAAAGACGTACCCTAGCGGTACGTCTTTTCTTTGCTCTTTGGATTGGCTATAGTTTGGACCAAGGAGCCATCTTCCATGATCGATGTATTGATTACCTACTTTCTCGTCTACGCAGTCATTGGGTATGTGATTGAAGTCATCTACTGCAGCCTAGGGGAGCGTAAATTGGTCAACCGTGGGTTTTTACACGGACCATGGCTTCCCATCTACGGTATTGGTGCACTCTTGGTTATCGTTGGAACTACGCCAGTAGCGACAAAGATCGCAGCAGTATTTGTGGTAACGGTTATTTTGACTTCGGCAGTGGAATACATCGGCTCCTGGGCCCTGGAGACATTTTTTGGTGTCAAACTTTGGGATTATTCGACCTATCCGTTGAATATCAAAGGAAGGGTATGTGCCAAAAACTCAACGCTCTTTGGACTCTTGGGTGTGGCTTTGGTCTTTGGCATTCACCCCATTGTTCACAGGACTGTGTATGCGATGGGTGAGGCGGCTCGATCAAACATCGCCCATGCGGTGATTCTTCTCCTGGCAGTGGATACCACCGCCAGTGTGATGCGTCTGGTTACCTTCACCGCTTTATTAGCCCGCTATCAAAAGCGTAAAGGGGAGGTTGAAGTTCGCCTTCACACACTAGCCGAATCAGTACAGAATCGCCTATTGGCCCAACGGCTTGGCCAAGAGATTGAAGAGTTGCACAATGAACTGGTCGACCGTGCACGGCGTCTCTATGCAAAATTCCCCTCACTGACCTCCAGTGACGAAGGGCGTAAGAGCCACCTCGCCGGTGTGCGGAGAGCCATAAAAAATCGAATCAAGGAGAAACGAGAGCATGACAGCAAGTGATTTGAAGCAAAATCTCCATGAAATATTGGCAACACTCGCTGAAGCGGCGAGATCGGCAGGTCGATCTCCATCAGAAATAACGCTGATGGGCGTCAGTAAAACCCACCCATACGACTCTATCCTTGCCCTCAATGAGGCAGGACTCTCCCTCTTTGGTGAGAATCGAGTCCAGGAGGGAGAGAGTAAGTTACCGTCAAAAGAAGGGCGACCTGCCCGTATTAACCTCATAGGCCACCTACAGTCCAATAAAGCGCGCAAGGCCCTCTCTCTCTTTGATCGCATCGACAGCGTTGACTCCCTTCGTCTTGCCCAACGCCTTGAGCGGATGCTGAAGGCCCCCTATCCAATCCTGCTGGAGGTAAACACTAGTGGGGAGGCGTCAAAGCATGGCTTTGAGGATGAGGCAGCCCTCTTTGCAGCCCTCGATGAGATAGCGAGATTTGAACACCTACAGGTCGAAGGTTTGATGACCCTTGGGCCACTCGGTGGCGATGAAATGGCAACACGAAAGGCTTTCAGTGCTCTTCGTACCACTTTTGAAAGGGTGAAAGAGCGTTATGATCTGCCACACTTTCGAGAGCTGAGCATGGGCATGAGCGGCGATTACCGTTGGGCTATTGCCGAAGGATCGACTTGCGTACGCATCGGCACAGCCCTCTTTGGTCAACGGGAGGTACGATGAGAAAAGCTATTGTCCTGATGATGATTGTGATGATCCTCCTCCCTTCGGCTTTGATAGCCGACCCAATCCGCACCTACGAGCCGTATCAGGAGAATGAGTTTCCCCTGTGGACCTATAAGCTACATCGAGCCGAACGCCTCTTCTTCGGATCAATGATCATTACGATCCCCATTACCATGATCGCCTACTCATTGGCCCAGCAAAGCGGTGTAATTACTGGCGCAGCAACCCAAGCGGAGGCCTATCTCATCCAAGGGGCCATTGCCGCAGGACTGTCGCTGGGTATTAGTGTGACTGACTTTATTATCGGGGAAGTGAGGAGACGTTAGTGGCAATCCGCACCAACCACCGTAGCATAGCAGTCGATGACCTGGAGAGTCCGCTGCGCCTGGATGTGTACGTCTCCCAGCACTGCGATATCCCACGGAGTGTCTTCCAGCGAAGCGATACGACCATCACCCTCAATGGCAAGCCTGTAAAAAAAAGCCGATTGGTTGAGAGCGGTGACCACATAGAGGTCATCTACACCGAAGAGTACTTTGAAGGATTGGTTGCCCAGCCTATTGCATTGCAAATCCTGTATGAAGACCCCCATCTTTTGGTCATCAACAAGGAGCAGGGGATGGTCGTCCACCCAGGGGCTGGCAATTGGCAGGACACCGTAGTCAATGCACTGCTGCACCGCTACGGCACTTCTTTTGCTGACTTGGGAGAATCGTTGCGCCCCGGCATTGTCCATCGCCTGGATAAGGATACCAGTGGTGTCCTTGCGATCGCACTGGATACAACAAGCCACCGTCGCCTCAGCGAACAATTTAAGAAGCGCAGTGTTGAGCGGGTGTATATTGCACTGGTCGCCGGGAGACTGTCACAGAGCAGTGGAACCGTCGAGCAGAATATCAAACGTCACCCCATTAAGCGCAAAGAGTTCATCACCTGCTCCAAGGAGGAGGGGAGAAGCGCCCGTACTGACTGGACAGTCATCAAACAGCACGCTTCCTGGGCTCTTGTACGCCTTAGCCTT
>JBAZCM010000081.1:0-8932 GCA_041654935.1 Sphaerochaeta sp. | reverse complement strand
TGGGCAAACATACTGATGTTTACAGTAAACGGCAATTGTTCCTTAACAAAAGGAGCGGAACAGGCTATGCTCGAACCATGAAATTCAGTGACCCCGCCTCAGCCCGTACTATCAATCGCCTCAGAGTCCTGAATCTTTTGCGCACTGAGGGAACCATGAGCCGCGCCGACATCGCTCGCGCCTTGGATTTGAACAAGCCGTCTACCGGCGAAATCGTTGCCTCCCTCATTGAAGAAGGACTCTTACAAGAGGGTGGCAAAGTGGAGACAAAGGGAGGGAGAAAGCCAACGGCTCTCACCCTCAACCACGATGCAGCAACCGTCCTAGGTGTTGAACTAGGCTCCATGTCTACCGCCTTCTCCCTCTCTGATCTAAAAGGCAATATCCTTCGGTACGAACGGCTTCCCACGCCAGCTGAACCTGACGCCAAAGAGTGGGGACAGCGGATCATCAAGACCTGCATGAAGCTCACTGCCAACTCCCCGAATCCTACAGCGGGCATAGTCATCGCTACCGCGGCCAGCATCTCTGAAGATCAGAAGACTATTGTCACCCACGAGCGATGGCCGTGGAAAGATATTCCACTTGCTGAAGCGATTGAGCATCACACCAAGCTTCCGACCATCATTGTCCACAGCGCAGAGGCGATGGTCAGGGCAGAGCAGCACTTTGGCGGTGAGGAGTGTGACTCTCTTTTCTACGTAAACTGGGCCCAACATATCAACGCTGCCTGGGTCAACAACACCGCCATCTCCTCAGAGCGAAGCAAATTTGGCCACCTTACCATCTCTTCTACCGGATTATGTCGGTGTGGAGGTATTGGATGCCTGGAGACTGTTGCCTCCGGTTGGGCACTGAAGGAGCTCTCTGGGGGACTCTCAGCCAAACAACTGAATCAACAAGGCCCATCAAATCCTCTGCTAGAGGAGGCCTCAAAGGCAATGGGTGTTGCATTGGTATCGGCAGCTTCAATTACTGGAGCGAAGAAGATCATCCTGGGTGGCGGTATTTCTAATTTAGATGATCACTACCTGACAATTATCAAAAACCACTATGTACAGCACGCCCACCATGAGCTGGTAGAGACCCCTATTGTGCGTTCAGCCCTAGAGGAGCATTCATCAAGTCTTGGAGCTGTTGCTGTGGCACTGGATCAGTGGGTCTTCAAGCACTCGATTCTGAAGGCATTGCAAGTGCATGAAAAACCGCTACCCAAAAACTGAGTAGCGGTAACCTCCTAGAGAACCTCAGGACTCCTCTTCCCAAGATACTGTCCACCCGCTGGAACAATCGTGGTGGACTAGAGCAACGACACACTTGATTATCGCATGGTTTCGTCACCCTGTAAAACAATATTTCTTGAATTCCCGAAGATTCAACTTCCTTCGGTATAACTCATCGAGAAAGATCCTGAGAAAGGACCTGCGCTGAAGACACTGTCAGCTCGTTTTCGAATTTTCACGGTCAAAGTGCCAATCTCTTTCTTTTCCAACAAACCTGGCAAGAAGTTGATTGAGAATGCATCGTTCTCAACCCATGTGTTGTAAGCATCATCGCTGGCTAACTCTAATGATATCTGCAAGGCATTGGCGTTGCCTTCGCCAAAGGCCAGATTATCTATTCGAAATGCCAAGAGTCCTCTCTTCGAAGATGCTAATTGGCTAGAGTAACTGAACTGAATCGACTGGCTCACCTCCCACTCTTCTGTAGAAGGAAACTCAAAATCTATAATCGCATCCTCTTCGCTCAATTCTCTACCCGAGCTATCAGTTATGATAATCTGAAGGTCACGCGGAGGGATGACCCCTACCATCATTACCGTTACTGGCTGATTGATCGAAGGCATCTCCGCCGTAGCAGCAAAAAGGGTAAAGGGGAGCAGCGACGCGATTAATATATATGTCCATAACTTTTTCATGTGCATCACCACTTCTTAAGTACTTTATCTTACCGTATCACATAATAATAACATAGCTGTGCAGTTGTCTGCACAGCCATATAGTTTTAATTGAAAGTATTTTTAATACCCAGCAATCTCGATAGTCACCGTAGATCTATAAATACCGACTGGTGCAGCATCAACTTCGGATTGCTTTGGGGCAATAACAATCGTTGCTGACTTGGTTCTCCAGTACCCAACATCGCTGTCTTTATATTCCAAAACAAGGTACTTGCTTGTCCCTTGAGCAATTTCAGCAGGCTCGCCATCTACTAATATAGAATCAATCCCAACTTTCTTCAAAGGATCTGCACTCTCTGTAAAATCATCCACCTTCATCAATGACCTAAAGGGGGATTCATGCTGTGCCTTGAAGCCGTAGACAAGTTCAGGATTAACCTCGAAAGCATTCTCGACTGTAGTTGTGGACTTATAAGGACCCTCTGTGGTAGTGAATCCATGCTTGAAGTCTCCCTCAATAACAGCTTCCAAAGTAGCCTCAACATTACTCGCTGCAGGCGGTTCGCCTTCCGCAAACACCCAGCCAACTGCGATAAGCAAGATGAGAGCTATTGCAAACAATTTCTTTTTCATATTCATCTCCTTCGGGAGGGTATCTGTATTTTTTGACACGAACCCTTTGCACGCTTAAGGATATAATATAACTCAGACTTATGTCAACAATAAAGATATCATCATTTGTTGATTTTTGATTAAAGTGTAATCTCAATAATTAACTCAATAATTAGTAATGAATTAACTTATTTCAATCTTATTACGTATGTTACTACTTACCTAAGTTTCTAGTAAAAACACTTCTTTTTGTCGGAATAAACAGAACAAAAGACACGCTCTCTGGCGTGCCTCCTGTCATACCTTGGTGTTATAGTTTGTTAATACTGCGTAGAAATTCCGATTGAGACGGTCGACTCATAGTTACCAACTGCTGCATCCGCAACCTCATCCTGGTCAGCAACTACCCTCACCGAATATGCATACGTAGCCATACCAGAGATGTTGGGGCTGAATGAAAAGAGGTCATAACGATCGCCCAGTGTGCCCACTCCAGCAGGACTAGCAGCAACCTCTTGCTCGCTCTGGCTCGGTTTGACGTAGATTCCTTTGATAGAAACCGTTCCATCGTGTTCACCTTGAAATGGTGTGATCTCGGCACTGACTGTCAACGGAAATGAAACGTTAGTTTTCACTGCATAGGTGAAACGAGCCCCTTCAGCATCAAAGGCATTATAGACAGAAGTTGAAGATACGATTACTTCCTCCCCATCATCGTCTGTAAGGAATCCATGAGCTAAAAATTCAGGTACTTTGGTAGTAAGTGTTATCTTTACCTGTGCAGGAGGAAGTGGCGCTGCGACGAGCGACAGGGCAACTCCAAGCATCAGGATAAATATCAAAAACTTTCTCATTAAAGCAGTACCTCCCGGAAAAGTGTGCAAGGCCCTTTCCAGTCCTTTCAGCCCAAAATATACTATTGATAGAAAACATATGTCAATGCTCTTGATGTAATTTTTCAATACATAGTTGTTAACCTCATATTGATTATACTCTATTTCTTTTTATGTAAATAATTTAAACTCCTTGTACACTTATGTCATCAAGCATGTTCGTATTCAGCTGCTGCAAAATGACAAGTACGATGTTTGGAATAACAGGGCAATGAACATCATAAGTTTTTGCCTTGTCCGTACAATTTTTTAGGAGACCGACACTTATCTTCTTACAACATCCTACATACCTATAACATTTTTTAGGCTTTGTCATTGCATTTTGATAGGATATAGCGTATACAAGAGTGTATAAGCAAAGAGGACACACCATGATTAAACCAGATAGCTATCGCCGTGGCACCGCTACAAAATCTTCAATCATTGCAGGAGAGCTCGAACGCGACATCCTAAACGAAAAATATAAGGCAGGAGAGAGTCTACCAAGTCAGCATGAACTGGCAGAGCTCTTTGACGCCTCAAGCCGAAGTATCCGAGAGGCATTCAAGAACCTTGAGGCAAAAGGCCTGATCGAAGTGAGCCAGGGAAAGCGAGCGGTAGTGTTGAGCAACAGCCTCGACCAGTTCGTAAGTTCTCTTGCCTCCTCGATGACCAACAAGCAGCTGCCAGACAAGAAACTCATCACCGACTTGATGCAGGTACGCACTACGATTGAAGTCAGTGCAGCCCGTGAACTCAGCCGTGATCCCGACCGCAAAATGATTGTCCGCTCGCTGGACCAAGCCTGTAAGAAGATGGAGGGCCTCCTTCCCGAACTCGAAGATGGGAAGAATGACCAGGCACTGCGGGACTTCAAAGAGAACGAGTATGAGTTTCATGCTGTCTTGATCAAATCAAATGACAACATCATCCTCAGCTCAATCTACGAGAACCTCGCACCACAACTCTATGATGCTCTTGATCGCCTCAGCGAGAACTACGCCGAGCAGCGTAAGAAGGTCAATGAGTACCGCTACCTCGTCGAAGCTCTGCAAAATGGACAGACTGACCTTGCAGTTGCTCTGACGCTGGTCAACCTCACCACAACGCGTGAGAAGTTTGAGGCACTCGACCTGTAGGCCATTGTAATAAAACTTAAAATGCCTGCCTTGGTCATCCGGGGCAGGTTTACTTTTGGCCTATCATGTGACCAAAGTCTTGTAACAACAGCAATACTTTTAACATTTGAACAACTAATGACATCTAAATATCGTCTGATAATACGGTATTGCCAAGATTTAGCTTTTATACTACTATATAAGGAGTCATAAACTTTGTACGTATGACATCTCTGTTTTTGAGAATTGCGAGGCTACGATGGAACAAATCCGGGAAACAAAGACGGCTATGATTGCCGCACAAATAGAGCAAATGATCTTGGACAAGACATTTGAACGCGGAAGCTTTCTCCCTTCCCAGCAGGAACTCGCCACTTTTTTCAATACCTCAAGCCGTCCTGTCCGTGAAGCACTGAAGCTCCTTGAAGCCAAAGGGTTGGTGACTATCAGTCAAGGCCGAAGGGCAGAAGTAGTGAATTCCAGCCTCGACCAGTACATTGAATCCATCTCCACCTCTATCATGAACAGTGAGATTTGCCCCAGGCGACTGATGCAAAACCTCATGCAGGTTCGTATTGCAGTTGCCACTAATGCAGTGAGAGACTTCACCCGACGTGAAGGTCGTAAGCGCCACCTCAGCCAACTGATTCGAGCCACCGTAGCCATGGAGGCAGCGCTTGCACCACGCTCTAAGAAGAGTGGCGAGGCGATAACCCGCTTCTATAGCGCCGAGGCAGAGTTTCACCGCACCCTCATCCAAGCCAATGACAACCAGATCCTCATCAGTATCTATGAGAGCCTCGCCCCGATCCTCGATCGCGCAGTAACTTCGATCGACTTCTCCCTCCCTCAGTTGGAGAAGCGGGCAAAGGATTATTCGTATCTCTGTGAGGCACTGCAAAACGGCCAGACTGACTTGGCTGTTGCGCTGGCCTTGGTTACCCTCACCTCCCTGGAGACCATGATTCTGGACACCTATCCAGATGAGCGTTCTGCCCTGATAAGCTACGCATAATTTCTCTATTGTGCTACCATCAGGCATGAGCGAGCCAATCATCCATATAGAGCACGCAACCGTACGGCGTAAAGGCATACCTATCCTTGATGACGTCTCATTTTCTGTGAATGAAGGGGAGCATGTAGCGATCATCGGACCAAATGGAGCTGGGAAATCTACGCTGGTACAGGTTATCAGCCAAGAGGTCCATCCGTTGGCCCACCCGCACATGAAGCGCCTCCTCTTTGGCAAACAACGCTGGCAGATCCTTGAGCTTCGTAAGCGCCTGGGCATTGTCAGCCAGTCACTACAGTATCTTTGCAACTCCTCTTATAAAGGGATAGAGATTGTACTCTCTGGCTTCTTCAGCTCAATTGGCCTTGATTTTCACCATCAAGTCAGTGATGAACAGCGTCAGAAGGCTCGTGAGGTGATGGAGCGTTATGACGCATTTCACCTTGCCGACAAACAGATGAACCGGATGAGTAGCGGTGAGGCTCGCCGAATTCTGCTCTGCCGGGCAACCGTCAATGAGCCCAGTGTCTTCTTACTTGATGAGGCAGGAACTGCCTTGGACTTTCCCGCTCGTAGGGCATACCGGCAGACACTGGAGCAGCTGAACAGCCAAGGAAAGACGATTATCCTGGCAACCCATGAACTGAGTGAGATCATCCCCTCCATCGGGCGAGTGGTGTTGATGAAAGAGGGCAAGATTATTGCCGACGGTCCCAAGGAAGAGGTCCTGACTGAAAAACTGCTCACCGAAGTCTATGAAACGCTCGTATATGTTGATCAACGTGACGGTCTTTTTACTGCTTGGTGCTGATGTTCTCTCCCCCTAAGAGCCTGTTGTGGTGTATGATTGGATAAGAACTGAAACAAGCGAGGTCTACTATGAAGCGTTGTTCAATCATCGTCCACAGCGTCAGTGGAAACAGTTACATCATTGCATCCTACATGCAGGAGCTCATGGCTGAGCGAAACGTCGATGCTCGACTCTACCGTGTTGATGATCCGGATCTTCATATTTGGGCAAATACCCAAGAGACAACCAATGACTACTACGAGGAAATTTGTGCCCTACCGTTGGTCAGCACCTCTACCCTCCTCAAAAGCGATATGATCATCCTAGGAAGCCCGACCCGCTTTGGCAGTATCACTGCTGAGATGAAGGCTTTCTTGGATACCACCATGCCTCTGGCCAAGGACAAGAGCCTTGAGACCAAGTTCTTTGCGTGCTTTACCAGTTGCATGAACTCAACGGCTGAGGGCGCACACACCCTCAATGCCATGATCTACTGGGCCCAGTCGATGGGCATGCTGCACATCCCCTTCGGAATCCATGATGAGCTTGATTACTGTGACCAGCCGGTAAGTGGCCTGGTCCACCTTGCTGGCAAGGAGGGGTCCATCAGACCCAGTGATCGCCTTGGAAAGGAGATGGAGGTCTACGCAGACACCCTCAGTGCCTACATCCAAGAGTAACTCAATCCTTTGAGAAGAAGAGCTTAAGGCGGTCTAGCCACCGCCTGAGTCCTCCTTTGCCAAACCGAGCCTTATAGTCGCTTGCCGCACTCTCGATGGAGACTTCGTGGCTACCACTCATGTGCTTCAGGTTATCCCAGTGGCGAACGATCCACATGTACAGGTCAGCCTCGGTCGCTCCAGGGAAGGCTGTGGCAATTTTTTGTAGCCTGACCTCTTCAATGATTGGCTTATAGACTTTCTCATACCATGAGGTGGCACCTTCGGCGAAGGTGAGCTCTTCGCTTCGTCCTTGGTTGATGAAGTACTTATGCACCTGGATGTGGTGGACCAACTCAGGGTATGAGCCAGGGGAAGAGAAGCGAATCTCATCCATCGGTAGGAAGGTTGGATGGTACTGCTCTATGAAGCCCTTACGCTCATAGTGTACTACGCGACGGCGTAACTGCTTCATCGTCAAACCCGCTTCCAAGGGGATCTGACTGTCCAGCTCAACGACTTCGGCATCAATGAACTCAACACCCTGGGCTTTGGCCACTGAAACACGGTGGTTTCCGTCACGGACGAAGTACCACTGTCCAAGCTTATAGACCGAGATGGGAGGGAGGATAATGTATTGCTTGACCGCCCCATCGATGGAGCGCCACCGCGAGCGCAGAAGCTCCTTCTTCGGATAGAAGGCTTGGCTGAAGTCCTGGTAGCGCCCTTCGCTGCCAATAATCTGGGAGATGGGAATAGTGCGCATCCCACGGTAGGTTTCGTTACGTGGCTTGATGAGTTCGGTGACCGCATAGAAGCTCAAAAGATCGGAGTTCTTCCACGCTAAGTTGGAGAGCACCGATTGAATCCTTCCCCGAGTCTTTGCCTTTTCAAAATCTTCGTTGGTTTGGCTAAACAAGTCACGTGCCACGGCGTGCCCTCCTGCCCAGCTGTGGGTCCTCAAGGATGTAGCTGTTATAGATATTGATGATCTGTGTCTGCTTGTAAACGTGGTGCCGATTGGCATTCAAATCGACAAGATGGATGTGTCCATGCAAAAGGTACTTGGGCTTAAATCGCTCCATGAAGGTGAGAAAGGTAGCGAAGCCAATATGGCACAGGTCAGTGTCATCACCGATGCCCAATGGAGCAGCGTGGGTGACAAGGATATCCAGGTATCGCCCATGGAAGATGCGGTTGAAGAGCAGGCGCGGCACCATGCGCAGCATCCTGAAGAACATCTGTCGTTCGCTGAACTGGTGAGCTCCGGTATTGTATCGCATCGAGCCTCCCAGGCCTGCGATGATCAAGCCACTCTTGCGGTCTCGACGGACCTTGCCATCGATGAACTCACCGCTGAAAGGGGGCATATGCCCATTGGTATCGGAGATGATTGCATGGCCGGTAGGGAGGCTCTCATCGTTTTTGACGTAGTGGCTCAAATGTTCCAGGTTATGGTTGCCAAAGACAAAGTATAGTGGTTTGTTCAAACTGGAGATAATGAACTCATGGTAGTGCAGCGGCAGGTCCCCTGCAGCGATCACCAGGTCCACGTCTTCATATCGACTTGCTATATTTTGCGAGTAGACCAACGGGTCTGTCGCATCACTTACACAAAGAATTTTCATCGCTACCCTATCGTATAGCCCCCGTCAACAACGACGGTCTGGCCAGTCATATCACCACAATCGCTTAAGAGGCCAACCACCTTGGCTACCTCTTTCGCATCGACGAGCTTGCCCAGCGGCGAGCGCTGTTCATAGCGTTGCCGTAGAGGGTGGTCTCTGTCAAGGTGGGGGGCAGCTAGAAGCCCAGGGGCAACTGCATTGACCCGAACCTGTGGGGCCAGCTCGGCGGCCAAGCTTTGGGTAAGGCCTACTACCGCGGCTTTGGAGGCGTCGTAGTGCACTGTCTTACTGAAGGTTGGGATAAACGCATTGATACTGGCGATGTTCACAATAGCACCACC
>JBAZCM010000080.1:0-8947 GCA_041654935.1 Sphaerochaeta sp. | reverse complement strand
TCAGGCGCGTCTGGGCTGCCGACATCCCCCACTATGTCGGCAGGCCCATCACCCTGATCGGCCATCAAATCACCCGTAAGCAAGTGCGCACCAAGGGAGGGGACCTGATGAGCTTTGTCTCCTTTGAGGATGAGAGCGCCCTTTATGAGACAGTCCTCTTTCCCCACCTCTACCAGCGCTTCTATCCCCTGCTCTTTCAGCGCACTCCCCTGGTGGTAGAGGGCGTAGTGCAGAACGATCATGGGGCCCTTATCATCGAAGTGCGCTCTTTGACCCTCTTAGGCTCTTGCACCACAATGGCAGAAAGTCCACAGTGGACTAAGAGGAGCCGTTATGAACGAATACCCCCCTATTGTCGCTGAAGTAGCCACGGCCATCGCAGAGGTGTACTCTCAGTTTGGAAACATTACTTCCCTTTACCTCGGCCAAGGTTCACCGAACCTGCAGCTCGCCCTTTTTGGTCCGCTGTATGAGGAGACGCTTACCCTCTTCTTGGCCTTGAATGGAGCAGAGGAGAATGCATATACCAAGAGTGATGACCCTGAAGCCCTTTTTATCAGCCGCTGTCAGGCAATCGTGCAAGAGACACCGTTATGGGTAACGCTACAGGGTAAAAGAAAGACCACATTGCCACAGGATGAAAGTGACCGTGGCTATGTGGTCATTGTAAAGGGGTTCAGAGCTCTTAGAAACTCAATCGAGCACCAACCTGCATCCCTAGATTAACCGATCCCTCTCGGTCGACGACCGGAACCATACCGACGTTGAAGGTAAAGCTGTCCTGCCCGTCTTTGGTAATGCCCAGGTTATCGCGTAGCACTTTGTTGTGCTTGTTTCCATAGACAGCAGGCAGGATTGCTTGGATGATACGTTCTACACCAAAGCCAATTGCTCCTCCGATAAGAAATCCCTTGGCAATTTGCTGCATCTCAGTATCTTTGGGATACTCCTGGTCACCAATCCATGGAGCGAGAACAATGAATTCAACGATGTACATGGTAAGCCCTACTCCAACTGCAGCCAAGGTTGTCCAGTCAGCAATTTCACCAAATATCTTGCCACCGATATCGCCTTGAGCCTTCGATCCTGAACCGAAGCCGAGCAATAGGCCCTTTGCAACTGGCCATCCTATGGAGACTTGTGCATTCTCGTAAATGGAGAGTCTTTCATCAAAGTTAAGAGTAGAGAAGTCATATTGATCCATACTCTTCTGCAATCCTTTGATCGAAGAGCCACCGATGGTAATTTCCTCTCCATCGATTATTAAGGTCGTCGAGTGCTTGGTTGTGACTATATCTAGACCAACCCCAATGACTCCGAGAACTGGACCGATAGCAAAAACTGGAGTGAGCACCGAAAGAACCATAACTAAAATCATCAATCGTTTCATAGTATGTATCTCCAAACGGAAGGGTATTCCTACAGGTCAAATAGCTATAATCTGGCTAAGTGACTACCCTATTCACAAATATGATACACCTGTGCAAATAATGTGTATAGAGAACAGCAAAAGGCAAAAATCTTCTATATTCTCTCCCCCTTACATTTTGCTATTGGAGCAGTTACTCTTTATCTATGAAAGAGAAGTTAACAGAGTTCTTTGCATCGTTGGACCGCTCTCAATTCATTGACAACCAGTACCGCGTGCTCTCTTCATTGGATCGTCCACTGCCTATCGGTCATGGGCAGACAATCAGCCAGCCAAGCTTGGTTGTCTATATGATCGAACAATCCTTTTACAAAAACTTTCTATTGTGCATACTGGCCGGTATCAAGGCCTGTTTTACGAAGTCAATCTGATTCACGATGACCGATATCCTCACCATTTGTACAGCCACTATCCGAAATTTTAATACCGTAGGTAAGAAGCCATATCCGTTGAACTAAGCGCCGAAAACACAACCCTAACCAGACCTTGACCCTACAATTCAAAAGCTTCTTCCCATTGGGGGCAGTTCTCAGCAATAAACGTCCGCAACAATTGTTGTGAAGCTTCATTATCAGGGTACAGTTCCTTCCAAGCATCCAGCGCGTCTTCAGCCATCATAAGCCAATCATCAGGAACAGCATCAACGTAATTATAAGGACATTTGCGCTCATAGCGGTAGAGACCCAGGACAATTCCCTCTACCCTGATTAGGGCGAGATCCGCACGCCCTTCTTTTGCTGCATCTTCAATCGTATCCAAAAATGGGTTAAATTGATCACGCAATAGCTCGCTGACAGTCTCTTCATAGCTCCGGTATCCCCACCGACCTCGCCCTGATTGTGCGTAGGCCATCTCATCATTGACTTCACTCAAAGTACCGATGACGTCACGAGCTACGTCCTCTGCTGTGATAAGAGACAAACGCTTTTGAACTTCCTCGTCAATAACCCTTTTAAACTCACCGCCTCGTGCATACAGACCGAAAAGGAGGGAATCTCGTTGCTGCATCTCTAATAATTTTAATTGGCCACTATCTTTTGTCTGCGTCATATGGGCACCTTCTTAATACTATCTTTGTTAATGTATACAAGATATCATAAAGCCATGCGAGAAAAACTCCAAACATTTTTTGCGTCTTTGGACCGCTCTCAATTCATTGACAACCAGTACCGCGTGCTCTCTTCATTGGATCGTCCACTGCCTATCGGTCATGGTCAGACTATCAGTCAGCCTAGCTTGGTGGTATATATGACCGAGCAGCTCCAGCTTGAAGAGCATCACACGGTTTTAGAGATTGGTACAGGCAGTGGATATCAGACTGTTTTCTTGGCTACCTTTGCCAAGAAGGTGTATACCATCGAGTATGTCGAAGAACTAGCCCAAAGAGCAAAAGATCGACTAATCAAGATGGAATATACCAACATCTACTATAAAATTGGTGATGGATCGGAGGGATGGGCAGAACATGCTCCCTATGACCGAATTATGGTTACCGCTGCCCCAAAAGAGATGCCGAATAAGTTAATTGATCAACTTACCCCAGGAGGTATCATGATCCTCCCGGTAGGTCATTCAGGTTGGCAAGAGCTCCTGAAGATCACCAAGCAAGAAAACGGAGAGATTACTGAAGAAAAACTCCTGGATGTCTCTTTTGTTGAAATGGTTGGCGAGTACAGCAACTAACAATAGAAACTGCTCTGGACAACGGACATAAATTTCCGTATGATACCCATTGTTAATCGGGCGCGTAACTCAGCGGGAGAGTGCTACCTTCACACGGTAGAAGTCGTTGGTTCAAACCCAATCGCGCCCATTAAGCAACTAGTTCTACAATAAAGAATTAGTTGCTTTCTTTTTTCTGGGAATCTTCGAAAACACCGTGCGGGGTATGCAAAAGGGTATGCAGAGGCTATATGAGCAGTGAGTTAAATGGAGTAGAGAAGAGTATGGACTACTACCTCACCAAGCGGAAGAAGGCCTCCCGTTCGTATTTCTATGTCAATTTTACTGACCCTGATGATCCCAGAAAAGTTCGCTTATCAACTAGTGTCGAACTTCTCAGAAAGAAATGTGGGGACAAGTCGACGATGCCTGTCACCCGTGCCAAGGAAGCTTACACCATCGTTGAGCGTGCAATCACAATGGGCTACGTCAACCTCGACCGGGAGGAGCGCTTCTTCATCGAGTACGTCCAAGAGTTCTGGGACTTTGAGAGGTCTGAATACATCCGGAGGCGAAACCAGAAATCTCCGAACAGCATCGGCAAGGACTATGCTGTCACCATGCTCAGTACTTTCAACAAGAACGCTGTACCCCACCTCTCTATTCGCCTGAAAGTACATGAGGTCAACGCCCTCCACATCGAGAAGGTTGTCGACGAGTTGCTGGATGAAGGCAGGCTCTCCAATTCCACCATACAGAGGGTGGTACAGAGCATGTCTGTACCCCTGAAGGAAGCCACTCGCAAGAAGATGATCGCCCACAATCCCATGGACGGGGTGGAGCCTCTCACCAGTACCAACCGAGAACGTGGCATCTACTCTATCCATGAGCTGGTGCAAGTCATGGACCATCTCTATCTCAAGGGAACCGTAGGTGTGACCGAGGCAAGGCTTGTGCGTGGACCTGGCAAGACGCTGGTTGAGAAGGAGTACTCCGTCAAGACCGACCTGAAGCCTTATCTGGCCGTTGCCTTGGCATCGTACACGGGAATGCGAGCTGGAGAGATTAGGGCCCTATCTACCGAGCAGATTCAAATTGTTGATAAAGAACATGGCATCGTGACAGTCGATCGAGCCTTCAACGATTACGCTGGTATCAAGTCGACCAAGGGCAAGAAGACTCGTCGTGTTCCCCTCCCCCGCCATCTCTGTGAGGAGCTCTTCGCTGAGGCTGCTAGGAACCCCCACGAGGGCAGCACAATGATTTTCTGGACTGAGGCATCACCGGACAATCCGATCTCTTCCAACTACATCCTCAACCACTTCTACAAGGCACTCAAGGCTATTGGTATTTCAGAAGAGGAGCGAGTCGAGCGCAACATCGACTTCCACTCGCTGCGTCACACCTTCAACTCATCCCTGCGAGGACGCATCAATGAGAAGATGCTTCGCTCGGTCGTAGGCCATGAGAGCGTGGAAATGACCGACAGGTACTCACATGATACAGATGAGGAACTGATAGAGGTCGGAAAGACTGTCCTGTCGATTTTCTCCAATGGAAATACAACGTCTAAGTAAGGGGAGCTTTATGAAAGAGATAGTCACGCAAGCTATACTGGATGGACTAGAACAACAAATAGTCGGAGCCTTCCAAGCAAGCATTGCTACACTAAATGATTTTGAGGGGAAGATTGAGACTACAAAGAAAATCAACCTGTTGGTGAAACTGAAGCTTCTGCAAGACATGGCCCAGTCTCTTTCTGATGGTAATCATGAAAAATATTTCTCTGATGTCCAGAATATTAACAGTAAGATGTCTGAACGATATGACGAAATCTTGGAGACTATGTATGACACACCCCTTGATGATCATTATGGCTCGTTCAATAATCTATGGGGGAATATCTTATGTGAACGTAGCTTCTTAAAATCTGATCATGATTATTTTCAACCTGCCAAATTGACTGCATACTCAATCTGGCGGACGCTTTGCCAATTCTATGAGTACGAGGAACCTTATAATGCAAATGAGTATGTTCTTGAGTATCGTGACGACACCGGTGTTTTCCCTGAAGTCAAGTGCCATAACACACGACTGGATGCACTACTGACTGCATTCCAGTACAGAAATTTTCCGTTTACCCCCCTAAGCTGGAAAAATTCATATATACCAGCTGATTTCAGTGTCGAACCTTACGATCCATTTTACGACATTCCAGAACGGCTTGCTTTCCCTGTACGCTGGTGGAGGGAAGACACTTACCTGCATACTCTATTTGAAGAATCAGAGGCCTTATTATCAGTCAAGCTTAGTAGAATTACAGAGATCATAACATCCAACTGGGTTCGAACTGAAATTGCTGAAGCCTTGGCCTACCTCTCCTGGAATACCCTTCGCCTGATGCCCATTTCGGTTCAGGTCAACGCTCTCTCCAACAAACAAACCTTCAGTAGTGAATCCCTTGAACGTGTGTTTTCTGATCCCTTTACGATCGACATCGTGGATGGAATAGATAAGCTTACCATGAAGAAAAAGCTAGAACAGAATACTGCCCAGACACCTGCTAAAACTAATTTATGGGAAGAGTTAGCTCTTAAGAATAATTTGATGACCCATGCACCTGACCAACCTGGTGTTTATATCATCGGCGTAAAATCAGCAAAAGAATTCCAAAGGTTACTGAGAAAGGCACTAACTACCTATTTCATGCGTGAGCACAGAAAAACCCAAGAGGAAGCATCTGATATGATTTTTGCTCACTACCCAAAAGACAATGTTCTAGTTGAACGGGTCAGAAAACTTGACGGGAGCAAGTACTCCAGAAACAATTTTGCATCATCACGAGCACCTAAAAAACTGTAGGAGTTGGTTTGTTTTTTATTATCTAATAATATTTATGCTAGGGCGCAACATGGTCTTCTAGAAATTTGATTGTTCGTATATACCACTACTCTAACCTGTCTTAGAATCTCCCTTTTGAATCTTAAAATTGGGAGATTTTTTTTTCATCGAATGCATTTTCCAATTCATGTAGCTGGCTGTTTTTTATTCATCTTTCACGGAGCTCCATTCAAAAGTAAGCCAATCTCAAAAGAATTACATTCAGCCTCAAATACTCTCAATTTAGTTACAGCACAAGCATCTCAGCATTTCGTACCATTTGTGCATCACTGTGAAACACACAGAAGCAAGTACATGGAGGGATGTGATGAAGGTAGAAAAACTCACACAACGTTATCTAAGGGTTTCCCAGGTAGCTGATTATACCGGCTTGTCGGTAGCAACCATTAGAGCCCGAGTTCTTTCCAAGCAGGTTCCCTATATCAAGAGGGAGGGATGCGTCCTATTCGACATCAATCAAATTGATGCCTGGATGGAAGGCGCTCAAGTGACACGGATAGAGTCCAATGAAGGAGGTACCGAGGATGACTACTCATTCGACGCTTAAGAGTTTCCTCACTGTGGAAGAGGTTGCAGAGCTACTCAATGTAGCTGAGAAGACTGTCAGGAAGTATGTGTATGAGCGGACCATTCCCTACTACAAGATCGGGGGCCACGTCCGGTTCAATGAGCAGAAGCTTCTCGACTGGATCGCTGAGAAGGAAATGCCAGTCTATACGATTCGTAATCGAAAGAAGAGGGCCTGACATGGAGCGGATTATTTCAACACCATCTTTTCTATTGAACAATCTTGTTTTTCCGTATGGAACCAGGTGGTGGACTCCCATGATATTCAAGGATGGGCACTGCCAACATGGAGCGTTCAAACAGATTTCTCCAGGCACTTGTCATCCCTTCATTGGATGCCTTGAGACCGCAAAGAATCCTTATGGATTTGCAACCGTTCTTGATTGTATAGGCGATGAATTGGAGGGGGTACAAGGTGGCAAATGACATGCGTCTTGATCTTAATTTTGTTGATCATCCCAAGGTGAGGCGATTGATTCACTTGGCTGGATATGAGGGGTTTTACGGTCTCATAAGATTATTCAGTATTGCAGGAAGGATGTATACCGACGGGGTATTTAATGGGTGCGAGAAGGAAGTTCTTGATGGTTTCGCAGAGTGGAGAAAGGAGGAATCTCTAGTCGATATCTTGATAAAGGTTGGGTTTATTAAGAAGAAGGGGGCAGTTTACGAGATTCATGACTGGAGAGATCACCAGCCGTGGTTGTATGGGTCAAAAATGCGTTCCGAAAAGGCTAAGGCAGCTGCTAACGCCAGATGGATCAAAGATATTGCAGAGCAAGAAGATACGGAAGACAGCTTATGTGATGAGCATGCTACTAGCATGCTCGATGCATGCGACATGCATGCTCAGAGCAATGCGGGTAGCAATGCGGGTAGCAATGCCCCATCTCCATCTCCATCTCCATCTCCATCTCCATCTACATCTCCGATTCCGTCTCCAATTCCATCTCCGCCTCCAATTCAAGAGTCCCCCCTACCCCCCAAGGGGGGGAAGGCACCGGCGAAGGGGCGGAAGAAGAGCAACTACATCACAGCCGAGCAGGGAGCATCAATCCTTGAGCAACTCCTGCCTGAAGGAAGCTTCAGGGCCATCATGGCAGACTTCATCAGCCACCGGCGGGAGATTGGCAAGCCGATGAGCGAGCGGTCCCTCACAATGCTGGTCTCCCAGCTCCAGCGAGAGTTGGCTACCGACAGTGAACGGATTGCATGTGTCGAGCTATCCATCGCAAACGGATGGCAAGGAGTCTTCCCCGAAAAGATGGGACGAATAGTGAAAGGGACAGGAAGGCACCCAGGATCGAAGGAAGGATATCAGCTCGATATCTCGTCATATGAGACGCTATAGGAGGGAATATGCACGAAACTTTGGATAGATTCATGAGGACATTTGAGGAAATGGAACTCCAGAAATACGGTAGAATCCTATCGAAAGAAGAACGTGACAAAATCAGTGAGGCTCAGGAAGAAGAGGAAAGGCAGCGCAAGCGACAAAATAGTATTGACATCAAGATGATGGATTTCCGAGATAAGGTGCCTCCGAGATTTAAGTTAGCCAGCTTCGACAACTACGAGTGCAGCAATGACAAGCAGCGGGCTGTTGTCGAGTATCTGAAGCAAGGCAGGTCAGCGGTGATCTACGGGTCGAATGGAACGGGCAAAACCCACTTGGCGTTCGCTTCCTGCAGGCACCAGATTCATAATGACAAATCAGCCATGTATGCGCTTGCGTTCGATTTCTTCAACGAAATCAAGCGTTCATTCAATGACAACTCTACAGAGACGGTTGTCGGGCGGTATAGTGCGTATGACTACCTGGTGATTGATGAGATAGATAAGACCATAGGGACACCAACCGAGTTCACGTATTTGTATTCGCTCATCAACAAGCGGTACAACTACATGAGATCCACAGTACTGATTACTAATGCGACACCATCAGAGTTTGTCACAATCATAGGGCAGTCAGCTCTCGACAGGGTGGCGTCTGAGGGTAAAGTAATAGAGCTTAACGGAGATAACTATCGGAACAAGAGGGCATGACAGGTGTGTTGGGTTTCTAGGAATACTTGAATAAAGACCGAGAAGGCAAAAGTCGTTGGATAAATATGCCAGTGAAGTGTGACGATCAAAAGATAGAAATCTTGTGCAAGAAGTACAGCAAACTGCTTAGAGACACATCCAAAGTCTGCCTTGAACATTTTACTGGAGAATGTGTTTACTGTAGAAGGAAAGAGACTTTGGAACGAGTCAGTGCAGAACTTGCCGTATGCACATGAGGGATGCCCTAGAAGCCATCCCTCTTCGCTTCCGTGGCAAACTACTCAGCGAATATGACACGTGCGACCAGGTGGACAGGGAAGAGGCATTGGAGGCCTGTTGGGC